>DASRRB010000139.1:0-17795 GCA_035695985.1 Planctomycetota bacterium | reverse complement strand
ACGTCGGCGAAGAGGCGGGCGGCGCAGCGCAGCGCGGCGCGCTCGCGCAGCGTCTCGTCGGCTCTCCCCGTCAGGACCCCCTGATCGGTGAGCGCGGCGCCCGCGTGGACGTTCACGCGGAAGAAGGCGAGGTCGAAGGCGGCCGCGAGCGCCAGCGCGGAGCGCGCGTCGTTGCGCAGCACGTTCACTCCGAGCGGCAGGCGGACCGCGTCCGCGATCACCGCGAGCGCGCGCGCCAGCGCGGCCACGGTGACCGGCTCGACGCGCTCGGGACGGAACGGCCGGTCGCCGAAGTTCTCGACGAGGAGCGCGTCGGCGCCGCCCGCAGCCCACGCGCGCGCGTCGGCGAGAGCGCGCGCCAGCGTCCGCTCGAGCGCGACCGCGCGCGGAGCGCCGGGCAGCGGCAGCAGATGGACCATCCCGATCAAGGCGCGGTCGGGCCAGGGACGTCGCGGCAACGCAGCGCTCCGGATGGGGGAATTGCGCTTCGGGGCAAGGTGGGGCGGCCTATGATCCTCCGCCTTCGCGTCGAATGGAAACGGCCCGCCGCGAATCGGGAAGCCACGAGGAAGCCGAGGCCGTCCGCCCCCGTCGGATCCGCAGGTCGAATGGTGGACGCTGCAGCGGACCGGGCCGGCGATTTCCAGGCAGCGCGCACGCGCGCCGGCGTCGACGTCTTCGTATTGCCCACGCGCAAGTTCAAGACGAAGCTGCTGCGCGTCCATTGGCGGACGGCCTCGTCGCGGCGCAATGCGGCGCGCGCGCTCGTCCCCAACCTGATGCGGCGCGGCACGCGGCGCCACCCCTCGATGGCGGACGTCTCGCGCGCCTTCGAGAGCCTCTACGGCAGCAGCTGGTCCTCCTCGGTCTACAAGCACGGCCAGGCGCAGATCACCTCGCTGCGGCTCGAGACGGTGGAGGAGCGCTTCCTGCCGGGCAAGCCGGCCATCTTCGCGCCGGCGGTCGCGCTGATGCGCGAGCTGCTCTTCGAGCCCCACCTCGTGCGCGGCGCCTTCCCCGAGGACGTGTTCGCGCAGGAGCGGCTCAACCATCGGCGCGAGATCGAGGCGCAATACAACGACAAGATGACCTGGGCGTTCCAGCGCCTCCTCGACGTGACCTTCGGCGACGAGCCCTACGGGATGCCGGTCCTCGGCACCGTCGAGCAGGCCAACGCGCTGCAGGGCGGCGACGCGATCGCCGCCTGGACCGACCTGAAGGAGCGCCTCCCGGCGCGGGTCTTCGCGGTCGGCGACTTCGCTCTGGCCGACGTCTCGGCGATCGCCGACGAGTTCTTCGCGACCGCGCGGCCCGCCGCCGATCCCGCTCCGGCGGCGCGGCCGCCGCCGGCGGCCGGCGAGCCGCGCCTCCTCGTCGAGCGCGACGACGTCTCGCAGAGCAAGCTGATCACGGCGCGCTTCGTCGATCTGCAGAACCTCGAAGAGCGCGAGTTCGACGCGCTGCGCGTCTACGCCGGCGTGCTCGGCGGCGGCTTCCATTCGCGCATGTTCCAGTCGATCCGCGAGAAGCACAGCCTCGCCTACTTCGCGTCGGCGTCGCTCGACCGGCTGCGCGGCGTCCTCTTCACCTCGTGCGGCATCGACGCGGCCGACCGCGAGAAGGTGAGCGAGCTCACCGAGAAGGAGATCGCGTCGCTGCGCGACGCGCCGCCGCGCGACGACGAGCTCGAGCAGACGCGGCGGCTCATGATCTCGGGGGCGCGCGGGATGTTCGATTCGGCGGGAGGCATGGTCGAGACGCTCGAGGCGGGGCTGTCGGCGGGGCGCGTGCGGACGCTCGACGCCATCTGCCGCTCGCTCGCCGCCGTGACTGCGGCCGACGTCACGCGCGTGGCGCGCCGCATCGGGCCGGTCCGGACCGTCTACTGCCTGGAAGGCGCGGCCCGCCACGCGGCCGCCGAGCCCGGAGACGGGGAGGCATGACGAAGCTCGAAGCGGTCCCGAACACGATCGGCGAGACGCTGCTGAAGGGCGTCCTGCCGCACGGGCTCACGCTCTACCTGAACCCGCGGCCCGAGTTCTCGCGCAGCTTCGGGTTGCTCGCGACGCACTACGGCTCGCTCGACTCGCGGCTGCCGGCCGCCGGCGGCGCGCCGGGCGAGGCCGTCCCCGAGGGGATCGCCCACTTTCTCGAGCACAAGCTCTTCGAGGACCAGAAGGGCGACGTGAGCCTGCGCTTCTCCGCGCTCGGCGCGAGCTGCAACGCGGGGACGGAGTTCGCGAAGACGTCGTACCACTTCTCGACCGCGGAGAAGGTCGAGGAGAACCTCGAGACGCTGATCCGCTTCGTCTACGACCCGTGGTTCACGGCGGAGTCGGTGGCGAAGGAGCAGGGGATCATCGAGCAGGAGATCCGGATGTACGACGACGACCCCGACTGGGTCGTCTTCTTCAACCTGCTCGAGTCGCTCTACCACGTCCATCCGGTGCGCATCAACATCGCGGGCACCGTGCAGACGATCCGGCGCATCACGCCCGAGCTGCTGCACCGCTGCCACTCCGCCTTCTACCACCCGTCCAACATGGTCCTCGTGGTGGGCGGCGCCTTCGACGCCGAACGCTGCGCGGCGCTGGCCGACCGGACGCTCGCGTCGCTGAAGATCGGCGCCGGCCGCGCGTGGTCGCGGCCCGCGATCGTCGAGCCGCCGACGGTGGCGCGCCGCCGCAGCGAGCGCGAGTTCGCCGTCGCGCGGCCGCAGCTCGCGCTGGGCTTCAAGGACCTCGACCTGCCGAAGTCGCCGCGCGACTTCCTGCGGCGCGACCTCACCACGCGCCTGCTCCTCGACGTCCTGTTCTCCCCGAGCTCGCCGCACCATCAGCGTCTCTACGAGGCGGGCCTCATCGACGACGCCTTCGACGCCTCCTACTCGGGGGAGGACGACTTCGGCTTCACGATCCTCGGGGCCGAGACCGACGATCCCGACCGCCTCGTGGCCGAACTCTTCGTGCTCCTGCGCGACGCCGCGGCGAAGGGGATCCCGGAGGCCGACTTCACTCTGGCGCGCAACCGTTTCCTCGGCCGCTTCGTCCGCGCCTTCAACTCCGCCGAGTCGCTGGCGGGCGCGCTCGTGACCTGCCACTTCCGACACGTCGCGCTCGACGACCTGACGGGCGTCGCGATGGAACTGACCCCGGCCGACCTCTCGCGCCGCCTCGTCGCGCACCTGCGCGAGGAGCAGTCGGCCGTCTCGATCCTGCGCCCGAAGGCGGACGCCGCGCCGCGGTGACCGACGACCCGGGTCCGCTCCTGCTGCTGGTCGGTCCGACCGCGTCGGGCAAGAAGCGGGTCGCGCTCGAGATCGCGGAGGGGCTGCGCGCCGACCTGCTCGCGCTCGACTCGATGAAGGTCTACCGCGGCATGGACCTCGGCACCGACAAGGCCGACGCGGGCCGCTTCGCGCTCACCGATCTCGTCGAGCCCGACGAGCGCTTCTCCGTGGGGGCCTGGGTGCGCGCGGCGCAGCGCGAGGTCGCGGCCGTCCGCGCGCGCGGCCGCGTGCCGCTCTTCGTCGGCGGGACCGGCCTCTACCTGCGCGCGCTCGTGCGCGGCCTGTTCGAGGTGCCCGACGTGCCGGCGTCCGTCCGCGACGCAGTCGCCCGTGAAATCGACGAGCGCGGCGTCGCGGCAGCGCATGCGCGGCTCGCCGCCGTCGATCCGGCGGCGGGGGCGCGGCTCCATCCGGGCGACCGCAAGCGCATCGCGCGTGCGCTCGAGGTCGAGCGCGCGACGGGGCGGACGCTCACGGAATGGCAGGTGACGGCGACGCGCCGCCCGATCGACGGCCGGTGCGTCGCGGTGGGGCTGCGCTGGTCACGGCCGCGCCTGCGCGAGCGGATCGAGCGGCGCGTCGACCGGATGCTCGATGCCGGCCTGGTCGAGGAGGTCGCGGCGCTGCGCCGCCGGGGCCGGATCGGGCCGGTGGCGGGGTTGGCGATCGGCTACCGCGAGACGGTCGAACTGCTGGACGCCGAGGCGGGCCGGGGCGGGGTCACGGGCGCTTCGCCCGGCCTGGACGAGCCGCGGCGCGCCGAGCTGCGCGCCGCGATCGTGCGCGATACGTGGATGTTCGTGCGCCGGCAGGACAACTGGTTCCGCCAGTTCCCCGAGATCACGTGGATCGACGCCGAGTCCGATCCCGCGGCCGCCGCGCAGCGCGTCGCAGCGGCCTTCCGCGCCGCCCTCAGTTGAGGTACGGGTCTTCCCAGTCGTAGTTGAAGACGTGGCGGTCGATGCTCTGGTAGAGCTGCTTCATGTCGCGCTTCAGCACGTACCAGTAACCGGCCAGGTTGTCGCCCCACCAGGCCGACGTCGACGTCCGGTCGTCGCCCCGGTCCTGCTCCTGCGCCTCGGCCTGCTCCGCCTTGGCCTGCTCCTCTTCGGTCTGCTCCGACGAGCTGGAGCTGCAGGCGGCGAGGGCGCCAGCCAGGAAGGCCGTGGCGAGGACGTTTCCGAAGATCTTGCGGTTCATGAGGGGCGGGACTCCGTTCCGAGGTCGCCGATTCCGGGTCGGACGCTCTAGCTACGAAGGGGCGGGATGGTATCGCCCCGATTCTTCCCGTCCAAGGGGAAGCCGAGCGGCCTCCCGTCCGAGGAACGGCGGGTGGCGGTCAGCGGCCGCCGGCCGATGCAGCCGGGACGGCGCGGAGGGCCTTCTCGATCGCCTCGTCGAAGGCGGGGGGCAGCGGGCCGCGCCGCACCTCGACGATCGTCCCCTTCGGGTCGAGCAGCCACGCGACCGGGATCTGCTCGAGGCCGAGCTCCCGGGCGGCCGGTCCCTTCCACTCCTTCTCGCTGCAGTCGACGGGGAAGGCGGCTTCGAGCCGCGCAAGCTCCGCGGCGAGCTTCGCGCGCTCGACGTCGAGGGAGATCCCGACCACCCCGAACGGCTCCTTGGCGTGGGACTTCGCGAGCTGGGTCGCCCGCTCGAGCGCCTGGCGCGACGGGTCGTTCAGGACGTTGAAGGCGACCACGACGACGACCTTGCCGCGCAGCGTCTTCCAGTCGACGGCGTGGCCGGCGAGGTCGGTCAGGGCGAGGTCGGGGAAGCGGCGCCCCGGCTGGACGAGGACCTGGCGCGCGACGTTCTCGAGGTGCGAAACCACGGCCGGGCTGGGGTCGGGGCGCGCGGAATAGCTCGTCTTCATCCGGACGAGCGCCTCGTCGTCGCCCAGCTTGAGCAGCCCGTCGGCCGCGTGGATGGCGGCGCGCGCGGCGGCGTCGCCGCTGGCCGAATCCTTGGCGATGGCGACCAGCTCGTCGACGGCGTCGCGCTCCCGTTCGAGGGCGTCGCGCGTGACGTTGGTCGCCAGCCAGACGCGCGCTGACCAGGCGAGGTCGGGGTCGCTCTTCTCGAAGCGGCGGAAGTAGTCGAGGACCTTCGCGCGCTCGGCGGCGAGGGACTGCTTCTTGCGCTCTTCCGGCGGGAGCGTCCGGTACGCGACGATCTTCGGCGTGAGCTCGTCGGTGAGGTTCTGCCACTCGACCGCAGCCGCCTGCGGGCGGTCCTGGAAGGCGAGGAGGATCGAGGCGAACACGGCCGCGACGAGCGCCATCGGCATCGGCTCCCTACGGACGGACAGGGCGATCGGCGGCGGAGTCTACGATGCCCGGGATGAAACGCTGGCTGCCGCTCGTGGTCGTCGCCGTCGTCGTCCTCGGGGCGGCGTGGTTCGCGTTCGCGTCGAAGCGGCCTCCGCCGCCGCTCGAGCCGACGCTCGCGCCCTACGTCTTCGGCAACGCGCTGCCGGCGGTCCATCCGCCCGAGTCGGCGCTCAAGCCGGCCGTCCTCGCCGATCCCGTGCAGCGAGTGCTCGCGCGCGTCGAGTGGGGCACGCCCGAGGTCTTCCAGTGGACGCAGCACCACCTCCCGACCGATCCGGCCGTGCGCGCCGAGATCGCGCGCGGGCTCGTGCGCCGCTACGACCAGGTCGTGCGCGGCTCGCCGCTGCTGGCGGCGCGGCTGCTCACCGCGATCGGGCTCGTGGGCGATCCGGTCGGCCTCGACACGGTGGTGCGCGCGACCGCGTCGCCGCCCGACTACCTCCGCATCGCCGCCATCCAGGCGCTCGCCGGCTTCCCGGTCACCGAGGAGATCACCACGCTCTACGCGCGCCTCACCGGCGCGGCCGAAGAGGAGGTCAAGCGCACCGCGCTGAACGAGTTCATCAAGCGCGAGGCCCTCAGCGACAAGGAGCTGGTGCGCGCGATGCTCGAGTCGGACCCCGCAGGGAACATGGCGGTCCCGTGGCTGCAGCAGGTGGCGACGCGCCGCCTGTGCGACCTCGCCGAGTCGTGCGCCCGCTTCCTCGCGAGCGCGAAGCCGCGCGTGCGGCAGAACGCGATCCTCGCGCTCCTCGTCTGCGGCGACGCGCGCGGCGTGGCGGCGGCGCGCGAGGAGCTGCGCTCGAGCGACTCGAGCCGGGTGGTCGTCGGCCTCTCGATCTACCGCGACGCGCAGCGCCTCCCGCCGCTCGACGAGGCGCGTGCGCTGAGCGTCCACCCGGGCGGCGAGGTGCGCCGCTACCTGGCGCAGGCGCTCGGCGCGAAGGGCGACGGCCTCGACGAGGAGGCGGCGGTCGGGCTGCTGCGCGGGCTCACCGGCGACCGCGACCCGATCGTGGCGCGCGAGGCGGTCTACGACCTCTGGAAGCACGGCCACCAGGAAGGGGCGGCCGGCTGGCGCGACACGATGCGCCACGGCCACGGCGGAGAGCTCAAGGAGGCGGTCTCGCTGCTCTGTGAGACGCTGAAGGACGAGGAGGCCGCGGCGATCGCGCGCACGCGCCTCGACGGCGAGCGGCTCGACGGCAACGACCAGGCGAACCTCCTCTACGGGCTGCGCTACTTCGAGCAGGCGTCCGACGCGCCGCGCTTCCTCGCGCGGATCGAGCGGGCCGGCGGCCGCGACGACCTGCACGTCGGCGACCACGGCTGGCTCTCCGAATCGGCGAGCGTCTACCTGCAGAGCCTCGGCGCGGCGGCGTTGCGGCCGACGAGCGACGCGCTCGGGCGCGCCACGCGGCCGCGCGCGCAGATCGTCCTGATCGACACGGTGCGCGGGCTGGTGAAGGGGGCGGGCCAGGACGACGTCGACGACGCGGCGCGGCGGATGTTCGCGCTCGCCGTCGACGGCGCGGCGGCGCCGGACGTGCGCGTCGCCGCGCTCGAGTCGATCCCCTTCTTCGAGACGCCGCAGCTCGGCGAGCGGCTCTACGCGCAGCGCGAAGCCGTCGGCGACGCCGGACTCGCGCGCCGCATCCTCACGATGTACGCCGCCTTCTACTGAGCCCGCCGCTCACGACCGCGTCAGGGCGAAGACCTCGAGCCAGCGCGTGTCGCGGCCGCCGGCGCGCTCGTGCTGCTGCAGCGGGTTCTCCGAGCTGAAGCGGTCGCCGGGGAAGTCGCCCGGCCCGGCCGACATGCCGTTCTCTCCCTGAAGCAGCGTGCCGCCGGTGCTCGCGAAGTAGAGCACGAGCTGCGAATCGCCCGGCTCGGCCGGCCACGCCCACGCCTCGAAGCGCGCGCCGAAGCGCGGCTCGGCCGTGCCGGGGTCCGACGGGACCCGCAACGGACGGTTGAGCCGCGTGAGCAGCGAGACGTGGAAGCAGTAGTCGCCGGCGCGGTAGATCTCGAGACGCGGATCGGAGACGGGGGAGAGACCCTGCAGGCGCCCCTCCGAGAGCAGTCCGCTCAGGTAGGCGTAGATCGCGCCGTTCGCGCCGGCCGGCGGATGGAGGCGGCGCTCCTCCTCGGCGCGCAGGATCGACTCCATCACTTCGCGCGCGGCGACCTCCTTGGCGCGACGCACGCGGCCCGCCTCGAGCTGCCCGCCGATGCGCCACGCGATCAGCGCGGCGACGAGGGCGATCGGGACCAGGATCGCGTAGCGCAAGGAGCTCGACTCCGTCGGGACGCGCGGGCGCCGTTCACGTGGGCGGGATGAACCGGACCAGCGCGAAGACGGCGAAGAATGCCACGATGGACGCGAAGGCGAGCGGCGCATTCCCGGCGGCCAGCGCCGCCGCGGCGGGCAGCAGCGGCAAGCGCGACAGGAAGAGGCGCGCGAACGCCTCGACCGGGATCAGGCCGAAGCCGCCGCTCCGGAAGAGCAAGCGCGCGCCGCGCAGGTTCCAGAGGTGCCAGACGGCGACGAGCGCGGCGGCCCGCACGACGTTCGCGCGCTCGGCCGCCACCGCCCCCGAAACGGCGAGCGCCCGCACCGCGTGCGCGACGATCGCGGCGCCGGCGAGCAGGGCGCCCGCGCGCACCGGTGCGACCCGCGCGTCGCGGTCCTCCTGGTGCGCGATGAACGAGGCGCCGGCGACGTAGGCGGCGTAGCAGAGCGCGGCGAAACCGCCGGTGCGCCACGCGCCGGCCGCGCCCGCGAGCGCGACGGCGCCGAGCAGCAGATCGGCGCCGCGGATCGCGCCGAGCAGGAGCGGCCCGAGCCAGGCGCTGCGCTTGAGCGGCGTGTGGTAGGCGGCGATCGCCAGCGCCATCGCCGACGCGAACGCGACCGTGTCGCGGCGGAAGCTTCCGGCGACGGCCGCCGCGACGAGCGGCGCGGCCACGAGGCCGGCGACGGCGAGCGTCGTCGCGACCCCCGGCGCGACGTCCCCCGACGGCAGCGCGCGGCGCGGTCGCGTGCGCCGGTCCTCCTCGACGTCGACGCGGGCGTTGAGCGCCATGCCGCCGACGAAGAGCAGGAGCGAGACGGGGAGCAGGCGCGCCACGTCGGCGAGTCCGCCGCCCGCGCAGGCGACTCCGGCGCACAGGTCGGCGACGAGCGTCGGCGCGAGCGAGAGCCGCAGCAGGGAGAGGAGCGCGCGCGGACGGCGGACGAGCGAACCGTCGCTCACGGGAAGAAGCGGCGGAGGTCGTTGTACGTCACGAAGAGGAGCAGTGCGAGCACCAGCACGACGCCGATCAGCTGCGAGATGCCGAGCGCCCGCTCGCTCACGGGCGAGCCCTTGAGCTTCTCGACGACCAGGAAGAAGAGGTGGCCGCCGTCGAGGACCGGGATCGGGAGCAGGTTGAGGAACGCCAGGTTGAGCGAGAGCACCGCGAGGAAGAAGAAGAGCGTCGGCAGGCCGTAGTCGACGAGCGAACGCGAGACGTAGGCGATGGTGAGGATGCCGGAGAGGTTCGACGCGTCGACGTCGCGGACGAGGATCTTCTTCAGCGTCAGGTAGACGTTCTTCAGCATGTAGGCCGCGGAGGAGAGGCCGACGCGCGCCGCCTCGAGCGCGGGGTAGCTGCGCGTCACCATCTCGAGCGACGGGAGCAGGCCGAGGTCGACCGGGAGGTGCTCGACGCGCGGCGTGAGCTTCAGCTTGATCTCGCGGCCGTCCTTCCAGGCGCCGAGTTGGAGCGGATGCGCCGACGGATCGCCGTCCTTCTCGGGCGCCGCCTTCTCGATCCGCTTCTTGATCTCGCTCCAGCCGTGGACGGCGACGTTGTCGATCGTCCGGATCTCGGCGCCGTCGGGCAGCCCGCCGAGGTCGGCCGGATAGCCGGGCAGGATGCGGACGACGCAGCTCTCCGGATCCTGGACCAGCGCGACGTCCGCGGCGAGGGCGCGCGTGACGCCGACGGGGAGCGGGACGCTCATCGTCGCGCCGCCCCGCTCGAGCTCGATGCGGTGGGCCGCGTCGTGCACGCCTCCGAGCGCGGTCGCGAGCTCCTCGGCGTCGCGGATCGGCTGGACGAGCGCGCCGGAGGCGCCGCCCGCCTCGACGCGCACCAGCGCGTGCAGCACGTCGCCCGGCCGCAGGAAGTCGGCGACGCGCGCCGCCTCGCCGCGCAACGCCTTCACCACGTTGATGTAGGGACTCACGCCGAGCAGCGTGGTCGCGCGCGCCTCCGGCCGCGCCTCGACGTCGACGAGGCGCTCGACGCCGTCGGCGCCGGTGACGCCGAGCTGCACGCGCGGCAGGCGGTTGTCCCCGCGCAGCGTGTCGAACTCCTCGGCCGAGGCGATCGGCTTGCCGTTGAAGCGGGTGATGCGCTCGTTCTGGCGGATGCCGGCACGGGCAGCGGCCCCGTCGGCGTCGACCTCGAGCGTCGGCGCGTAGGAAGGGCCGATCCCGATGACGAAGCGCCCCATCTTCTCGTCGCGCTCCGCCTGGATCACGACGCGCTCGAGCGCGTCGCCGCGACCCTGTGCGAGCGCGGCGGCGCGCACCACCTCGACCTCGACCGCGTCGTTGCCCGAGAGCGCGACCTCGGCGATGACGTCGTTGAAGTCGTCGACCCGATGCCCCGAGACGGCGCGCACCTCGTCACCGCGCTCGAGGCCGGCGCGCCACGCCGGGCCGCCGGGCAGCACGCCGCCGATCCGGGTGCTGTGGAACTGGACGCCGATGGCGAGCACGATCGGCAGCACGACGATCGCGAAGATCAGGTTCATCACGACGCCGGCGCTGAAGATCGCGAAGCGCTGGCCGACCGACTTCGAGGGGAGGTCGGTGCCGTCGAACTCCAGCGAGTCGCCCGGCGCGTCGCCGGCCATCTTCACGTAGCCGCCGATCGGGACGAGGCAGAGGCGGTAGTCGGTCCCCCCGCGCTTGAAGCCGAGGAGGCGCGGACCGAATCCGAGCGAGAAGGCCTCGACGCGCACGCCGCAGCGCTTCGCGACCAGGAAGTGGCCGAGCTCGTGGACGAAGACGACGAGGCCGATGCCGCCGATCGCGGCGGCCCAGCCGCCCGCGCTCGAGAAGAACGCGCGGAGCGTCTCGCCGAAGCCGCCGCCGTCGAGCAGGGTCACGAGCAGCATGCGGCAGCCTCCGTCCGCGCGGCGTGATCGGCCGCGAGCACTTGTTCGAGGTCGGGGTCGGCGACGTGGGGGACGCGCTCGAGCGTCGCGGCGACCGCCGTCGCGATGCGCGGGAAGGGCAGCTTCCCGGCCAGGAACGCGGCGACGGCGACCTCGTTCGCCGCGTTGAGGACGGCGCCCGCGGTGCCGCCGCGCCGCGCCGCCTCGAAGCCGAGCAGGAGCGCCGGGAAGCGCGCGACGTCGGGCTCTTCGAAGGTGAGCGTCCGGAAGCGCTCGATGTCGAAATAGGAGCGGTGCGTCGTGGCGCGCTTGGGGAAGGCGAGCGCGAAGCGGATCGGCACCGCCATGTCGGGCACGCCGAGCTGCGCCAGCATGCAGCCGTCCTCGAACTCGACGATCGAGTGGACGATCGACTGCGGGTGGACCAGCACGGCGATCTTCTCGACGCCGATCCCGAACAGCCAGCGCGCTTCGACCACTTCGAGCGCCTTGTTCATCAGCGTCGCCGAGTCGATCGTGATCTTGTCGCCCATGTTCCAGGTCGGGTGGCGCAGCGCCTGCGCCGGGGTGACGCGCTCGAGGTCTTGCGCCGGAGTCGCCCGGAACGGGCCGCCCGACGCGGTGAGCAGGAGCCGGCGCACGCCGTCGAGGCACTCGTCGCCGAGGCACTGGAAGATGGCGTTGTGCTCGCTGTCGACGGGGAGGAGCGTCGCGCCGGAGCGGGCCGCCTCGCGCACGAGGAGCGGGCCCGCCATCACCATCGACTCCTTGTTGGCGAGCGCGAGCGTCGCGCCGCGCCGGATCGCCGCGAAGCTGGCGGCGAGGCCGGCCGCGCCGCTGATGCCGTTCAGGACGACGTCGGACGGGATCGTCGCGACCATCTCCGCGGCGGCGCCCGGTCCGGCAAAGAGGCGGACGCCGAGGGCGTCGAGCCGGGCGCGGACGCCGGACGCGGCCTGCGCTTCGGCGAGCGCGACGGCGCGGGGGCGCCAGCGCTCCGCCTGCGCGACGATCCGCTGGGCGTCCTTGCCCGCGGAGAGGCCGACGATCTCGTGCGAGGCCACGAGCTCTTCGAGCACCTGCTCCGCGGTGCGTCCGATGCTGCCCGTCGATCCGAGGACATGGACTCGCCTCATGCGGCGCGGATGATAGTGCGGCCCGGCGATCGTCCGAAGGAATCGCGCGGGAGGACGGCGGCGGGATGCGGGTTTTCGAGGAGGCGGCGCACGCGTGGCGGCCCACGACGAGAGGCACTGCACCTACTGCGGCGGCGCGCTGCTCGATCGGACGATCGAGGGCCGGACGCGCCGGGCGTGTGAGCGCTGCAACCGCGTCCTCTACCAGCATCCCGCGGTGGGGGCGGTCGCGGCGGTCCTCGTCGACGCGAAAGTCCTGCTCATCAAGCGGAGCATCGAGCCGTTCCGGGGCCACTGGACGCTCCCGGCGGGTTACCTCGAGATCGACGAGGAGCCGTGGGAGGCGGCCCGCCGGGAGACGCGCGAGGAGACCGGGCTCGAGATCGAGCAGGTCGAGCTGCTGGGCGTCCTCACCAACCGTGACGACCACCGCCGCAACGGCATCGTCGTTGCCTATCTGGCGCGGCCGGTGGGGGGCGAGCTCGCGGCGGGCGACGATGCCGAGGACGCGCGCTTCTTCGAGATGAGCGCCCTGCCGCCGGATCTCGGGTTCCTCAACAATCGCCGCCTCCTCGAGACGTTGGCGCGGCGGCTCTCGAGCGGAGGTCGGACGTGAAGGTGATCCGGTGGGGTCGGGCCGGTCTGGCGCTCGCGGTCTTCGCCGCGCCGGCGCCCGCCCAGGAGGGGGACGCGGTCGCGAAGGCGCTCGATGCGGCGCGCGTCGAACGCGGCGCGGGGCGGCTCACCGAGGCCGAGACGATCCTGCGCGACGCCCTGCACGGGAGCTGGTCTCCGGCGCTCGGGCTCGAGCTCGGCGGCGTCCTCGCCGACCGGGCGGTCGCGCTCGAAGGGACCACGGAGCTGATGAAGTCGCTGCGCGAGGGGACGCTCGCCGAGGCGCTCGCGATCTACGAGCGCGTCGCGGCCGACGAGGCGCTGCGGGTCGACGCGACGCTCGGCGGCGCGGCCTGCGACGTGATCGCGGGACGGATCGACGAGGGCGACGCGCGGCTCGCCGCGCTGCTTGCGACGCTGCGCAGGAGCGGCGGGCCGGTCGAGGCGCGGCGCCGCCTGGTCCACGAGCGGGTGCGGCTGCTCGCCGAGCACGAGCGGGGCGAGCGGGCGCTTGCGCAGATCGAGGAGGCGACGCGGGGCGGCGAGCTCGACGCGGCCGGCGTCGCGTACGAGCAGCTGGTGGTGACCGCGGCGCGCCACGACGACGCGGCGGTGGCGAGCGCCGCGACCGCGGCGCTCCAGGCGGGCGCGCCGCCGTTCTCGGTGGCGTACACGTGCTGGAACGCGATCGGCGCCGGCGCGGGCCAGCTCGAGACGCTGCTCCATCTCTATTCGCGGCTGCTCGAGCTCCGGCCGGCGGAGCCGGCGCTGCTCTTCTATCGCGGCTTCGTGCGGCTGTGGCTGAAGGACGCGGCCGGCGCGCTCGACGACCTGAAGCCGTGCCTCGCCGATCCGCTCCTCGGCAAGCGCGCGACGATGCAGTACGGGAACGCGCTGGTGAAGGTGAATCGCGCCGAGGAGGCGCTCGCCTACTTCGAGCAGCTCGCCGAGGACCCGGCATGGCTCGTCGAGGCGATGAACGGCGTGATCGGCGTCGCCGTCTCGCGGGCGCGCGACCGCAAATTTGCCGACGCGCTCGTGCTCTACCGCGAGGTGATCGCGAAGGACCCGTCCAACGGCTGGGCACGCCTCGGCGAGCCGCTCTGCCTGCGCAATCTCGGTCAGTACGAGCAGGCGGCCGCGTCGTACGAGGCGGGGATCGCCGCGCTGCCGGACGATCCGCGGCTGCAGATGCAGCTCATGAACGACTACGCGCTGATGCTCGACGCGCACGGCGAGCGCGCGAAGGCGCAGGACCTCTACGAGCAGGCCCTCGGCGGCGGATCGGCCGACGCGGGCGAAAACCTCGGGATCATCGCGTACCGCGACCGACACGACCTCGAACTCGCGGCGCGCTACTTCGCCCGTACGCTGCTGCTCGATCCGAAGCGGCCGCGCATCCGCTTCTATCGCGAGCTCTGCCTCACGCCGCAGCGGACGGACGCGGGGAAGTGAAGCGCGGTGGCGTTGACACCGTGGATGCACCCCCCTAGCTTCCGCCCGTCCGGTCCGACCTTTGCGCCGGTCCCGAATCGATGGCGCAGGAGAGCTCGATGAACCTCGCGTCCGCCGCCACGCTCGTCGCCATCTTCGGCGGTTCCGTCTTCACGATGCGCGGTGCGATGCAAGGTTCGAGCGGCGACAAGCCGGCGCCGACGGTGACGATCGCCAACTCGGACAGCGTCGCCTTCACGAAGCTCGCGCGCTCCTACTACTCGGTGCGCGACGACCCGCCCAAGGCGAAGAAGGCGCTCGACAAGCTGATCGCCGAGGTCGGCAAGACGGCGAAGACGCAGAAGGTCCCCGATCTCCTGGTCGCCCTCCAGGACTGGCGCGAGATCCTGCAGGCGGCGCTCGTGCCCGACAAGCCGCTCGTCTCGATCAACTCCCACGAACTCAAGGACTTCGCGATCCCCTGCCCGCTCGACTCGAAGGCCGACGCGAAGGAGATGAAGCTCGCCTTCGACGGGACGATGAAGGTGCTGGTCTCCGTCCCGGCGGACGCGAACAAGGTGAAGTATCCGGTGATCCTCGGACTGCACCCGGCCGAGGCCGAGACGAAGAGCCTCGCGAACCTCCGCAAGTCCAAGGAGATCGTCGACGTGGCGCGCGCGTGGGCGACGGCGACCTACTCGAAGGACCTGCTGGCCAAGGCGATCGTCGTCGTCCCGGTCCTCGACTTCATCAAGCGTTCGGAGGACGCGGTCTCCTTCACGCGGCCCGCGTGGAACAGCGACGACGGCAAGGGGTACGTCCTCAACACGCTGAACGAGTTCGTGCGCTTCGCCCTCAACTACGACGCGCGCCGCATCTACCTCGACGGCGCCGGGTCGGGCGCGGCGGTGGCCGCCGACTTCTGCACGCTCTTCCCGAGCCTCCAGACCGGGGCGATCGTGCGCGGCCCGCTTCCGGCGGACGAGAAGTTCGTCGAACGGTTCGAGAACGCGGTCGGCGTCCCGATGCTCTTCGTCGGCGGCGAGAAGAAGGACGACAAGTCCGTCCCGTTCGCGAAGGCGCTCCTCGACAAGTACACCCCGGCCGACGGCTACAAGCTGACGCAGAAGGACGCGCTCGACGACGCGACCCTGCTCGCGTGGCTGAACGACAACCCGAAGACGTTCGCGCCGAAGAAGGTGAGGTTCCGGACCGACGACCTCGCGTACGCCGACTGCTACTGGATCCGCGCCTTCGAGGTCGACACCAACCTCGAGAAGGAGCCGATCGTCGTCGACGCCGCCATCGACCGCGACAAGAACGAGATCACCGTCGTCACGAGCAAGAAGGTCAAGTCGTTCGAGATCTTCCTGAACGACGAGGTGCTCGACCTGGCGCGCGAGGTCCGCATCCTGCACCGGAAGATGGAGGAGAGCGGCGAGGCGAAGGAGTGCTTCCACGGGATGGTGAAGCGCGTCATGGAGAACGCGGTCGACAGCCTGGTGAAGGGGTACTCCGCCAACACGGGCGAGGTATACGTCGCGTCCCGGCTGATCGAGATCCGATGAGCTCCGGCGGCCGGTGTTCCTCCTCTACTGGCTGATCGCCTTCCTGAGCGGCGCGGGCGTCCTCGTCGTCGAGGTCGCGGCGACGCGCGCGCTCAACCCCTTCTTCGGCCAGTCGACGTTCGTCTGGACCAACGTGATCGGCCTGATCCTGCTCGGGCTGAGCGTCGGCAACGTGGTGGGGGGGCGGCTCGCCGACCGGACGCGCAGTCCGGCCCTGCTCGGCGTCCTGCTCGCCGTCGCGAGCGTGCTGGTGGGGGTCTCGGGCTGGCTCACCGGTCCCGTCGCGCGCTGGATCCTCCCGGCCGACCTGCCGCTCGAATCCGCGTACGGCTTCCTGGTGAAGGGCTCGTTCCTCGCGGCGTTCGCCTGCTTCTTCCTGCCGGTGGCGCTGCTCGGCGCGGTCTTCCCGTTCCTCGTGCGCTGCGCGTCGCGCGAGATCGGCGAGGTCGGGGCGCGCAGCGGCGCGCTCGCCGCGGCCTCCACGCTCGGGTCGATCGCGGGGACGTTCCTGACCGCGCACCTCCTGCTCTGGACGCTGGGGACGCGCGGAACGCTGCTCGCGGCGGGCGCGGCGCTCATGCTGGCCGCGGGGCTGCTCTTCGTGGCGGGGCGGCGCCGCGCGAACGCGTGGGCCGCGCTGGTGCTGGCGCTGGCGGGCGGCGCCGCGGCGGCGTCACCGGCAGCGCGCGCGGCAGTGTCCGGCGCGGCGATGGGGCGATTGATCGAGGCCCGCGAGACGCGCTACCAGCACGTCGAGGTGCGCGCGCGCGACGACCTGCCGGTTCCCGCGAACGTGCTCACGATCGACGAAGGGCTCGACTCGTTCCAGTCGGTCACGCCGGTGGAGGGGACGCTGACGGGCGGGCTCTACTACGACGCGTTCACGATGCTGGCGCTCGCGCGCCCGGCCGACCGGCCGCTCGAGGTGCTCGTGCTCGGGATGGGGGCGGGGACGCACGTGCGACAGCTGCTCGACGTGGTCGGGAGCCGACGCACGCTCTCGATCGTCGCGGTCGAGCTCGATCCGGGCGTCGTGGCGATCGCGAAGGAACGCCTCCGGCTCGCGGAGGACCCGCGCCTCGCCGTGGTGACCGACGTCGACACGCGCCCGTACGTGGCGCACGCGCGCAAGCGCTTCGATTTCATCATCGTCGACTGCTATGCGCAGCAGTCCTTCCTGCCGCCGCACGTCGCGTCGGTCGAGTTCTTCGACGCCGTGCGCGACCGGCTCGCCAACGGAGGCGAGGTCGCGTTCAACGCGTTCGGCTACGGTGCGTCCGATCCGGTCGTCGAGCAGATCGTGCAGGTGCTCGTGCACTGCTTCCCGAACGGCGTGGTGGTCGCCGCCGTCCCGCGCTCGGCGAGCTTCGTCGTCTACGCCGACCGGGGCGGGCGGGCGCAACTTCCATCGAGCTGGTCGACGGCGTCGTGGCCGGAGCCGCTGCAGCGGCTGGCCCGCTCGATGGGCAAGCCGGGCGCCGCGTGGTACGCCGAACGCGATCCGCGAATCGAACCGGTCCGCGATGACGACGGTCGTCTCGAGCGGGTCCAGTGGAAGCGGCTCTCCGAGCACGCCGATCGTCTGCTCGGGTCGCTCCGATGACCGTGGCGCGCGACGAGTTCGCGACGCGGGCGCTGGAAGAGGGTCGCCTCGACGAGGCGATCCGCCATCTCGCCGAGTCGGCCCGCGACGCCGACGATCGCCGCCAGCTCTTCCACGTGCTGACGCTGCGCGGCCGTTACGACGAGGCGGCGGCGATCCTTCGGCAGGACCTCGAGGCCGGCGCCGCCGCGGGACCGCTCCGCGCGGACGACCTGAGGGAGCGCGGCAACGCGACGTGGCGGGCGGATCGGTTGTCGGATGCTCTCGACGATCTGCGTGCCGCGGTTCGAGTGGAGCGCGATCCGTCGAAGGCGAAGGGGATCGAGGGCGACGTCGCTGTACTCGAAGATCAGATCCGTTCGCTGAAACTCGTCGAACACCAAATGCAGGTCGTGAACGGAGCCAGCACCGTCGTCGGTGGGCTCCTGATCCTTACCGTGCTCTGGCTCGGAATCGCCAAGCGAGGGCGGCGCCCCGGGCGAGCCGGGCCGTCGGGAACGTCTGCCATAACTGTCTGATAATCACTGTTCTGATGCGTTCAGGCGGGGCGTGTCGATCCGACGATTTCTCCGGTCTGCCGCAGCCCGTACGCCGCGATGACTCCGTTCAGGGTGCTTTCATGCGAGCGACGTATCGCTGCAGCA
>DASRRB010000138.1:0-9865 GCA_035695985.1 Planctomycetota bacterium | reverse complement strand
GCCCCCTCGGACCATTCCCCTACCGACCGATGCGGTGCCCCTTTGCACAGTCTCAGAACGAGGTGTGCCTTCCCTCTAGTGGCCCCTATCGGCGCCGGCCGTCCGGAGCGCAGTCGCGGGCGCCGGGCCTCCCGGGGGGCCCGGGGAGCGGTTCAGCGCGGCGGGTAGGTCTCGAGGACGTACTTCTTCCAGTTCTCGAGCAACTGGAACATCGAGACGCCATACGCCTCCTGCAGTGCGTCGCGCAGCGGCTTCTGGTCCTTGAGACCGCGCACGAGCGTCACGAACTTCGCGTGGTCGAAGGCGTCGTTCAGGTACTGCACCCACGACCAGACGAACATGTGCTCCTCGGCGGTGAGCGCCTCGGCGTGCTTCCCCACCACCTCGGCGAAGGCGGGGATCTTGTCGATCGCGACGCGCTTGCGGACCTCGGGGCGCCACGGCGTCAGCACCCACTGCTTCGCCTCGTCCTGCTCCTGGTAGCAGTGGGTGCGCGCCTTCCCGAAGCGCTTGTCGGTGAAGTAGTGCGACGTGCCCTCGTCGATCCAGCCGTTCTTCCGCGCCAGCCAGAACATGTTGTAGTTCGAGGCGAGGAAGAGGTGGACGACGTTGTGCACGAGGTACTCGTGGAACGCCTCGTCGTCGGGGTTGACCGTCTTGTTCCAGTGGGTGACGAAGACCGACTTCACCCCCACCAGCTTCACGCCGTTGGTCGTCCCCTGGCCGCCCATGCCGGTGTACTTCGGCTCGGCCTTGTTGGCGTGGCGGAGCTGCTCGAAGACCATCACCTGGTGGCGCACGCCGTTCTGCTCGGTCTCGTGCTTGAAGCCGAACTGGTCGAGGTAGGTCTGGTACGCCTCCTCGAGCCGCTGCGCGTAGAGGTGGAGCGCGTGGTGCTGGTCGAGGACGACGTTGCCGACCTTGAGCTTCTGGACCGACCAGGCGAGGTCGAAGTGCTCCGTCTTGACGTGCATCAGGTGCAGGTCTTTGGGATCGTTGATGTACTCGTCGATCCCGCGCTGCGCCTTGAGCCAGTCGCGCCGCGCCGCCACCTTCCCGTCCCACTCCGCCTTCACCTTGTCGTGCAGCGACGGGCAGAGGCACTTCGGGCATGGCTCGAAGTCGAGCCCCCAGTTGATCGCCTTGTTGTCGGAGACCTCGCTGCACTCGAGGCAGCCCTTCTCGAGCTCGAGGACGGCCTTCGGGACCACGTAGGGCACGCGCCCGGTCGTCTTGCAGACGCCGCACAGCTTGTCGCCGGGCGCGAGGTTCGCCGACTGCGACCGCGCCGGCACGGCGAGCGCGCCCAGCGTGATCGTCGCGAGCAGCGCGCGCACCCGCGCCGCCCCGCTCAAAGGAGCTCCTCCAGGATCTGCTTCTTCGGGTCGAACCCGGCCAGCTTCACGCGCGCCGGCACGCCGTCGGGCAGCGCCGCGCGCGGCGCGAGGCCGACCAGCTCGCTCTCCCGGATCTCGACGCCGGCCGCGCGCGCGAGCCCCTCGATCTCCGCGTAGACCCGCTCGACCGAGGTCGCCTGGTAGTTGGTGAGGTTCATCGAGACCTGCGCGAGCTTCTTGTCCTCGAGGAAGAAGCCGAGCGCCTTCACGCACTTGAGCCCGCCGTCGCGCTCGCGGATCTTCTTCGCGATGGCCTTCGCGAGCTTCACGTCGTCGGAGGCGAGGTTCACGTTGTAGGCGACCAGGAAGAAGCGCGCCCCCACCGCGGTCGCCCCGGCGGTCGGGTGGATGTGCGCCGGGCCGAAGTCGGGCGCGCGCGCCGGGTCGGTCCCGATCTTCTCGCGCAGCCCCTCGAACTCGCCGGCGCGCACGTCGGCGAGGTTGCGCCGCTCCGGCCGCGTCGCCGCCTCCTCGTAGAAGAAGACCGGGATCGCGAGCTCCTCGCCGATCCTGCGGCCGACGCGCCGCGCGAGCGCGACGCACGCCTCCATCGAGGCGCCGCGCACCGGCACGAACGGCAGCACGTCGGTCGCCCCCATGCGCGGGTGCTCGCCCTGGTGGCGGTTCAGGTCGATGCGCTCGCGCGCGGCGGCGACCGCGGCGAAGGCGGCGCGCTCGACCTCGCGGATCGGGCCGGCGAAGGTGACCACGGCGCGGTGGTGGTTCGCGTCCATCTCGCGGTCGAGCACCTTGACGGCGCCCGCGCCCGTCGCTGCGGCGACGATCGCGTCGACCACCTCCGGCTGGCGCCCCTCGCTGAAGTTGGGCACGCACTCGACGATCTCACGCAGCGGGTCGGCGTCCATTCCGTGGGGGTCCTCGTGCGGGGAGTTCAGGGCGCGAGCGCGCGCGGCTCGACCATCTTGCCGCGCGCGAGCACCCGCTCGATCGGCCCCTCGCTTACGCGGTAGGCCAGCAGGTGGTGACTGCCGCCCCGGATCAGGACGGCGTCGGCGCTCATCCCCGGCAGGAGCGCGCCGCACTCCGCGCCGAGTCCGAGCGACGCGGCGGCGTTCGCCGTCGCCGCGGTGAGCGCCTCGGCGATCGTGAGGCGCAGCACCTGGCAGGCGAGCGCGATCACGAGCAGCGGCGACCAGAGGCAGGAGGTTCCCGGATTGAAATCGCTCGCGATCGCGACCGCGAGCCCGCGCTCGACCATCGCCCGCGCCGGCGGCGCCTTCTTGAGGCCGAGCGAGAAGACCGTCCCCGGCAGCAGGACCGGCGCGACGCCGGCCGCGGCCATCGCATCGAGCGCAGCGTCGTCGACGTGCACGAGGTGGTCGGCGCTCGCCGCGCCGAGCTCGGCGGCGAGTCGCGCGCCGCCCGACGGCGCGAGCTCGTCGGCGTGCACGCGCAGCCCGAGCCCGTGGTCGCGCGCCGCCGCGAGCACCTCACGCGACTCCGCGACGTCGAAGGCGCCCTCGTCGCAGAAGACGTCGCAGAAACGGGCGAGGCCGCCGCGCGCGACGGCCGGGATCATCTCGCGCGTCAGCGCGCGCACGTAGTCGCCGCGCCGGTCGCGGAACTCCTTGGGGCACTGGTGCGCCCCGAGGAACGTCGGCACGACCCGCAGCGGCCGCAGCTCCGGCGCGTCGGCCTCGCGGCGCAGCAGCTCGAGCGAGCGGTGCTCGTCGTGCCAGGTGAGCCCGTAGCCGCTCTTGCACTCGACGGTCGTCGTCCCCGCCGCGAGGAAGCGGCGCAGGTGGCCGCGCACGCTCGCCGCGAGCGTCGCGTCGTCGGCGGCGCGCAGGTCGGCGACGGAGCGGAAGATCCCGCCGCCGCGCCGCGTGATCTCCTCGTAACCGACGCCGCGCAGGCGCAGGTCGAACTCGTGCTCGCGCGTCCCGACGAAGACGGGATGGGTGTGCGCGTCGACGAAGCCGGGCACGACGAAGCAGCCGCGCGCGTCGTGCGTGCGCTCCGCCGCGAAGCCCGCCTCGAGCTCGGCGGTGGGGCCGAGCGCGACGATGCGCCCGTCGCGCACGGCGAGCGCGCCATCCGCCACGACGCGCAGCTCGTCCATCTGGCGGCCGCGCCGCGGACCCGGGCCGGCGGGCGTCGCGATCTCGTCGGCGTGGACGATCAGGAGGTCGACGGGGGTTCGGGTCATGCGTCGGGGCGTTGCGCGCTCGGCAACCGACCCATGATAGGTCGGTACCCCGGAAAAAGGTTCGCGCGACTCGGGGGGCCCCGCGTGCCGATCAGTCCTCCAGAACCCTCGCGCGGAGTCCTCACGGAAAGAATGGCGCGCACCCTCGAGCAGACCGCCCGCGCTCCGGCGCGGCGCGGAACTTCGAACGTGGACCGGAGCGACTCGCTCGTCGCGGCGGCACTCGCCGCCCGCGACGCGGGCGCGTGCGCCGACCCGCCGGCGGCGGCTCATCGCCTCGTCGACGACGCGCTGCGCTCGACCGACGGCGCGCGCGCGTGGGTCCTCCTGCGGCACGAGGGGAGCTCGAGCTTCGTCGCGGCGGCGCACGGCCCGTCCGGAGGCGGCGAGCACCTCTCCCTCCCGATCGGCGAGGCGGCGCGGCTGCGCGCGAGCGCGGCGCGCGCCGGGCGGCGCATCCGGCCGGGCCGGCCGGGCGCGCGCCTGCTCGACGCGGTGCGCGTGCGCGGCGACGCCGGCCCGCGCTCGCTGCTCGCCTTCGCCGCGCGCTGCGTCGGTGACGCGGCGCCGCTGCTCCTGATCGTCGACGACGGCGGGCGGCTGCGGCTGCGCGGCCGCCTCGCCCTGCAGATGCGCGTCGACGCGATCGGCTTCGCGCTCGCCTCCGACGGCTACCTGCAGCGCATCGAGGCCTACCGCGAAGAGGCCGAGCGCGACTTCCTCACCGGCATCTACAACCGCCGCCTCGCGATGCGCCTGCTCGAGAAGGAGATCCGCCGCACGCGCCGCACGCGCTCGCCGCTCTCCCTGCTGCTGATCGACGTCGACAACTTCAAGGCGTTCAACGACACCTGCGGCCACCTCGCCGGCGACGACGTGCTGCGCGTGCTCGCGCGCATCGTCGCGCACGCGGCGCGCACGACCGACGTGGTCGGCCGCTACGGCGGCGAGGAGTTCATGGTCGTGCTGCCCGACACGCCCGTCGAGAACGCGGTCGTGCTCGCCGAGCGGCTGCGCGCCGAGGTCGAGAAGTTCGGGCGCGAGCACGTCACCCAGTGGCGCGGCCGCGTGCCCACCATCTCGATCGGCGTCTGCGCGGTGAGCCCGCGCGACGACTCCGAGGCCGCGATCGGACGCTGCGACCGCGCCCTCTACGAATCGAAGCACCGGGGCCGCAACTGCTTCTCGATCGGACTGTCGGACGAGGATGCTCCGTGATGAGCGCACCGAAACGAATCGACCGCCTGGTCCACGCCCCCAACCGCGAGATCCGCGTGGTCGGCTCGCTGGTGATCTTCGTGCTCGCGGCCGGCTTCGCGATGCTCTGGCCCTCCGTCCAGCACGCCGTCGTCGACCGCTTCGGCCCGAACTTCCCGGCGCAAACGCTGGTGGCCGAACTGCTCGTGCTCGTCTTCCTCTTCGTCGCCTACCTGTGGCGCAAGTCGTGCCAGGTCGAGAACCTCGTGCACGCGGTCGTCGCCGGCCGCGACCGCTCGTCGCGCCTCGAGGCGAGCCTCGCGCAGGCGCGCAGCGTCCTGCAGACGTCGGGCGAGCTCGAGCTCGACGAGGAGTCGACCTCGTCGCTGCCCAAGATCCTCCAGTGCGTGATCGACGCGCTGGCGGCGACGCGCGGCGTGATGTGGCGCATCCGCGTCGACGGCCGCCCGCTCGAGCGCGAGGCGGTCTTCCCCTCCTCGGCGCAGGCCCCCGACCCGCTCGACCTGGCCTTCGAGGACGAGATCGCGCGGCGCGTCGTGGCGGCGCAGGACGTGATCGAGGTCGAGGAGGAGACCGACCTCGAGGCGCTCGGCATCTCGATGACGCGCCCGCCCGGCTGCCCGGAGCGGATCGTCGCGGCGCCGCTCGTCGTCGACGGCAAGCCGGCCGGCGTGATGATGCTCTGCAACCCGCAGCTCTCGATCGCGCCGCTGGCGGACGAGGAGAGCGAAGGCGACCGCCACGCGCTGCTCGAGGTCTTCGTCGGCTTCGCGGCCGGCGTGCTGCGCAACCTGCGCAAGTTCCAGGTGGTGGCGCGCCGCAACGAGGAGCTCAACCGCGCCCGCAAGCTGCTCGACCAGCACCAGGGCGAGCTGGCGGAGATCGACGCCGTCGCCACCATGTCGCGCGTCGCGCGCAGCCTCGCGCACGGCATGGCGGGGCCGCTCACCGCGATCGCCGGCTTCACCGACATCATCGCGACCGGCCGGCCCGACGCCGCCACGCTGCAGGGCGCGCGCGCCGGCCTGCGCCGCGAGATCGGCACGCTCCGGAACCGCCTGCGCCAGGTGGTCGAGTTCACGCAGTCGTGGCGGCGCCAGTACACGGTCGTCGACGTGAACGACCTCGTCGAGACGGCCGTCGCGCTGCAGGCCGAGTCGATGCGGGCGCGCGACATCGCCTGCAAGTTCGAGCCGCACGCCGGCATCCCGTTCACCGTCGCCGACCCGGCGCGCCTGCGCCAGGTCTTCCTCAGCGTGCTCGGCTTCGTGCGCAACGTGCTCGCGGGCGAGCGCGGCCCCCACGAGGTGCGCGTGCGCACCCTCGCCGACACCGGCCGGCTGCGCGTCCACGTCGACTTCCCCGGCACCGGCGGCCTGAAGGAGATCGCGCAACCGCTGCTCGACCCCAACGTCGAGATCGCGACGCTCGGGCGCGAACGGTCGATCGACCTCCCGGTCGCGGTCGCGATCGTGCGCGACCACCAGGGCGACCTGCAGATCGAGACGCTCGAGGGCGGCGGCTCGCGCATCGTCGTCGACCTGCCGATCCAGGACGAGGCGCCCGTCGTCCCGTCCACTCCGCCGGCCGACGACTTCCACGGCAAGTTCGATTCGATGCTCTCGAGAATCTTCTCCGAGTCGCAGGCGCCCAAGCGCGTGGCGCCCACCGCGAGCCCGGGCGCGACGCCGGCGCCGGCCACCGCGGCGGTCTCGATGCCGACGACCCCCGCGCTGCGGCCGCAGACGCCCGCCACGGCCGCGGTCGCGATGCCGACGACGCCCGCGCTGCGCCCGCAAGTGGCGGCCGACGCCGCCGCGCGCACGGCCGTCCCGGCCGCCGCCTCCGCTCCGGCTCCGGCCGTGGCGCCCGTCGCCGCTCCGGCCCCCGCCGCCGTTCCGACGACCGCGGCCGTCGCGTCCCCGGCCCCGGCCCCTGCGCCGGCCGCCACCCCGGACCCTCCTCTGCCACCGGGCGATCCGGGCGGCATCGATTCGCTCTTCGGCCACCACGAGATCTGGAAGGGCGACGCGGCGCCGGTCAAGGTCGACTCCGCGGCGCAGAAGCGCCCCGCCACGCGCCGGACGCTGCTCGACGAGGCCGAGGTCGAGGGCGCGCTGCGCCTCTTCGACGAGGTCGCCGCGAAGGACCCGGCGCCGAAGGAGCCGGCCGAGGACTGAGCGGCCCGCCGGGGCCGGATCTCAGAGGAAGCGGTCGAGCTTGCGCGCGCGGGCCTGCTCGATCGCCCGCTTGATCTCCTCGGCGCGGTCGCGCCGGCAGACCAGCGTGACGTCGCCAGTGTGCACCACGATCACGTCGTCGACGCCGATCAGTGCGACCAGCCCGTCGCCCGCGTCGACGATGTTGCGCGAGGAATCGAGCGCGATCGCGTCGCCCAGCACGACGTTGCCTTGCGCGTCGGGCGCGCGCGTGCGCGCCAGCGCCGGGAACGAGCCGACGTCGTCCCAGGAGAGGTCGAGGCGGATCACGCCGCGCGCGCGCGCCCGCTCCAGCACGCCGTGGTCGAGCGACCGCTTCTCGAAGGTCGGGAAGAGGCGCGCGAGCTCGGCGGCGAAGCGCCGCTCCTCGGTGCACTTCTCGAGCTCGGCGAGGCCCGCCGCGAGCGCCGGCATCTGGAGCGCGATCTCCTCGCGCAGCGCCGTCGCGCGCATGCAGGCGATCCCCGCGTTCCACCAGTGGCGGCCGCCGGCGACGTACGCCTGCGCGCGCGCCGCGTCGGGCTTCTCGTGGAACGCCTTCACGTCGTGCGCGGCGAGCGACTGGAACGTCCCGAGCGGGGCGCCGAACTCGACGTAGCCGTAGCCGGTGGCCGGCTCGGTCGGCGCGACCCCGAAGACGACGATGCGCCGCGGGTCGCGGGCGACGAGCTCCTCGGCGGCGCGGACCGCGGCGGCGAGGCGCGCGGCCGGCTCGATGCGGTGGTCCGCCGGGCAGACGAGCAGCGTGGCGTCGGGCTCGCGCCGCGCGACGCGCAGCGCCGCGAGCGCGACGGCCGGCGCCGTGTCGCGCGCCGCCGGCTCCCCCACCACCTGCTCGGGCGGCAACTCGGGCAGGAGCTTGCGCACGCGCTTCACGTGCGCCTCCGCCGTGACGACCCACGTCCGCTCGGGCGGCGCGACGAGGCGCATGCGCTCGGCCGTCTCGACCAGCAGCGGCTCGCGGCCGCCGAAGCTCAGGAACTGCTTGGGAAGCGAGCCGCGGCTCTTGGGCCAGAAGCGCGTGCCCGAGCCGCCGGCGAGGATCACGACGTGGATCAAGGGGCCTCCCCGCGAACGTGGTCGACCGACGTTACCCGCTCGCGGCGCAACTCCTCGTGGGTCGCGGGCGTCGCGCGGCGTCGCGTGGGGCCGCGCGGCGCAGCGGGTCACTCCGCGAGGAGGCGGTAGCCGACGCCGAGCTCGGTGATCAGGCGGACCGGGTGGGCCGGGTCGCGCTCGATCTTGCGGCGCAGGTGGTGGATGTAGACGCGCAGGTAGTTGGCGTCCTCGGTGACCGTCGGCCCCCACACCTCGCGCAGCAGGAAGTCGTGCGTGACCAGCCGGCCGGCGTGGCGCATCAGGACCGCGAGCAGCTTCCATTCGATGGGCGTGAGCTTGACGTCGGCGCCGGCGAGGCGCGCGCGGTGCTCCGCCGTGTCCATCGAGAGGTCGCCGCACTCCAGGTGGCGGCCGTCGCCGCGCGTCGCCGCGATCTGCTCGCGGCGGAGCGAGGCGCGGACGCGCGCCAGCAGCTCCGGGACCCCGAACGGCTTGGTGAGGTAGTCGTCGGCGCCGGCGTCGAGCCCCTTCACCTTCTCCTCTTCGCGGCCGCGCGCCGAGACGATCAGGATCGGCGCGCGGCACCACGCGCGCAGCTCGCGGATCAGCTCGACGCCGTCGCGGTCGGGCAGGCCGAGGTCGATCAGCAGGACGTCGGGATGGTGCGACGCGGCGAGCCCGGCCGCCTCGCGCGCCGTCCCCGCCTCGACGACGGCGAACCCGTGGGCCGCGAGCGTGGTGCGCAGGAAGCTGCGGATCGGCAGCTCGTCCTCGACGACGAGGATCTTCGTCTTCGGTTCGACCATCGTGGCTCGGGACGCGCGGCGCGAAGCGGCGTCGCGTCGTCCGTCAGCGCTCCGGCTCCGGAGGCGCGGCCGGCAGCGTGATCACGAACTCCGCGCCGCCGCCGGCGCGCGCGCGGGCGCGGATCGTACCGCCGTGCGCCTCGACGATGCGCCGCGCGATCGTGAGCCCGAGCCCGACGCCGCGCCGCGCGCCGTGCGCGGCCCCGCGCACGAACTTCTCGAAGACGCGCTCCGTCTCGCCCGGCGCGAGGCCGGGCCCGCGGTCGGCGACGACGATCTCGACCGTCCCGTGCGGCGCGGGCCGAGGCGCTCCGGCGCCGTCCGCCGCCTCCGCGAGAGGACCGCGCCGTGCGAGCAGCTCGATGGGGCTGCCGGCGGGCGTGTACTTCACGGCGTTGTCGAGCAGGTTCACGAGCGCGGACTGGAACACGACCGGGTCGACCGAGACCGGCGGGCAGTCGGGGCTGACCTGCGACGGGGTCGGATGGCCGGCGAGGCGGCGCTCCATCGCCTGCAGCGCCGTCCCGAACAGGTCCTCGACCGCGTGGGGCTGCGTGTCGAGCTGGACGCTCCCGCTCTCCAGGCGCGACACGTCGAGCAGGTTGGTGACGACGCGGTTCAGGTTCTCCGCCTCCTCCGCGATGCCGTTCGCGAGCTCGGCGCGCGTCATCGGGTCGAGCAGCGCCTGCGACTCCGCGAGCGCCGTCGCGGCGCCGGTGATCACCTGCAGCGGCGTGCGCAGGTCGTGCGAGACGGAGGAGAGCAGCGCGCTCTTCAGCTGCTCGGAGCGGATCGCGACGGCCGCCTCCTGCGCCTCCTCGCCGAGCCGCTCGCCCTCGAGCGCGAGCCCGATCAGGCGGGCGAGCGATTCGAGGAGGCGGCGCTCGTCGGGGTCGTGGAAGCGCTCGGGAGGGAAGCGCTCGCACACGAGCACGCCGACGCGCCCGCGCGCGCCCGCGAGCGGCACGTGGAGGCCGTTCGCCCCGGGCAGCGTGT
>DASRRB010000137.1:0-2303 GCA_035695985.1 Planctomycetota bacterium | reverse complement strand
GTCTCCGACGCCGGATCCGGGATTCACACTTCGCCGTTCCCCGCCGCGGCGGCGCCCGGCGCCGCCCGGGGGCTGCCGCAGGACGGGAGGAGGAATTCCCCGCGCCCGACCGCCTTCCGCGGCGGACCCTCCCGGAAACGTCGTTCAAGGTCTCGACGTGGAAATCTCACGCACGGGCACCCATTCCGCTGCGCCACCGGGCCTGGCGAACCTCGCGAGCTGCACGAACCTCGCCGACCTCGCGAGCTTCGCGCTCGCGGCGAGCGCCGGGCTTAGGGACGCGACGTCCATGGCGCGAAGGGACGACCCGATCGCCGGCCTCCTCGCGGACTTCGAGAAAGGGGACGAGGATGCGCGCGCGAAGCTGTTCGCGTCCCTCTACGACGAGCTCCGCTCGCGCGCGACGCGCATGGCGCAGAAGCACGGCCGCAACGAGACGCTGCGCGCCACCGCGATCGTCCACGAGGTCTACCTGCGCTTCATCCAGGGCGGAGGCGCGTGGCGCGATCGCGCCCACTTCCTGGCCGCCGCGTCGCGCGCGATGCGCCACGTGCTGATCGACTACTCGCGCAACCGCAGCCGGCAGAAGCGGCAGCCCGACGGCGTCCGTGTCGCCGTCGACGAGATCCTCGACTCCTACCAGAGCCGCGCGATCGACCTCGAAGGACTCCACTCCGCTCTGACGCGACTCTCGGAGTTCGACCCGGTCATGGCGCAGGCGGTCGAGCTGCGCTTCTTCGGCGGCGCGAGCGTCGAGGAGACGGCGCAGCTCCTCGGCATGTCGAAGCGCACGCTCGAACGCCGCTGGGAGACGGTGCGCGCGTGGCTCCGGAGCGAGATCGGATGAACCCGGAGCAGTGGAAGCGGGTCGAGGCGCTCTTCGAGCGGGCCGCGCAGCTGCCCGAGGGTCAGTGGCCGGCGTTCCTCATCGCCGAGACGGGCGGCGACCTCGAGCTGATCGAGACCGTCCTCAAGATGCTCCGCAACAAGAACGCGGAGAAGTTCATCGAGCCGCCCACCGGCTCGAGCGCGCCGCGGACGCTCCCGAGCGGAGAGGCGTGGATCGGACGCAAGCTCGGCGACTTCGAGTTGACGGCGCGGGTCGGCGAAGGCGGCATGGGCTTCGTCTTCAAGGCGCGCCAGATCTCGCTCAACCGCGAGGTCGCCGTGAAGATCCTCCCGATCGAATCGCTGTCGCGGCCCGACCACGTCGCGCGCTTCGCGAAGGAGGCGCGCGCCGCCGCCCGTCTCCATCACCCCAACATCGTCCCGATCCACGCGGTCGGGCAGGAAGGGGAGGTCCACTGGTACGCGATGGAGCTCGTCGACGGGCCCGACCTCGCGGGCGAGATCAAGCGCCTCGCCGGGAAGGAGACGAGCGCGCAAGCGCGCCTGCCGGCGTTCGAGTCGCCCGAGTACCTGACGACGGTCGCGCGCGCGATCGAGCAGGCCGCCGACGCGCTGGCGTACGCGCACCAGAACGGCGTCATCCACCGCGACATCAAGCCGAACAATCTCCTGATCGACGCGAACGGGCAGATGCGCGTGGTCGACTTCGGGCTCGCGCGCGACGACGAGCAGATCACGATCACGAAGAGCAGCGACCAGTTCGGCTCGCCGTACTACATGAGCCCGGAGCAGGTCCGCCACAAGATGCACGCCGTCGACGCGCGCACCGACGTCTACTCGCTCGGCGTCGTCCTCTACGAGCTCCTCACGCTGCGCCGTCCCTTCGAGGGCGTGTCGTCCGCGGAGGTCTTGTACAAGATCGTCCACGACGAGCCGCCGAAGCTGCGCTCCCTCGCGTCGCGCGTGCCGCACGACCTCGCCGTGATCTGCCACACCGCGATGGCGCGCGAGCTCGGCGACCGGTACGCCGGCACGGAGGCGCTGCGCGACGACCTGCGCCGCTTCCTCCGCCACGAGGCGATCGTCGCGAAAGCGCCCTCGCCGTGGAGGATCGCGCAGCGCTTCGTCCGGCGACATCCGGTGGCGTTCGGCTCGGCGGCGGCCGCGCTGCTCGCGGTCGCCGGCGGTTTCTGGTTCGCGGACGCGCGCGCCCGCTGGCACGACGAGGCGACGCAGGCGGCGCAGATCCGCCACCTCCTCGATCGGACCGACTGGGACGGGCACTTCGACGAAGTCGTCGCGGCGCGACTCCTCTGGCTCGACCTCCGAAGCCGCGCGCCGTCGCTGCCGGACGAGCTGCGCGACCTCGCGCTGCAGCTCGGCGTGCGCTTCGACGCCGACATCGCCGCGCGCAGCCGCCGGCTCGAGGACCACCTCGCGCTCGGGCTCGGCGG
>DASRRB010000136.1:0-8229 GCA_035695985.1 Planctomycetota bacterium | reverse complement strand
AACGGTTGCGGCGGCGCGACCGGAGGTGGCTTCGCCCCCTCTTCGTACTCGAACGGTTCGACGCGCAGGATCGCGGACGCGAGGTCGAGCAGCGCGAGCGGCAGCGCCGGCGCTTCGCGCTTCCGTTCCGCCTGCACCCGTTCAAGGACGGCGTCGGCCGGCCAGCGCGTGTCGGCCGCCGCGAGCGCGGACGCGACGTCGCGGGCGAATGGAGTCGCCGGAGCCACCCGATCGGCCCAGCGTGCGACGATGTCGACCGGCTCTCCGACCGCGAAGACCACTCGCTTCAGCACGGTCGCCGCCGTCGCCGCAACTTCCGGGTCCGCGTCCAGCGCCGCGTCGGCGAGCGCGCGCGCGAGCGTCTCACCCAGTGGAAGGACGTCGGGGTGCCATTCCGCGAAGCTGCGCGTCCGTTGCGCCGGAACCATCTGGAGCAGCGCCTCGCGCCGGACCGCGGCAACGTCGCTCGAGAGCAGCGGACGGAGCTTTTCGACCGCGCACTCCGGCACCGGCCACGGCTCCCCCTGGGCCGGCGCCGGCGTCCCGGCCGTGAAGAGCGCGAGCGCGACCGACGCGACGCACGCGGCCGCGCCGGGCGCACGACTTCGCCGGCGAATCCGACGACGGCTCGTCATCCCTTCACTCCTGCCTCACCAGCGTCTCGGTCCGCCCCAGCGCCCGCAGCAACCACCGCCGCTCGACGATCACGAGGCGGTCGCCCGGCTGGGCGCGGGCCCGGAAGCTCGCGACGAGCGCGTGGTACGTGCCCGGCAGGAAGACGTTGAGTTCGGGCAGTTCGTACACAGGCGTGACAGCGCCGTCGGCGTGGAGCCAGAGCGCGCGCGGCGTGCTGTGGCAGTAGAGCGCGTGGGCGAACGGCGCCGGGACGACGCCGAGCTCGAAGCCGGCCGGCGCGAGGAGCTCGGCGGCGACGGCGGTGCGCGCGAGGAGCGGCGAGCCGCGCCACGTCGCGCGCCACGTCTCGGAAGACGGCGCCAGGAAGACCCACGCCGCGAAGGCGAGCGCCGCGTTCCACGGCCAGACCGACTCGTTCCAGTCGAGCCCGAGCGGCGAGAGCCAGACGAGGATCACGAGGTGCATCGCCGCGCCGAGCCGCCGCGCGAGCGGCCGCGTGCGCGGCACGCAGGCCGCGACCGCGAGTACCACCTCGCCCGCCGCGAAGACGACGACGAGCGCGCGCGCGACCCCTTCGGGACAGCCGGGGATGCGATGCGTGACCAGGTGGCCGCCCTCCTCGAAGAAGGCCGGGCTCAGGAGCTTGTGGACGCCCGACCACCCCCACAGCGAGACGAGCTGCGCGACCCCGAAGAGCCGCGCGCCCGCCCCCGGCAGCGTCGCGAAGAGCAGGAGCGCGAGCGAGATCGCCTGCGGCTGCATGCGCGTCTCGTCGAGGAGGATCGCGAACGCGAGCAGGACGGCGTGGACGAGCGCGCCCGCGCGCGGCCGCCACAGCGCGAACGCGAGGCTCACGAGCAGCACGGCGCCGCAGTCGACGCGCCCGCTCGCGAGCCACGGGATCAGCGGCAGCGTCGGCGGTTCGCTCCGCGCCTGCCAGAGCGGCCACGTGATCCCGATCGTCAGCGCCTGACAGGCGATGACGACCCCGCGCAGGAGCGCGACGTTGCCCGCGTCGCGCAGCGCGGCCGCGCCCGGCGAAGGCTCAGCGGCCGGCGCCGGCAACCAGGTGCACCTTGTTCCACACGCACGACGACCCCGCCTGCGCGCCGACGCCCCACGGTCCGTCGAGGACGCGCTCGACGGTGCAGGTCGCGACGACCTTGCCGGCGAGCTTGAGCTCGAGCTCGGTCGCGTTCGCCTTCGGCGTGCACTTCACCGTGAAGGCGAGCGGGCGGCCGGCGGCGGAGTCGTTCGTGGCGACGTGCGCGAGCCGCAGCCACTGCGAGTCGGCGGCGCGGCTGCTGTCGTAGTCGAAGACGGTCGCACCGGAGCCCGGGACGAGCGCGACGCTGACGAACCGCTCGTGGCCGTCGGAGAGCGCGATGCGGCCGAGCAGGACGTTCGCCTGCGGCTGGTCATTACGGTCGACGAGCGTCGTCACCGAGCCTTCGATCGCGTAGGGTTTCGAACCCGCGGGCGCGGTGCGAAAGGCGACGGCGTCGGCGTCGTCGAACGAGCTCTGCGTCCACTCGTCGCCGGCCGGCTCGAGCGAGACGAAGCCCTGGTCCCACTCCGGCTTCAGCGCCGCGATCCACCTCCGGAAGCCGTCGTCGAACCGGCTCCACGCGTCGACGGCGAGGCGCTCCCTCAGGAGTTCGTCGCACCGGTCGACGCAGCCCTCCCCGCCGCCGATCGACCGCACGTCGACGAGGAAGCCGCGGAACGCCCGCGCGCGCTCCCCCTCGACGAGATACCGGAAGAGCAGCCAGCGCACGGCGTAGCGCTCGTAGAACTCGAGCGCGTCGGTGCGATCGTGCAGCAGGTCTTCGACGCTCGGCAGGCGGGCGTCGCGCAGCAGACGCTGGACGCGCACGTCGTTGGTCGAGGAGAACGGCGACTGCTCGGGCTCCCTCGACAGGCCCTGCGCCGCGAGGACCCTCGACGCGATCCAGGTCGCGGCGCCGTCTTTCAGCCAGCCGGGCTGGTCGCGATAGGTCGGGAGCGCGACGCAGCGCGCGAGGTGCGCGACCTCGTGCGCGACGAGCCGCAGCGTCTGCACCGTCGGCGCCAGCGCGTGGAGCGCGTCGCCGCGCACCGTCGGCTGCAGCACGACGTGGACGGAGAGGGGATTCCAGATCGTGACGGCGAGGTTCTTCTTGAACTTGCCGCGCAGCAGCTTGTCGCACGCCGCGTTGTAGTCCGTGACGTTCGCGTCGAGGTGGATCTCGTACGGGCCGATCCCCGACACCGCTTCGAGGCCGAACAGCGAGCACGTCTCCTTCCACGCGGCGTCGGCGATCGCGGATGCGCGCGTCGCGATGCGCGGCTCGTCGACGGCGCAGACGATCCGGACGGGAGCGACGGTCCGCGCCGGCGACCTCGCCGTCTGCGCCTGCGGAGACGCCGCGACGAGCGCGAACGCGAGCGCGATCACGGCGCGCACCGCTTCACTTCGCGCCCGCTGCGACGAGCTTCACGTCGCGCCACACGCACGACGATCCCGCCTGCGCGCCGACGCCCCACGGGCCGTCGAGGACGCGCTCGACGGTGACGCGCGCGATCGGCTTGCCGTCGACGGCGAGCGCGACCTCGGTCTTGCCGCCGTTCGGAGCGCAGTCGACGCGAAACGCGAGCGGCTTCCCGACCGCGGTGCCGGCGAGCTGCGCGTATCCGAGCCGCTTCCACTGCGAGTCGGCGGCGCGGCCGCCGTCGAAGTCGAACAGCGTGACGTCGACGCCGGGGACGAGCGCGATGCTCAAGAAGCGGTTCACCGACTCCCTCCCGACCTCGCGACCGAGCAGGAGATTCGCCTGCGGCCCCTTACTCCGGTCGGCGTAGAGGGTCACGGAGCCCTCGACGGCGTAGGGCTTCTCCCCGGCGGGCGCCGTCCGGAAGGCCATCGCGTTCACGTCGTCGAACGCGCACTGCGTCCAGTCGTCGCCGTCGATCTCGAGCGTGCGGTAGAGCTGCTCCCACTTCGGCGCGAGCTTCTCGATCCAGGCGCGGAACTCGGCGTCGACGGCCTTCCAGTCCGAGGCGCCGAGCCGCTTCTGCAGCGCCGCCGCGACGCGCTCCTTGAAGTCGTCGCCGCCGCCCTCGTGACGCACATCACCGAGAAACGGGCGAAACGCCTGCGCGTGCGGCCCGTCCATCAGGAAACGGAAGAGGAGCCCGCGCACCGCGTAGCGCTCGTAGAAGTCGAGCGCATCGGTCCGGTCGAGCAGCAGGTCGCCGAATCCCGGCAGCTTCCCCGCCTTCAGCAGTCGCTGCGCGCGCAGCTCGTCGGTCGCGAAGAACGGGACGTCGTCGGGCGGTGCCGCGTGGCCGCGCTCGGCCAGCGCAAGGGTCTCGACCCAGGTCGCGGCGCCGTCGGCGATCCAGCCGGGATGGCTCGCGGCGTTCGGCAGCACGCAGAAGCGCGCGAGGTGCGCCGACTCGTGCGCGACGAGGCGCAGGGTCGTCCACGTCGGCGCGAGCCTCTTCTCTGCGTCGCCGCGGATGGGCGGCTGCAGGACGACGTGCGCGGTGGAGTTCGTCCACTCGGTGAACGCGAGGTTCTGCTTGAGGGATCCGCCGACGAGGCGGTCGCACGCCTTTTCGTAGTCGGCGATCTCCCGATACAGGTGGAGCGACGGCTCCTTCTCGCTCGGCGCGCCGTCCCCTCCCCACAACGCCGACGCCGCCTTCCACGCGCTCTCCGCGGCCTCGTGCGCACGTTTCCGCAGCCGCGCGTCGTCGGCATCCCCGACGATCGCGACGGGTGGAGCCTTCGCCGGCGGTGCCGCCTTCGCCTGCGGCGCCGGCTGCGCCGCCGCGAACGCGAACAGCAGCCCGATCACGGCGCGCGCCTCTCCATCGGCCGTACCCAGATGTTGCGGAAGCGGACCGGGTTGCCGTGGTCCTGCAGCCGCAGCGGCAGCTTCGCGGGGTGCGCGGCGTAGGTCGCGACGGCGCGGTGCTGCGTGGCGCCGAGCAGCTCCTGCGCGTGCTGCACGCAGACGCCGTTGTGGAAGACGGTCGCGCGCGCGGGCGACACGAGCTTGCCGCCGTCGAAGCGCGGCGCCTCGAAGACGATGTCGTAGCTCTGCCATTCACCGGGTTTGCGGCACGCGTTCACGAGCGGCGGGTACTGGCCGTAAAGCGAAGCGGTCTGGCCGTCGGGGTAGGTGAGGTTCTCGAAGCAGTCGAGGATCTGCACCTCGTACTGCCCCATGAAGAAGACGCCGCTGTTGCCGCGCCCCTGCGACTCGCCCTGTGCCGGTGTCGGCTCGGCCCATTCCAAATGGAGCTGCACGTCGCCGAACGCCTCCTTCGTCTCGACGTCGCCGGTGCCGTTCACCTCGGCGACGCCGCCTTCGACCTTCCACTTCGCGGGACCGCCGCCGCTCGTCCACTTCGACAGATCCTTGCCGTCGAAGAGGACGATCGCGTCGGAGGGCGGGCGGCCGGGAGAGTCGGGCGTGCTCGCGGTGCCGGGCGTCACGACGGGCGGGCGCGGCCGCGCCGGATCGTGCACGTGCCACTTGCCGCCGGGCAGGAGCGGCGTGTCGGTGTAGCCCGGCGCGCCGTGGTCCTGCGCGAGCGGATCGGCCGGCGCGAAGAGCGCCTGCGCGCGCCACTCCAGTGTTGCAAGAAGCGCGAGCGCCGGGACCGCGACGAAGACGGTGCGGACGCGACCGGAACGCGACGGATTCAGGGAAAGCATGAAGGTTTCCTCACACTTGTCGGAGACGCGGCGCGTGACGATACTTTCGGGCGCTCCACGAATGGCGGATTCGGCGGCGGCGGCCGCGGCAGCGACACCGGGGAGGGAAGCACGTGGCGGAGCACAGCGCCTACCAGCGCGGCGTGATCAAGCGCTACTACGAGCACCGCGACACCATCGCGGTCCACAAGCTCGCCGAGACGATCAGCAACCTCTACCTCGAGAAGAACCAGGCCAAGGTCACGACGCTCTGGGAGGCCGCCTACAAGCTGATGCAGCAGGCGGGCGTCCCGATCAACCAGGCGTGCGTCGTCGTCGAGGACCGCGACCTCGCCGAGTTGGCGAAGATCGTCTCCGAGCTCTCGACCTGAGCGGCGCCCGGCGCGGCGTCACCGCTCGCGCCGCGTCGGCTCGACGGTGAGGTCGCTCGTCCCCGGGATCGTGCAGTCGGCCTGGCCGGCCGCGTCGCCGATCACCGCCACCGTGTAGTCGCCGGCCGGCACGTCGTCGAAGCGCGCGACGCCGCGCTCGTCGGGCGCCGCATAGCGCGGCCACTTCGCGAAGTCGCGCCGCGTGAGCTGGACCTTGGCGTCGGCGCCGAAGCGCACGCGGTCGAAGCGGACGGTCAGCGGGTGCAGCGCCGGCGCGTCGAGCGCCAGCTCCTGTTCGCCCGCGTGCAGCGTCACCGCTCTCCGCTCGATCGGCCACCAGACCTCGCCGTGGTGGAGCGAGCTCGAAAGCGGCGCCCAGACCTGCAGGACGAATTCCCCCGGCGCGCGATGCCGGAACGTGCGCGTCGCCGTCGCGCCGCTCGCGTCGTCGCCGTCCGGCGCCGCGGGCGGTCCGGAGAGCAGCGCGAGCGCGTCCGCCGGAACGAGGTCGAGGCGGCGCCGCGCCGCGCGCTCGCCGCCGAGGTCGAGGCGCACGGTCAGGTTCGCTTCGGCGCCGAGCGTGAAGGTCGCCTCGCGCTGGCCGTTCGCGAGCGGCTGCGTGGCCGCGATCTCGCCCTGCCGTACGAGCGCGAGCATGCAGTGCTCGTCGGGCGCGAGCGCGCCGGCGAGGAGGCGGCGCATCGTCGAGCGCGGCGCGGGTTGGCTCGGCGTGACCTGGAACGCGCCGTCGCCCGCCGGCACGCTCTGCATCGCGCACCAGCCGCCGCCCGGCACGGCGCCGTCGACCCATTCGAACTCGACGCTCGCGCGCTCCTCGTCCGGCAGTCCGACGACGCGCACGAGCAGCATCGTGCGCTCGTCGGCCTGCGCCTGCAGGTCGACGCGCACCATCCGGTCGGCCACCTCGACGTCGACCGCCACACCCACGAGACCGGCGTCGCCGACGACGGTGACGAGGTAGCTGCCCGGCTCGAGCCCGACGATCGAGTAGGAGGTGACCTCGCTCCGCCGCATCACCGCCGCGGCCCTCCCCCCGCCGCCCCAGACGACCTCGTCGCCGTCGTACGCGCGCCGATCGCCGGCGGGCCGCGGGCGCCACACGACCGACCACGACGACGCGTCGACCGCGTTGCGGACCTGCCCGAAGATGCCCGGGCGGCGATGGAGGCGCAGGGTCTTCTGCGGGCGGTCGCGCTCGGACGGCGCGGCGCGGTCGAACGCCTCCGGATCCGACGCGAGGTCGAAGTTCACGAGATCGTCGTCGACCGAGTCGGCCTCGGCGCGGATCGACGTGGTCCACGCCGGCAGCGCGAGCCGCGGCGCGTCGCGCCGCCAGTCGCGCTGGACGACGCGCGGCGCCGGAGCCCCGCGCTCGCGCTCGCCCTCGAAGAAGACGGTGCCGCGCGCGAGCGGCAGGTCGTCGGGGCCGCGCAGGTCGAATTCGAGCGCGCGCTCGCCGTCGCCCGCGGCTTCGGGCACGCGCACGCGCTCGGGCGCGGCGTCGGCGGTCGGCGGCGGAAGCGCCGGCGTCTCGCCGGCCGGCGGCGTGCGCGCCGGGCCGGAAGGAGGACGCTCCGCGCTCGAATCGGGCGGCGCTCCGGCCGTTCCGACGCCGTGGCCGCCCCCGCCCCATCGCACCGCCACCACCGCGATCGCCGCGACGATCGCGACTGCCGCGGCGGCGCCGGTCGCTCGCTTCACTGCGGATGGAGCTCCTGCCACTTCTTCAAGAGCGCCGCCTCCTTCTCGGACGGCGGCCCCTGCCGGAGCTGGTGGGGATCGCCGGTCTTCGGCGGCGGCAGCCCCTTCGCCTTGGCGTCGGCGACCATCTGGTCGGTGACGCGGACGCGCCGCTCGATCTCGGCGGGATACCACGCGAGGATGGCGCCGAGCGTGTCGGCGATCGGCCGGAACTTGAGCCCCGCCTTCTTCGCGCGCTCGTTGCTCCAGCGGTGGAAGCCCAGGTAGTCGCCCTTGGGTGCGGTCCAGATCGGGAAGGGGCCGTCTTCTCCGCCGGCGCCCTCCTTCTCGATGAAGTCGGCGTCCATCCAGGTGAGCGTCGCGGGCGTCTTGCTCTGCGCGCGGCACGCCTCGAGCACGTCGCCCCAGCGCGCCGGTTTCTCGGGCCCGATCGCGTTGAAGACGCCGGTCGTGCCGTCCTCCGCGAGCTTCACCAGCCACTCGGCGAGGTCGCGCACGTCGATCCACTGCAGCGGGTCGTCGGGCGAGCCGGGCGCGACGATCTCGCCACCGCGGTTGATCCGGACCGGCCAGTAGGAGAAGCGGTCGGTCGGGTCGCCGGGCCCGACGATGTAGCCGGGGCGGACGACGGCGCAGCGCTCCTTGAACGCCGTCTGCGCCGCCTGCTCGCACAGCGCCTTCAGTCCGCCGTAGTTGGCGTAGTTCGCCCCCATGTCGGTCACGTTCGGGTCGGCGAGCTTCGCGAGCGCGTGGTCCTCGTCCGCGCCGACCGTCTTGTTGTCGGCGTAGGCC
>DASRRB010000135.1:0-6302 GCA_035695985.1 Planctomycetota bacterium | reverse complement strand
GGCAGCAGGAAGGCCGCCCCCATGTCGGCGCCCGAGAGGCCGACGCGCGTGAAGAGGAAGGCGATCTTCGCGGCCGGCGTCGCGAGGCGGAAGTCGGACGCGAGCGCCATCACGGCCCCCGCTCCGCACGTCGTCCCGTTCAGCGCCGCGACGATCGGCGTGCGCAGCTCTCGCATGTTGCGGATCAGCTCGCCGGTGAGGCGCGTGAAGTCGAGCAGCTGCTCGGCGTCCATCTTCAGCAGCGGCTGGATGATCTCGAGCGCGTCGCCGCCGGAGCAGAACGCCTTGCCGGTGCCGGTCAGGACGATCGCGCGCACCTCCGTCCTGGCATCGAGCGCGCGGAACGTGTCGGCGAGCTCGCGATAGGACGCGAAGGTGAGCGCGTTCAGGCGCTCGGGCCGGTCGAGGCGGATCGTCGCGACGCCCGCCGCGTCCTCGTCGTAGCGGAAGGTCGTGGGTTGCGGTCGGGGCATCGCGCGGCCTCGCGGGAGCGGTTCGGGGCCGCGCATCGTAATCGATGGAGAACGGGGCTACGGCGGCGGCAGCGCCGCGACGTCAAGCCGGCGGCAGTGCCGCGACGTCAAGCCGGCGGCAGTGCCGCCGTGGCTTCGATCTCCACGCGCGCGCCCGGCTCGAGGAGGCCCTTCACTTCGACCAGCGTCGCCGCCGGGAAATGGCGGCCGAGGACGGCTCGGTAGCGCTCGCCGATCTCGGCGGTCCGGCGGCGGTACTCCTCCTTGTCGGTCACGTAGTAGGTGAGGCGGAGCAGGTGCTCGGCGCTCCCGCCCGCCGCCGTCACGACCTTCAGCACGTTGGCGAGCGCCTGCCCGAACTGCGCCGCGAGGTCGTCCGAGACGATCTTCCCGCGCTCGTCCCACGCGACCTGGCCGGCGACCGCGAGGAGGCGCGCGCCGGCCGGCGCGACCATCCCGTTCGAGTACCCCTTGGGCTTGGGCCAGCCAGGCGGCTCGACGCGCTCCGGCTTCGCGCCGCTCACGACGCGAGCTCCCCGCCGTCGATCGGCAGCGCAGCGCCGTTCACGCCGGCCGCCCCCTCGCTCATCAGGAAGACGATCGTCTCGGCGACCTCCTCGGGCCGGATCAGGCGGCGCTGCGGCATGCGGGCGAGCACGCGCTCGCGCGCCTGCTCGGGCGCGAGCCCCGTCTTCTCGGCGATGCGCTGCAGCGAGCGGCGCGTCATGTCGGTGTCGACGTAGCCGGGACAGACGGCGTTGACGGTGACGCCGCGTCCGCCGTACTCGACCGCGGCGGCGCGCACCAGCCCGAGCAGGGCGTGCTTGCTCGCGGTGTAGGCGGCGACGTAGCTCGCGCCGGCGAGCGCGGCGATCGACGCGACCGCGACGACGCGCCCGAAGCCGCGCGCCACCATCTCCGGCAGCGCGGCGCGCAGCGGACGGAACGCCCCCCACAGGTTGACGGCGAGGTGGCGCTCGAGCATCTCGTCGGGCGTCTTGTGGAGCGGCGCGCTCTCGGCCATCCCGGCGCACAGCACGAGCCCGTCGAGCGGTCCGCAGAACTCCTGCGCCGCCTTCATCCCCTTCTCGAACGACGCGGCGTCGGCGACGTCCATCACGACCGAGGCGACGCGCAGCGGGCCTTTGCCCGCGCCGGCGCGCTCGACCTGGAGCTGCGCACGCGCGAGCGCGTCGCCGTCTCTCGCCGCGAGAACCAGCGCAAGATCGCGCCGCATCCCGCCGGCGAGAGCGCACGCGGTCGCGAGCCCGATGCCGCGGCTGCCGCCGGTGACGAGGATCGATTGGGCGGCGAGCATTCAAGGACCCGCGGGGAGGGAAGGCGGGCGCCGGACCGCGGGACCGTCACGCCCCGCGGGCCGGCCCGCCGGTCACTGGTCGGCCTGCTTCTCGAAGTTGCGCACCTGGATCGGGTCGTTCAAGCTCGCTGCGAGGTCGTCGATCGCCTTGGTGAAGTCGTCGACGCTGCGCAGCCCCTGCGGCTCCTGGTCCCAGGCGGCGAGGGTGTAGAAGGAGATGTTGCGCGCGTTCGTGTCGAACTCGAGCCCGATCACGTCCTGCGGGTTCTTGACGAAGCCGTTCACGACGCGGCCGCTCGCGAGGATGCCGACGCCGAGCTGGCCGGCGACGCCCGTCGCGAGTCCCGTCGAGCCCCAGGTCGACGCGCGCGTCCAGCCGACGTGGCCCGACAGCGCCTCCTTGCGCGTGCCGGTCGACGTGAGCGCGAAGGCGAGGTGGTGACCGCCGCGCGACACGTTCACGTCGTGGCGCAGGTAGCGGTTGCCGGCGTAGTGGGTGATGCGCCAGTGCAGCTCGTAGCTCTCGTGGCCGAGCTTCGCGCCCGAGATCGTGAGCTCGATCTCCTTCGCCGCGGTGCCGTCGTTCACCATGCGGTAGGCGACGGCGTCGAAGCCGGCCATCGGGACGAACGTCCCGTTCTCGCTGTACCCGAGCGCGCCCGCGCCGACCTGCTCGGGCTCGCCGAAGAGCGACCCGCCCCAGCCCGTCTTCGTGAGGTCGAGCGGCTCCTTCGTGCTGTTCGCCATCACGAGGCCGCGCTGCTTCTTGCCGATCACGTCGAGGCAGAGACGCGCGTCGAAGAGGAGGCGCCAGGCGTTGGCGTCGGTCTCGAAGACCGGTCCGCCGCACTGGTAGAGGTCGTCGCCGCGCGTGTGGCCCGGGTCGAGCACCGCGGACGCGACCGGCGCGTAGGCGCCCTCCGACTTGAGCTTGCCGCCTTCGCGGTGGGTGTCCCCGCGCACGTAGAGGCCGCCGCCCTCGTGCGGGCCGATCGCCTTGCTGAGCTTGCTGAAACGCGGCGTGCAGACCGAGAGGATGCGCCGCTCGTGCGGGCCGACGTCGCAGATCACGAGGAGCGCGTCGGGCTGCCCGTCCCGGTTGGTGTCGAAGAGCTGCGCCGGGATCACCGGCGGCGGATCGGTCGCGAGCATCGGGTCGTAGTCGCGCGGGTTCCAGTTCGACGCCATCAGGTTGACGGAGAAGTCGTTCACGTCGAAGTTGGGGTAGCGCGATTTCACTTCCGAGAGCGGGATGATGATCGGCTCGTTGTCGCGCACGACCGCGACGGGATTCGAGAGCTGGATCGGCGTGTAGGTCTTGATCTCGTTGGGCGCCGAGAGGCACGCGGCGAGCAGGCCGCTTCCCGTCAACGCCAGCCACGCGACGCAGCGACGCTTCTGCATGGATCCCTCCCCCGCGAAAGCACGCGATTGGTGTCGAACCCGGATGCGCCGTGGTCGGCGCTCGCGACCGCTCTTGCGACGTCCTCGACGGGGTCCCGCCATCTGGTCCCGCGCCGCCGCCTCGGCAGCCCAATTTGGGGGGATTTGGCCGCTTTCGCCCCCCTTCGTCAACCATGGAAAAGCGCGTCGAACCACAGTCAACCGCTTTCCCACGACTGCCCGACGGCTCAGACCGGCGGCTCGCCGCCGACGTCGTCGGGCAGCTTCCCGTGGCGCGCGAAGACGCGGGTGTGCAGCCCGCCGCGGACGAAGAAGTCCCCCTCGATCCGCATCCAGCGCGGCGCGAGGGCGGCGACGAGGTCGTCGAGGATCCGCTGCACGACCGCCTCGTGGAACGCCCCCTCGTCGCGAAAGCTCCAGAAGTAGAGCTTGAGCGACTTCAACTCGACGCACCGCTCGGCCGGCACGTAGCGCAGCTTGAGGGTGGCGAAGTCGGGTTGCCCGGTCTTGGGGCAGAGGCAGGTGAACTCGGGGCAGTCGATCGAGATCAGGAAGTTGCGCCCCGGGCGCGGATGGGGAAAGGTCTCGAGGCTCTTGCTGGGCTGGGTCGGCATGCCTTCCTCGGGGGTCACCGGCCGCCGCCCGCCGCGGGGGCGGGCGGGTTCGTGCCGGGGGCCGCTCCGGAGGGCGGCGGACCCGCGGGGGTCGCCGGGCCGGGGGCCGGGGCCGGACTCGTCGTGGCCTTGGGGGCGGCGGGCGCCGCCTTCTTCATTCCGTCGAGCTCCGTGCGGAGCGCGTCGATCTGCTTCTGGAGCTCGCCGACCGTCCTGGCGAGCTCTTCGGGCGTCGGCGCCGGTTTGACGGGCGTCGTCGCGGCGGCGAGGTCGGCGGCCGCCTTCTTCTTCGCCTCGTCGATCTGGCGCAGGGAGTTGCGCGCCGCGAAGGCGACGAAGCGCGGGCCGTTCTGCCGCTCGGCCAGCTTCTTCAGCGTCTCCTCGGCCTCGACGGCCTTGAGCTCGCCGAGGGCCTGGATCGCGGAGCGGGCGCCGGCGTCCTCGCGCTGCGCCGCGTCGATCAGGAGCGCGATCGCCTCCTCGCGCCGCGGGCCGAGCTGCGCGTCGCTCAACCCGCCGATCGACGCCAGACCGAGCGCGCGCCGCTTGGGGTCGCCGCCGCGCCCGACCATCTTGAAGACCTCGTCGACCGCCATGCCGTCCTGCAGCGCGAGCCGGGCGCGGATCGCCGAGCTGCCGACGCGGTCGTTCGGCGACGGGAAGTCGGTGGCCGCGCGCAGGGCGACGACCGCCGGATCGCCGCCGAGCTTGCCGAGCGTGTCGCACGCCGCCTGCTGCACGTTGTAGGAGAGGTCGGTGCGGAGCGCGTCGGCGACCGCCTGCGTCACCGCCTCCTTCGAGTCGCCGAGATCCTTGACGACCCGGCCGAGCGCCGCGACGCAGGCGCGCCGCACGCGCGACTCGGGGTCCTTCACGCCCGCGCTCAGCGCGGCGCCGGCGGTCGCGCCGCCGAGCTTGCCGACGCCGTCGGCCGCCGCCGCGCGCACGTCGCGGTGGTCCTTGCCGGTGAGCACGCTCGCGAGCGTCTTCCTGGCGAGCTCCTTGTCGGCATCGGCGACCTCGCCGAGCTGTTCCACCGCCGTGAGGCGCGCGACGACGTCGGGGTCGCCGCCCTGCGCGATGAAGGCGAGCTCCGCCGCGCCCTTCTTGAATTCGACCTCCTTCAACATCGCGTTGCCCGAGTCGAAGGCGACCATGAGCGGCGCGCTCGGCGCCGGCAGGCGGATCTCCTGCTCCTTCGTCCGCACCCACACCGTGTGCGTCGCCCGGCCCTCCTTGCAGACCACCTCGATCGGCACGGGGTAGACGAAGACCGGCACCATGTTGGTGGTGTCCTGCGTCTGCTTCACCTGCAAGACCACTTCCTTCTTGTCGCCGTCGTACGCCTGCGTGATCGCGAACTTCGGGTGGCCGCCGAGGTAGCAGTACTCCTCGAAGAGCCAGTGGAGATTCTTGCCGGTCGCCTCCTCGATCGAGTCCTCGAAGTCCCGGCTGTCGACGAGCTGGCCGGCGTGCTTCGTGACGTAGTGGTGGATCGCCTTCCACCAGAGCTCGTCGCCGAGCTGCGCGTGGATCATGCGGAGCGTCGAGCTGCCGCGGACGTAGACGGCGTTGTTGCCGTCGCCGTCGGGCGCGCGGTTGAAGAAGCTCTCGACCAGCGGGCGCGGCGCGCCGCGGTTCATGCTGGAGGCGGCGGAGCGCACCTCGTTCCTCATCTCGAGGCGGTAGTCGTCCTCGCCGCGCGACTGGCGGCGGTAGAGCGCCTCGAAGTAGTTGGCGAAGCCCTCGTTCAGCCAGAGGTGGCGCCACGTCCGGCAGGTCAGGTAGTCGCCGAACCACTGGTGGGCGAGCTCGTGGGCCATCAGGCCCTGCGAGTCGCGGTCGAGGTGCTCGCGCTCGTCGTGCAGCGTGCTGTCGCTCTGCGTCGTGGCGGAGATGTTCTCCATGCCGCCGGCGATGAAGTGCTGCACGCAGGTCTGCGCGTACTTGGCGTAGGGGTAGGGCACGCCGATCTTCGTCGAGAAGAACTCGAGCGCGTCGGGCGTCTGGCCGAAGCTGCGGCGCGCCTTCGCCTCGCCGATCCCCTGCTGGACGTAGTACTCGACCGGGATGCCGTGCCAGTCGTCGGCCCACCGCTCGTAGTGGCCGACGCAGAGCGAGATCAGGTAGGTCGCGAAGGGGAAGTCGATCGACCAGCGCCAGGTGGTCCAGCCGTCGCCGAGCGCCTTCTTCTCGACCAGCTTGCCGTTGCTCACGACGGTCAGCCCGTCGCGCACGGTGAACTCGCCCTCGAAGGCGGTGCGGTCGCTCGGGTAGTCCCAGGTCGGGATCCAGTGGCGCGTGTCCTCCGACTCGCCCTGGCTCCAGATCTCGTCGAGAAGGCCGGGCTCCTCCGGGGTCGGATGGATGAACCAGAGCCCGCGCTTGGGCTTCTCGACGGCGTAGTCGATCTCGATCGCGGCCTTCGCGCCGTACACCGCGGGCGCCGGCAGCGTGACGCGGATGCGGTGCTCGTCCTGCTTCCACTCGACC
>DASRRB010000134.1:0-3138 GCA_035695985.1 Planctomycetota bacterium | reverse complement strand
GCGACCGCGCCGGGTGACGCGCGCGTCCTCTACGACCGCGGCCTCGTGAAGGAGCGCAAGCTCGACTTCGACGGCGCGCGCGCCGACTACCTCGCGGCCGCCGCCGCGGCCGACGTTGTCGTCGCGAGGAAGGCGCAGTTCAATCTCGGCGCGCTGGCGGTCCGGCGCGCCCAGGTCGCGCTCGGCGACCAGCCCGAAGAGGCCGAGCCCGAGATGCGCAAGGACGCGGTCGCGCGCGTCGAGGAGGCGATCCGCCACTTCCGGACCTGCCTCGAGGCAGTGCCCGCCGACGCCGCGGCGCGCCAGCGGATCGAGAGCCTGCGCGTCTGGCTCAAGGGCATGCAGGAGCTCTGGGCGAAGCGCGACCGCGAGAAGGAACGGGCGAAGCGGAACGCCCTGCAGGATCTCGAATGGCTCTTCGAGCAGGAGGCGGCCGTCCGCGCCGCGGCGCGCGCGCTCGCGAACGAAGCCGATTCGCCGCTGCGTCGAGCGGCGGTCGAGGCGCTCGCGTCGCGGCAGCGCGACCTGAAAGACGAGGTCCCGCCGCTCCAGAAGAAGCTCGTCGACGAGGTGCAGAAGATGCTGGGCGGCGCGGCGCCGCCGAACGCGAGTGGCGGTGCGCCGCCCAGCGCGCCCGATCCCAAGCAGGTCGAGAAGATCGTCGAGTCGCTCGTGCAGGCGGCGGAGAGCTCGGGGCAGGCGATGACGAAGGCGGCGACGGCGCTCGACGCCGCCCGCTTCGACGAGGCCGACGCGCAGGGCAAGGAGGCGCAGCGGCCGCTCGACCAGCTCTGGCTCTCGCTGTCGAGCACCGAGGCGACGCTCGCGCGCGGAGTGAGGCTCGCGAAGGACGTCGTGGCGACGAACGAGCCGCTCGTGCCGACGGCCGACGTGGCCGCGCCGGCCGCGGCGCCGCCGGACGAGGCGACGAAACGGGCCGCGGCGCCGCGGCTCGCGGAGAGCGACGAGCGGCTCGCGCAGACGGCCGAGGTGCTCGGACCGAAGGCGCAGCAGCAGCTCGAAGCACTCGAGAAGCAGCCGCCCCCCGCCGCGCCGCCGCCGGCTCCGACGCCGAATCCCCCGCCCGATCCGAACGGCCCGCCGGCGCCGCCGGCGCCGCCCGACCCCGAGCTCCTGAAGAAGGCGCTCGCGCGCACCGTCGAAGTCGCGCCGCAGGTCGCCGACCTCGCGCGCGCGGCGCAGAAGGCGCTCGCGACGCCCGACTTCGCGGCGTCGCTCACGAGCGAGAAGGAGGCGCTCGCCCTGCTCGAGGAGCTCGAGAAGCTCTTCCCGAAGCAGCCCCAGGACTCGAACCAGGACAAGAACGACGAGAAGAAGCCGGGCGACGACAAGAACGACCAGAAGGACGAGCCGAAGGGCGACGACTCGAAGAAGGACCCGGAGAAGAAAGACGAGAAGGACGGGAAGGACAACGCCCCGCCGAAGGACCGCGGGAAGTCGCCGGAGATGTCGCCCGACCAGGTCCAGGCGCTCCTGCGCCGCGCCGCCGAACGCGCGAAGCAGAAGCAGCAGGAGAAGCGCGACGCCGAGGAGAGCATCCTCGTCCCGGTGAGGGTCGACCGTGACTGGTAGCCGCCGTCGAGCGCGCCGATCCGTCGCGCTGCTCGCGTCGCTCGCGCTGTTCGCACCGGTCGCCGCCGCGGTCGCGTCTGCACGCGTCTGCGCGCGGCAGGCGACGCCGCGCATCGAGTGCCGGCTCGAGCGCGACCGCTGCTACGAGGGCGAGTCGATCTCCTACGTCGTCTTCGCCCGCGACGTCGACGACAGCGAGGCGCCCGACCTCTCCGCGCTGCACACCGACTTCGACGTGAAGGACCTCGGGCCGCGCAGCACGAACTCGAGCTCGATCCAGATCGTGAACGGCCGCATGGTGCGCGACGACCAGGTCGGGACGGAATACCGCTACCTCGTCACGCCGAAGCGCAGCGGCCGGCTCGAGCTCCCGGCGCCGACGGTGAAGGCGGGCGCGCGCAAGCTCGAGGGCCAGGCGCTCACGCTCGAGGTGCTGCCGCCCGACGCGCAGGACGTCGCGCTGCTGCGGATCGAGCTCACGCCCGCGTCGACCTACCCGCTCCAGCCGGTCGCCGTGAAGCTGCGCGTCTTCGTGAAGAAGCTGCCGCCCGAGGCGCCGAGCGAGGACGACGCCGACCCGATCGGCCCGCTCTGCCGCAACCGCCAGCCGCTGATCCCGATGCTGCGCGTGCCGTGGGCCGATCCGCCCGATGGCTTCTCCGGCGCGAGCAAGACCGATTGGCTCTCGCCCCTCGTCGTCGCGCGGCGCGGCGCGCCAGGCTTCGGCGTGAACGACTACGTGCAGCGGAGCGGGCTGCCCTTCGACGACCTCTTCGCGACGCAGCGCGCCGAGGTGTTCGACCTGAAGGGGCGGCCGGCCAGGGAGGAGGACGTCGCCGGCGTCGCCGCATTGAAAGGCCGCGCCGAGCGCTACTTCGTCTACGAGCTCGACCGCACCGTCACGCCGCAGCGCGTCGGCCGGTACTCGTTCGGCCCGGTGACCTTGAAGGGGTACTTCGTCGACGGCTACGACCGGCGCGACCAGACCCTCAGCGTGACGCGCACGCCGATCTTCGCCGTCGCGCGCGCCGTCGAGCTCGAGGTGAAGGAGGCGCCCGCGGAGGGGCGGCCGCCCGGCTACTCCGGCGGCTTCGGCCGGTTCGAGGTGAAGGCGTCGGTCACGCCGACGCGCGCGCACGTGGGCGACCCGCTGACGCTCACGGTCGAGGTCACCGGCACCGGCAACCTCGAGAGCCTCGCGCCGCCCGATCTCTCCGCGCTGCCCGAGTTCTCCGGCGCGTTCCGCGTCTACGAGGCGACCGCGGAGACGAAAGGGGGCGCCCGCCTCTTCACCTGGAGCGTGCGGCCGCTCGCGGCGACCGTGAAGGCGGTGCCGCCCGTCCCCTTCTCCTTCTTCGACGTGGCGAGCGAGCGCTACGTCACGCGGCGCACCGAGGCGCTGCCGATCGAGGTGACCGCGGCCGAGCAGCTCGATCCGGGCGCGATCGTCGGCGGCGGCGCGAAGGCGCCGGCCGGCAAGGACCTCGCCGCGCGCCACGAAGGCCTCTTCACGCACGACACCGATCCGCGCGCGCTCGGCGACGA
>DASRRB010000133.1:0-8585 GCA_035695985.1 Planctomycetota bacterium | reverse complement strand
TCGAGAAGGTCGGCACCATCGCCGCCAACGGCGACACGGGGATCGGCACCAAGATCGCCGAGGCGATGGAGAAGGTCGGCAAAGACGGCGTGATCACCGTCGAAGAGGGCAAGGGCTTCGACACCACCATCGAGTGGGTCGAGGGCATGCAGTTCGACAAGGGCTACATCTCGCCGCACTTCGTCACGAACGTCGAGAAGATGGAGGTGGTCCTCGAGGACTGCTTCATCCTCATCCACGAGAAGAAGATCTCGTCGGTGAAGGACCTCGTCCCGGTCCTCGAGAAAGTCGCGCAGGCGGGCAAGCCGCTCGTCGTCATCAGCGAGGACGTCGAGGGCGAGGCGCTCGCGACGCTGGTCGTGAACAAGCTGCGCGGCATCTTCAGCTGCTGCGCGGTGAAGGCGCCGGGCTTCGGGGACCGCCGCAAGGCGATGCTCGAGGACATCGCGGTGCTGACCGGCGGCCGCGCGATCTTCGAGGACCTCGGCATCAACCTCGAGAACCTGCCGATCACCGACCTCGGCCGCGCGAAGAAGATCACGATCGACAAGGACAACACGACGATCATCGAGGGCGCGGGCAAGAAGGAGTCGATCAAGGGCCGCATCGCGCAGATCAAGGCCGAGATCGACAAGACCACGTCGGACTACGACAAGGAGAAGCTCCAGGAGCGGCTCGCGAAGCTCGCGGGCGGCGTCGCCGAGATCAACGTCGGCGCGGCCACCGAGAGCGAGATGAAGGAGAAGAAGGCGCGCGTCGAGGACGCGCTGCACGCCACGCGCGCCGCCGTCGAGGAGGGCATCCTGCCGGGCGGCGGAGTCGCGCTGCTGCGCGCGGCCGCGACGCTCGACAAGGTCGGCGCGAAGGACGAGGAGAAGCTCGGCGTCGACATCATCCGGCGCGCGGTCGAGCTGCCGCTGCGCTACATCGCCGACAACGCCGGCATGGACGGCTCGATCGTGGTGTCGAAGGTGAAGGAGGCGTCGGGCAACCACGGCTTCGACGCCGCGCGCCGCGAGTACGGCGACATGGTGAAGTTCGGCGTGATCGACCCGGCCAAGGTCGTGCGCAGCGCCCTGCAGAACGCGGCCTCGGTCGCGGTCCTGCTGCTCACGACGGACGCCCTGATCTCCGAGATCCCGGAGCCGAAGTCCGCGAAGGCCGGTGCGCCGGGCGGCATGGGCGGCGGGATGGACATGGACTGAGCGCGCCGCGCGCGCACGGATCGAAAGCAGACGAGCCCGCGAGGCGACCCCTCGCGGGCTCGTTCGTTTCCGGGGAGGTCCGCGCGGCTCAGAACTCGAACGAGGCGCTCTCCGCCGGCGCGGAGACGGGCTTGCGCACGAGCTTCAGCGTCGCCTCGAAGTTGAGGAGCTCGCGCTCGAGGACGTGGCGGTCGATGAAGCCGAGGTCGACGATGCAGTCGGCGAGCGACGGCGTCGCCGCCTCCTGCTCCGTCAGCAAGAGCTCGATCTGCGCCGTCTTGAGCAGCCCCTCCTTCTCCGCCGTCTCCCCGAATCGCTGCTGCATGCGCTCCGCGAGGCTCACGATCCCGAGCACCTGGCCCCAGGTGAGCCAGCCCTTGTGCACGGCGAGCTCGCCGATGTGGGGGCGCGCGCGCGCCTGGTGCTTCAGGACGTTCAGGACGGCGCGCGGCGTCAGCAGCCGGCGCAGCACGAGGAATTCACCGAAACCGGTGGACATGGATGGCGTCTCCCCTGGGAGCCGGCTCCGGATGGAGCGCTCTCCGTCGGCCGCGCCGGAACCGCGAAAGGGTTTCGGGGCGGCCCCCTTGCCATCGACCGGGGAGGGCGGCGACTTGAGAACTTTTTTCGCCGGCGCGCGCGGGAGCGGAGCGCCCGCGGGCGAGCGGCGCGCGCCCGTCAGGCTCCGGCGGAGCGGATGTACTCGTGGAGCGCCTGGAGCTGTTCTTCACGCTCCCGCAGGTCGGAGGCGAGGAACTCGCGCATCGACAGGCAGCCGATGACGCGCCGGTTGATCACGACCGGGAGGTGGCGGCAGTGCGCCGAGCGCAGCTTCTCCTCGCACAGGTCGATCGGGTCGTTCGGCGTCGCGGTCACGACGTCGGTCGTCATCACGTCGCAGACGCTGGTGAGGTCGGGATCGAGCGACTGCGCGAGCACGCGGAAGACGAGGTCGCGCTCGGAGCAGAATCCGATGAGCAGGCCGTCCCTCACGACGGGCGCGCCGCCGATGCGCTTCTCGCGCAGGAACAGCGCGGCTTCGCGCGCGGTGAAGTCGCACGACATCAGGTGGGGCGGCGGGCGGCCGGACAGCAACTGGTGCACGAGCAGCATGGTCGTTCCCTTTCCCGATCGTCGGTCCTCCGCCGGCAGGCAGCGGCTCGGCGATCACGTCGAGTACTCAGGAGAGCGCAAGAGCGGGATCGAGTATCGATCGCGGCTCGTCTCGGGGGCGACCGTCACAAAGTAGCCCGGCCCGCCGCTCCAGGCCCGCGCCAAACTCGCCGTGCCGCTGGCATTCCCGGAATTTCTTGCCGTCGGCGTCTATGGTTCCGCGGCTCCGCGGACGGCGCTCCCGCCGATCCCGGCTCTCGAGGAGATCGGAGATGACGGACCGGATGCCGCGCCGCGCGCCGATCGAGGCGCGCCTCGGCGCGACGCTCGCGCTCGGCGCACTCGCGCTCCCCGCAGCGGCGCAGACCGGGCCGCCGCGCCCCGACGCCGTCTTCGCGCGCGACGTCCAGTTCCTGAAGGATTTCGCCGACGCCGTCGTCCTCGAGGCACCCGGCGGCGGCAAGGTCGTGGTGTCGCCGAAGCTGTCCGGCCGCGTCATGACGAGCGCCTTCTCCGACAACGAGCCCGGCTTCGGCCTCGTGAACCGCGAGGCGATCACGCGGCCGCCCGTCGCACGCGGTTTCAGCAACTACGGCGGCGAGGACCGTCTCTGGCTCGCGCCGGAGGGCGGGCCGTACGGCCTCTTCTTCGACCCGGGCGCGAAGCAGGAGCTCGCGAACTGGTACGTGCCGCCCGCGATGGACGGGGGCGTGCGCACGCCGACGGGACAGGACGCCGCGTCGATCTCGTTCCACGAACGGATCGCGCTCAAGAACGTGGAGGGCGTCGCCTTCGATCTCACGATCGACCGCAAGGTCGAGGCGCTCGCCAAGGACGAGCTCGAGAGGGTGCTCGGCGCCGCGCTTCCGGAGGGGGCGAAGTTCGTCGCGTTCCGGACCACGAACAAGGTCACGAACGAGGCGAAGGTGGCGCTGCCGGCCGACGCGCTGGTCGCGCCGTGGGTCCTCGGCCAGTTCCGGCCGTCCCCCAAGACGACCGTGCTCCTGCCCTACCAGGGCGCCGAGGGCGTGATCAAGAAGGACTACTTCGGCGTCGTGCCGCCCGACCGCCTCGCGCTCGTGCCCGAAGGCGACGGCGGCGTCGCGCGCTTCAAGGGCGACGCGCAGCTGCGCTCGAAGATCGGCGTCTCCGCCGCGGGCGCGCTCGGCTGGCTCGGCGCGTGGGATGCGCAGCACAAGGTGCTCACGCTGGTGAACCACTCGCTGCCGCCGGCCGGCGCGGTCGTGCCCGACTGCAACTGGACCGTCCCCAATCCGCGCGCGAAGTCGGGCGACGTGGCGACCAGCTACAACCACGGCGAGGAGCCGCGCTTCTTCGAGCTCGAGTCGATCGGCCCGGCGCTCGGCGCCGCGCCGAAGAGCAGCGTGACGCAGGTCCAGACGACGATCCACCTCGCCGCGGAACCGGCGGCCCTGGCCGAGATCGCGAAGAAGCTGCTGCGCGCGACGCTCTGAGCCCGGACGACGGCGCGCGGCGCGGACCGCCCGCGGTTCAGGCCGGCTTCGGCTGCAGGCGGTTGATGCTGCGCTGCAGGCGGGACTTCTTGTTCGACGCCGTGTTCTTGTGGATCACGCCCGTCTTCGCCGCCTTGTCGATCGACTTCATCGCCTCGGCCAGGAGCTTCTGCGCCTTCGCGACGTCCTTCTCCGCGACCGCCGCGAGGACCTTCTTCATGTCGGACTTGAAGCGCGACGACGCGGCGACGTTGCGCGCGCGACGCTTCAGCATCTTGCGGTAGTTCTTCTTGGCCGATTCGGTGTGCGCCATTTCGTTCCTCGTGACTCCGTGCCGGACTTCAGGAGCGCAGGGCTTCGATCTTCTTGGCGACGTCGCGATAGGCGATGTCGGCTTCGTAGATGCGCGAGAACCACGTGAACGCGTCGCTCTTGCGCCCTGCCTGCTCCGCGATGAGGCCGAGATTGTACAGGATCGACTTGCCGCGCTCGCTCGCCGGCGCCGACTCCTCGAGCGCCGTCTTGAGCTGCTTCTCCGCGAGGTCGAGCAGCCCCTTCCTCTGGAAGCACGCGCCGAGCTTGAGCAGCGAGTCGAGCCGGGTCTTGGGGTCCTTGACCGACTTCTGGAACGCGCCGATCGCCTCGTCGAATTCGCTTGCGTCGACGAGCGCGCGCCCGAGCTGGTACTGCAGCGCGAAGTCGGTCGGCCGCTCCGCGGCGCGCCGCCGGAACTCGGCGAGCTCCTGCTTCGCGCGGTCGCCCTTCAGCAGCTCGAGGTCGTCCTTCAGGTTCGGATTGGGGTCGCCGGCGGCGCGCGCGGTGAGCTTGCCGATCTCGCGGTCGATCTCGGCGAGCTTCAGGTCGCCGATGCGGTCGCGCAGCTCGCCCGCGTTCTCGTCGGTCGCGAGGCCGGTCTGCAGGAGCTGCTCGGCCTCGCCGTACTGCTCCTGCTTCACGAGGATCTCGGCGAGGCGGCGGCGCGCCCGCCCGTCCTTCGCGTTGGCCTGGAGCTTGTCCTTCAGCTCCTTCGACTCGCGCGCGAGGTCGTCCCCGGTCTTGTGGATGCGCGAATCGCGTTCGAGCCGCTCCTGCGTCGCGACGTCCTTCACGAGCTCGCGCGACGAGCCGGCGCGCTCGTAGGCGCCGCGCTTGAGCGTGAGGTCGGCGGAGAGGTTCTTCCTCATCCGCTCCGCCTCGGCGTCCTTGGGGTCGGCGGCGATCGCCTTCTCGAGGCAGGCGAGCGCCTCGTCGAAGCGCTGGCGCTGCCCGTGGCTGGTGGCGGCGCGCTTCCACGCCGTCGCGAGCTTGGGCTGCGCCTCGCCGAGCGTCTCGAAGACCGACGCGGCCGCGTCGGCGAAGCCGGCCGCGAGCAGCGCGTCGCCGAGGTCGATCCAGGCGTCGTCGTTCATCGGATCCTGCGCGACGTACTTCTCGAGCGCGCGCGCCTTCGCCCCGGGGCTCTTGGCCAGCCCGCTCATCGCCGCCGACAGCCTGTGGGGCGACCCGCCGAGCTTCGCGAGCCACCCCGGCGTCGCCTTCCGCCCCGCCTTCGCCCGCAGCGCCTCGCACCACTTGCGGCGGGCGACGCCCTGGTCGGGCTGGAGCGAGATCACCTGCTCGAGCAGGTTGACGGCGTAGTCGAAGTTCTTCTTGCGAAGCGCTTCGTCCGCCTTGGCGATGTGACCACTGACGTCCATGCACCCTCGACGGGCCGCGCTCCGCACGGCCCCGGCCCGGGAAAAAGGGTCGCGGAGCCTAGGCGGAGCCCCGGAGGGTGTCAATTCGTGTCCGGGGCGCTTCGCTAACGTAGACCGCCCTGAATCGGCGATTCGCCGTACGTGCGACCCAGAACCGCGAGACCGGTCCCGTCCCATGGCCCCGAAGCTCGAAGTCGTCCTCTTCCCCGACCCCCGGCTCATGCAGAAGACCGCGCCGGTCGGCGTGATCACGCCCGCGATCCGCGAGCGCGTACGGGAGATGTTCCGGGTCATGTACGACGACCGCGGCGTCGGTCTCGCCGCGCCGCAGGTCGGCTGGAGCGTCCGCCTCTTCGTCATGAACCCGACGGGCGACCCCAAGCGCCCCGAGGACGAGGTCGTCCTGGTCAACCCGCGGATGGTCGCGCGCAAGGGGCGCGTGCGCGGCGAGGAGGGGTGCCTCAGCTTCCCCGAGATCCACATCGAGGTCGACCGCGGCCGCGAGGTCGCGATCGAGTGGACCGACCTCGACGGCGCGCCGCATTCGGAGAAGTGGCTCGACTGGAAGGCGCGCATCTTCCAGCACGAGCTCGACCACCTGGAGAACGTCCTCCTCTGGCACCGCATGACGGAGGGCGACCGGATCACCTTCGCCGCCGAGCTCGACGAGCTGCGCCAGAAGTACCGCCGCAAGCACCCGCCGGAAGACGAGCCGGACGACGAGCACGACGCGGACGCGGCGTGAGCGCCTCGCGGCGCCGGTCCCCATGGAACGGATCCTCGAATACCGCGTCGGCGAGCCGCTCCCGGGCTGGTCGGGCTGCATCGCGACGATCGGCGTCTTCGACGGGCTGCACCTCGGCCACCGCGCGATCCTCGACCGCGCGCTCGCGTGGGCTCGCACCGAGCGGCGCCCCGCCGTCCTCGTCACCTTCGGCGTCCACCCCGACCTGATCGTGCACGGCCGCGCGCCCGAGCCGCTGCTCTCGCTCGACCACCGGCTGCGCGAGGTCGAGCGCGCCGGCGTCGACGCGGCGCTCGTGCTGCGCTTCGACGAGGCGCTGCGCCAGCTGCCCGCGGAGGAGTTCGTCGCGCGCATCCTGGTCGGGAGCCTGCGCGTGCACGGCGTCGTGCTCGGCCACGACACGGCGGTCGGCCGCGACCGCGGCGGCGACGCGAAGCGCCTGCGCGAGCTCGGCGCCCGGCACGGCTTCGAGGTCGTCTCGGTCGGCCAGATCGCGATCGACGGCGAGGTGGTCTCGAGCACGCGCATCCGCGAACTCCTGCGCAAGAGCGACCTCGACGCCGTGGCCCGCCTGCTCGGCCGCGCGCCGTCGGTGCTCGGCACGGTCGTGCGGGGCGACGGACGCGGCAAGCAGCTCGGCTTCCCGACCGCCAACCTCGACGCCGAGAGCGAGTGCCATCCGGGCGAGGGCGTCTACATCGGGCTCGCGCTGCACGGGGAGCGGCGCCACGGGGCCGTCTGCAACATCGGCCGGCGCCCCACCTTCCACCGCGACGCGCCGCCGCTGGTCGAGGTCCACCTGCTCGATTACTCGGGGGATCTCTACGGAGAGCGGCTCGAGGTGGTCTTCCTCAAGCGGCTGCGCGAGGAGCGGAAGTTCGCCTCGATCGACGAGCTGGTGCGCCAGATCGCGAGCGATCGCGCGACCGCCGAGGAGTTCTTCCGGCGCAATCCGGCGTGACGCAGGCGCGCCTTCGCTCGTTGACGATGCCGCGCAGCGCCCCTACGATCCCGCCCCTCTTCCGCCCGTCCAAGCGGGCGGCGGACCCCGGGATTCCCGGGGGGCGGGTAGGTAGCTCAGTTGGTAGAGCACCGCACTGAAAATGCGGGTGTCGTTGGTTCAACTCCGACCCTACCCACCATTCGTTCTCGTCTCGCGTCGTCGGGAAGCCCTCCCATGATGCGCGCCCCGACGCCGACGCAAGCGCCGCTGATCCACCTCCCCACCGAGGGGCAGTTCCTGGTGCGCGGCGCGGCGGGCAGCGGCAAGAGCTTCGTCGCGCTCGAGCGCGCGCTCCACCTCGCGCGCCAGCCTCTCCTGCACGGGAGCCCGCGCGTGCTCCTGCTCGCGCGCACGCCGGCGCTCGCGCAGGCGTTCGCCGATTCGCTGCGGACGCGCGACGACGGCCGCGCGAAGCAGGTCGAGGTCGGGGCGCCGGCGTCGTGGTGCCGCGCGATCCTGGGCGAGAGCGACACCCCGCCGCCGCTCGACGACGCGACCTTCGCGCGGCTCGTGGGCGAGGCACTCGACCTGGTGCGCCGGACCTCGAGACGGACCCTGCTTCGGAGAACGCTGCTCTTCTTCACGAGCGAGATCGCCACGATGATCCTGGCGCTCGGCGTCGAGCGCTTCGAGCAGTACGGCGCGATCGACCGCGAAGGGCGCGGCAGCTCGCTCGACGAGGAGTCGCGCCGCACGATCTGGAGCGTCTTCGAGACGTTCCGGGCGCTGGCGCGCGCGCTCGGCCGCGAGCCGGCGCACGCCCTCGTCCCGCGCGCGCTCGCCCGCATCGCGACCGTCCGCAACCACCCCTACGACCACGTCGTCGTCGACGACGCGCACCGGCTCGCGCCGGTCGAGCTGAAGCTCGTGCGCACGCTGGCCGCCGCCGGCAGCCTGACGCTCTTTTCCGCGCTCGAGCAGAAGTTCGACCCGCTCGCGGCGACGCTGCACGAGCTCGGCCTCGCTCGCCTGGATCGGACGGAAGCGCTGCCGCGCATGCTGCGCGGGCCGGCGCCGGTCCACGCCGCCGCGCTGCACGTGCTCCGCAAGAAGAACGCGGGCGACGCCGATCTCGCGACGATCCACCCCGGGACGCTCGAGGGCGCGAAGCCGCGCCTCCTGCTGGCGCAGGGCGTCGAGCAGGAGCTCGCCGCGGCGGTCGCCGAGATCGAGCGGTGGCGGCGCGAGCGGAGCCTGCGCGACGTCGGCGTGCTCGCGCCGCGGCGCGTGCCGCTCGAGCTGCTCGCGGCGCAGCTCGCGCGCGCCGGGATCGCGACGCGCTGGTTCGACGACGAGTCGGACGGGGCCGGCGGCGACGACGCCGTCGCGCTCGGCCTGCTCGCGCAC
>DASRRB010000132.1:0-12224 GCA_035695985.1 Planctomycetota bacterium | reverse complement strand
CGATCTCGACGTGGAACGCGCCGCGCGGTACTCGCGGCAGACGGGCGGAGCCGTCGACCTGCGTCGCGATGCGCGCGAAGGCGTCGTCGTGACGGCGGTCGGGCGGGCCGCCGACGAAGCGGAGCAGCGCGAGATCGGGCGGAGCGGCGCCGGCCGCATCGGCCACGCGCACGACGACCGCGGCCGGCTCGTCGACGAAGAGCTCGATCGGAGGCGCGGCCGGCATCTCCGCCGCCGCGTTCACGTCGGGAGGTCCGCGCGCGACGCCCGCCACGTCGACCGCGAAGACCGCCGGCAAGCCGGGGATCCGCGCCGAATGACGCCCGGCGCGGTGCCAGCCTGCCGCGAACCGCAGCACATGCTCCTCCGCCGTCGGCTCGAGCGGCGCGTCGAAGTCGCCGAAGAACCTCCACTCCGCGTCGAGGTCGAGCGCCGTGAACAGGAGGTTGCGCGCGGCCGCGAGCTCGCCGTCGCTCCAGCCCGCGGCGAATCGCACGGTGCCGGTGAACGGCGCATAAGGCGGCGGCGGCACGGCCGCGAGGTCGAACTCGAGCCGCGGCGGTGCGCCTCGGCCATCGACGCGCGCGCGGCCGACGAGATGCTGCGGCAGGCCGTCCTTCGTGCCGTACGAGACGAGCGCGAGCCAATCGCCGCATGAAAGCCCTTCGATCCGCCGCTCGGCGCTCGACGACTCGGGTCCGAACTCGAAGGCGAACGAACCGTCGGCCCCGAGCCGGCGCAGCTGCACCACCGCACGCTCGGCGTCTGCGGCGAGCGCGGCGAGCCGCGGCTCGCTCCCGCGCGGGAGCTCCTGCGCACTGGCGAGCTTCCGTGCGACGCGCGCGCCGTCGAAGAGCTCGACCTTCCCGATCTGCCGCGAGCCGTCCCCCCGCACGACGACCTCGAGCGCGCCGCCCGGCGCGAGCACGACGACGTGGCGCCGCCACCCCGTGAGCGTCACGTCGAACCAGCGCGCGACCGTGGCGAAGCCCGGCGCGCCGATCAGCCAGCGGACGCGCGCGCGGCGCATCGCGCCCGGCAACTGGATCCTCAGCGGAGAGTCACCGCGCGCGACGGGTGCGCGATCGGTCTCCCACGCGATCTCGAGCGCGTGCGGGCCGCCGCCCGGCGGCGCGCGGCTCGTGGCGCCCTCGAAGTTCTCGCCACCCTGCTCGACGACGACGTCGCGCAGCCGCTCGCGCGTCGTCGCGTCGAGCACCTCGAGCTCGATCCCGCTCGTCTTCGACGCTTGGTCCCAGTTCGTCGCGCCGGATGCGAATGCGTCGGCGCCGCGATTCGCTGCGGGCGACGGCGCCGCGAGATCCCGGTTCTCCGTGCGCGTCGCGCTCGCGGCGGCGGCCGCCGACTCGGCGGCGACCGGCGCGTCGCCGCGGACCGGGGCGGGCGCGGCCGGCCGATGCTCCGACTCGTCGCGCGCGTCCCGTGCCGCGAGGAACCACCACGTGATTCCACCGAGCGCCGCGCTCCCCGCGACGAGGAGCGCCGCCGCCCACGCTCTCTTCCTCAAGGTCGGGCCACCTCGCGGGAATCCCGCGTTTGCAGCGGGTCGGGGCGTCGGAATACCGGCCGGAGCGCGGCGGCGCCATCGGTCGGCGCGCGCGTTACCATTCGCCGCTCGCTCTCCCGCCCCCGGAAATCGTCGCGGAATGCCGACCGGATACCTCGCGCTCGTCCTCCACGCCCACCTGCCGTTCCTCCGCCATCCGGAGGACGCGACGGTCATGGAGGAGCGGTGGCTCTACGAGGCGGTGGCGGACACCTACCTGCCGCTGCTGCGCGTCTTCGAGGGGCTCGCCGCCGACCGCGTCCCGTTCCGCTGCACGCTGAGCCTCTCCGCGCCGCTGCTCTGCATGCTGCGCGACGACCTCCTGAAGCAGCGCATCGCGCACCACCTCGACGACCTGATCGCGCTGGGCGAGCGCGAGATCGAGCGCACGAAGAAGGAGCCGTGGTACGGGAAGCTCGCGCTCATGTACCGCGACCGCTTCGTCGCGCTGCGCGGGACGTGGCGCGCGCACGACGGCGACCTCGTCCGCGCGTTCCGGCGGCTGCAGGACGGCGGTACCGGGCTCGAGGTGATCACCTCGAACGCGACGCACGCCTTCCTGCCCCTGATGGACCGCAACTGGCCGGCGATGCGCGCGCAGGTCGAGCTCGCGGCCGACCTCTACGAGCGCTGCTTCGGGCGGCGCACGCCGGGCATGTGGCTGGGCGAATGCGGCTACGTCCCGGGCGTCGAGGAGCTGCTGCGCGCGGCGGCGGTCCGCTACTTCTTCGTCGACTCGCACGCGCTGACCAACGCGCAGCACCCGCCGGTCTTCGGCATCCACGCGCCGCTCTACTGCCACGACGGCGTCGCCGCGATCGCCCGGGACGACGAGGCGTCGCGCCAGGTCTGGAGCGCCAAGGAGGGCTACCCCGGCGATTCGCAGTACCGCGACTTCTATCGCGACATCGGCTTCGACCTGCCGCTCGACGTGATCGGGCCCTGGATCCATCCCGAGGGCCACCGCCTCTACACCGGCTTCAAGTACCACGCGATCACCCACTCGCAGCTGCACGACAAGTGGGTCTACGACCCCGAGGTCGCGCGCGGGAAGGCGGGGCTGCACGCCACCCACTTCCGCGAGAGCCGCCGGCGCCAGAGTGAATCGTTGCGCGGGACCATGGACCGCCCGCCGCTGATCGTCGCGCCCTTCGACGCCGAGCTCTTCGGCCACTGGTGGTTCGAAGGGGTGCAGTTCCTGGACGACCTCTTCCGGCAGATGCACTTCGACCAGAGCCGGGACGACCCCGCGGTCGAGCCGATCACGATCTCGGGCTACCTCGACCGCCACCCCAAGAACCAGGTCGCGACGCCGTCCGCGTCGTCGTGGGGCGCGAAGGGCTTCAACGAGTACTGGCTGAACGAGAGCAACGCCTGGGTCTACCGCCACCTGCACGAGGCGGCGGAGCGGATGGTCGCGCTCGCGCGCAAGTTCGCGGCGGGCGGCACGCCGCCGGGTCCCCTCGAGGAGCGGGCGCTGAAGCAGTGCGTGCGCGAGCTCCTGCTCGCGCAGTCGAGCGACTGGGCCTTCATCATGAAGACCGGCACGACCGTCTCGTACGCGACGCGCCGCACCAACGAGGCGATCCTGCGCTTCATGAAGCTCCACGACGAGCTCGTGCACGGCCGCATCGACGAGCCCTACCTGAAGGCGCTCGAGGCGAAGGACAACCTGTTCGCCGACGCGGACTGGCGCGTCTACGCCGGATGAGCGGCGACCTCTCGCCGGCGCTCTTCGGGGAGGACGGCGACGCCGTCACCGTCCCGCCCGCGGCCTTCGAGCAGAAGTTCCTCGTCACGCCCGAGGTCGCGGCGCGCGTCGCGGCGTGGGCGCGCGCGGGGCTGCGCCCCGACCCGCACGGCGACTCCCACGCCGCCACTGGCGGCGACGCATCATGCAGCGGCGACTACTTCGTGACGACGCTCTACCTCGACACGCCCGACTTTGCCGTCTTCCACAGGGCGCCTGAACTGCAAGGCGCCAAGTACCGCATCCGCCGCTACGGCGCCGAGCCCGTCGCGTGGCTCGAGAAGAAGGTGCGCACGGGCGACCGCGTCCACAAGCGCCGGGTGCGGGTCGGCCTGCCGGAGATCGCGCGGCTCGGCGCGCCGCGCTGGTTCGACGAGGAGGTGGCGGACCTCGGCCTCGCGCCCACCTGCGCCGTCGCCTACCGGCGCACCGCCTTCCTCGGGAGCGGCGACCACGGCCCGTTCCGGCTCACGCTCGATCGCGCGCTCGAAGGCGCCGCGCGCCGCACGTGGGAGCTCGGCACGAACGGCGCGCCGTCGCACGCGCTGCTGCCCGACCGCGTCGTCTGCGAGCTCAAGTTCCGCGACGCGCTCCCCCACCTCTTCAAGCAGCTGCTCGCGCAGCTCGGGCTCGAGCCGTCGAGCTTCTCGAAGTACCGCAGACTGGCGGTCGCTGCGGGGCTGGTGGAGGCGAGGAATGGCACCGATGGCTGACGGCGGGACGTGGGACGCGCTCGGCCGCTACGCGCTGCGGCTCGGCGCGGCGGCCGTGGTCGGATTCCTGATCGCCAAGGCGTACCGCGTCAGCACGCGCCGCCCGCCCGCGTCGCTCGACCGCCACGCGACGACGCTCGTGCTGCTGACGGTGCTGGTCGCGATGACGGCGCTCGTCGTCGACGACAGCGTGGCGCGCGCCTTCAGCCTGGTCGGCGCGCTCGCGATCGTCCGCTTCCGCACGATCCTCGAGGACACGCGCGACACCGCGTTCGTGGTCTTCGCGGTCGTCTCGGGGATGGCGATCGGCGTGGGCAACTGGATCCTGACCCTCGTCGGCGTGCCGATCGTCGCGGTCGTCGCGCTCGGGCTCGGCTTCCTCTCGGCCGGAAGGGCGGGATTCCTCGTCGCGCAGCAGCTCGTGGTGCGGCTGGGCGGCGGGCGCGATCCCGAGACCGTCGTGGGCGACACGCTGCGCAAGCACGCGACCTCCTGGCAGCTCAAGCGCACGACGACGGTGCGCCAGGGCGCCGCGCTCGAGCTCACGTGGCGCCTCGAGATGCGCGACGACGCGAAGCCGACCGCGCTCGTCTCCGAGCTGAACGGCCTCGAGGGCGTCCAGCACGTCGAACTGGGAGAAGGGTGAGCGATGGTGGTCGCGGCGCTCGCGCTCGCCGTGCTGGTCTCCGCCGCGGCCCTGCAGGACGGCGGCAAGGGCGCCGTCGCCGACCCGAGCGACGCCTTCTTCAAGAAGGGCGAGATCCCGCGGCTCAAGCTCGAGCTCGCGCCCGAGGACGTCCAGAAGCTGCGCACGAACGCGCGCGAATACGTCCACTGCCGCGTGCGGGAGAACGACAAGACCGTCTACGAAGGCGTCTCGATCAAGCTCAAGGGCTCCGCCGGCAGCTTCCGCGAGATCGACGACCAGCCGGCGTTCACGCTCCGGGTCGACAAGGACGACGACGACGCGCGCTTCCACGGGCTCGCGAAGTTCCACTTGAACAACAGCGTGCAGGACGACACCTGGCTGCGTGAATGGATCGGCTCCGAGCTCTTTCGCGCCGCCGGCGTCGCGACGCCGCGCGTGACCCACGCCCGGGTCTGGCTCAACGAGCGCGACCTCGGTCTCTACGTCCTGAAGGAGGGCTTCGACAAGCTGCTGGTGAAGCGCTTCTTCAAGGAGTCGGCAGGCAACCTCTACGACGGCGGCTTCTGCCAGGATCTCGACGCCGATCTGAAGAAGGAGTGCGGCAAGGGGCCCGACGACCGCTCCGACCTGAAGGCGCTGCGCGAGGCGTGCCTCGAGCCCGATCTGAAGAAACGCTGGGCGCGCCTCGACGAGTTGGTCGACGGGAAGGCGTTCCTCACCTTCGTCGCGATGGAGCTGATGCTCGGCCACTGGGACGGCTACAGCCAGAACCACAACAACTACCGCGTCTACTTCGAGCCGAAGAGCGGCAAGGCGGTCTTCCTCGCGCACGGCATGGACCAGGTGCTGGGCGACCCCAACGCCTCGATCCTCGACGCGCCGACCGCGCTGGTCGCGGCGTCCATGATGAAGAACCCGGAGTGGCGCGCCGCCTTCCGCAAGCGCGTCGGCGAGCTGCTGCCGCTGTTCGACGCGGCGAAGCTCGGCAAGAAGATCGACGAGGTGGGCCGCCGCGTCGCCAACGCCCTCTCCGCCAGCGACCGGGAAGCCGCCCACGCCTACGAGGGGCGCGTGCGCGACCTGAAGAACCTCGTCGAGCAGCGCGAGCGCTCGCTCCGCGAGCAGCGCACGCAGCCCGACCCCAAGCCGCTCGTCTTCTCGCAGAACGTGCCGGTCCGCATCGAGGGGTGGCACCCGATGTCGGAGTCGGAGGACGCGCAGGTCGGCGAGGAGAAGGCGAACGGCGAGCGCCGCTTCTTCGTCGCGTGCGGGGCTTCCGGCCAGTGTGTCGCCGGCTTCCGGCGCGCGGTCCTGCTCGCGAAGGGGCGCTATCGGCTTGCGGGCGCGCTCAAGGTGAAGGAGGTCGCGGCGCTCGCGGAGGAGGACGCGCCGGGCGCGGGCGCGGGGCTGCGCATCTCCGGCGGCAGACGCGAAGGCGGGCTCGACGGCACCGCGACGTGGAAGACGGTGCAGTACGAGTTCGAGGTCGTCGAAGAGCAGCGCGACGTCGAGCTGGTCGTCGAGCTGCGCGCCTCGAAGGGGCGGCTCGAGGTGAAGCCCGAGTCGCTCAAGCTCACGCGGCTCGGCACGTAGGCGCGGCGCGGCCGATGCGGATCCTCTTCGTCGCCTCCGAGTGCGCGCCGTTCGCGAAGACCGGCGGGCTCGGCGACGTGGTCGGCGCGCTCCCCAAGTACCTCGCGCGCCGCGGCCACGACGTGCGCGTCGTCCTGCCGCTCTATCAAGGCATGCCGTGGGACTCCTTCGAGCTCCTCGACGGCGTGCTCTCGGTGCCGATGGGGTACGGGCCGGAGTTCGCCGCGGTGCGCCACGGCCGGCTGCCGGGCAGCGACGTGCGCGTCTCCTTCCTCGAGCACCGCCGCTTCTTCGACCGCCCCTACCTCTACGGGTCGCCCGACGCGGCGTACGGCGACAACCTCGAGCGCTTCGCCTTCCTGTCGCGCGGCGCGCTGCAGCTCTGCACCGCCTCGAACTGGCTCCCCGACGTCGTGCACGCCCACGACTGGCAGGCGGCGCTCGTCCCGGTCTACCTGAACACGGTGGAGTGGGGCCGGCCGCTGCACGGCTGCGCGTCGCTCTTCACGATCCACAACCTCGCCTTCCAAGGCGAGTTCGACCCGCGCCAGCTCTGGCTCGCCGGCCTCGGCGCCGAGCACCTCCACGCGAAGGGCCTCGAGCACTTCGGCACGCTCAACCTGATGAAGGGCGGCCTCTGGCATTCGACGCTGCTCACGACGGTGAGCCCGAACTACGCGCGCGAGATCAAGACGCCCGAGTTCGGCTGCGGCCTCGACGGCGTCCTGCGCGAGCGCGCCGCCGACCTGCACGGGATCCTGAACGGCGTCGACGTCGAGGAGTGGAACCCCGCGACCGACCCCCACATCGCGGCGCGCTTCGACGTACGGCGGCCCGCCGGCAAGGCGAAGTGCAAGGCGGCGCTGCAGCAGGAGGCGGGGCTGCCGGTGCGCGCCGACGTCCCCCTCTTCGGGTGGGTCGGGCGGCTCGCCTACCAGAAGGGGATCGACGCGTTCGCGCACGCGCTCCTCGGGCTGCTCGGGCTCGACCTGCAGGTCGTCCTGCTCGGCTCGGGCGATCCCGAGGCGGCGCGCTTCCTCGGCGAGCTCGCCGCGCGCCATCCCGCGAAGTTCCGCGCCTGGTTCGCGTTCGACCACGCGCGCTCGCACCGGATCGAGGCGGGCTCCGACTTCTTCGTGATGCCGTCGCGCTTCGAGCCGTGCGGCCTGAACCAGATGTACAGCCAGCGCTACGGCACGCTGCCGATCGTGCGCGCGACGGGCGGGCTGCTCGACACGGTGACCAGCTACGACGAGAAGAAGGGGAGCGGCACCGGCTTCGTCTTCGGCGACCTGACGCCGACCTCGCTCTACAACACCTGCGCGTGGGCGCTGTCGACCTGGCACGACCGGCGCCCCCACGTCGAGGCGATGAAGCGCGAGGCGATGCGGCTCGACTGGTCGTGGGATCGGTTCGCGGGCGAGTACGAGCGGCTCTATCGAGAAGCGATCTTGCGGCGACGGGGAGGTGCGGCGTGAAGACGGGAATCGCGTTCGTCGTGGCCGTCGCGCTCGTCGCGCAGGAAAAGGCGGCGGAGGGGGTCCGATTCGGCGACGCGCGCCTCGCGAAGGGCGCGAAGTTCACGGCGACCTCCAGCAATGCCGCGACCTTGAAGACGACCGTGAAGGGGGGCGGCATCGAGCAGGAGCTCGAGAGCTCGACCGTCGTCGAGCACGCCTGGACCGTCGCCGTCACCGAATGCGACGAGAAAGGCGCACAGGCGGCGACGCTCGACGTCACGCGCGTCCATTTGAAAGCGATCACGCCGCTCGGCGAGCAGGAGCAGGACAGCTCCGCGGCCGGCGTGAAGTGGAGCGCGGCGCGCGGCGGGGACGCCGAGGCGTGGAAGTTCACGAGCGAGGGCGCGCCGGCGCCCGACGACGAGGCGAAACGGACGCTCGAGGAGATCGCGGCGCGGGCGCTCGGCCGCTCGCCGCTCGCGGCGGCGCTCGCCGGGAAGCGCCTCGAGGTCGGCGCGAAGGTCGAGGTCGCCGCCGCCGACGCGCAGCGCATGCTCGCGACCTTCGCGGAGCCAGGGACGGTGCAGTCGCTCGTGCTCGAGCTGACCGGCCAGAAGGAGCTCGACGGCGTCGCCGTCGCGACCTTCGCCGCCAAGGCGCACCTCGAAACGAACCGCGCGACCGAGGCGGGCGGAACGACGACCACCGATCTCGAAGGCGAGCTCGCCGTCACGACCGCGCAGTCCCTCGTCGTGCGCGCCTCGCTCGCCGGCCCGACCACCCTCGACGTGAAGGTCGGCACCGGCAGCGACGCGGTGACGATCCGGGGAGTCGGCCGCTCGACCTGGACCTTCCGCGCGGAGCTGCGTTAGCGACGCGCGCGACGCTCGGTCAACTCGGGAAGAGGCTCGCGTCGACGCGCGGGTCGGAGAGGTCGCCCACGGCGAGCGTCGCGCGGACGGTCGCGAGCTCCTCCAGCGGGTGCTGACCGGTCGCGACCGCGAGCGAGTCGAAGCCGTTCGCCGCCGCTGCCGCGACATCCCGCGGAGTATCGCCGATCACGACGACGCGGCAGCGGTCGAGCGGCGCGCCGAGGCGCTGCGCGCCGCGGCGCGCGCCGGCGAGGATCAGCTCGGGGCGCTCCTCGCTGTCGTCGGCGAAGCCGCCGAAGGGGAAGCGCTCCCAGAGGCCGCAGACGGAGAGCTTCTTCCTCGCGCCGGCGACCACGTTCCCGGTGCCGAGCCCGATCGCGACCTCGGGCCGCGCGGCGGCGCGGTCGAGCAGCTCGGGCACGCCGGAGAGCACGCGGAACTTCGGCGCCGCGGCCGGCGCGAGCTCCTCGTCGAGCAGCTCGACGTAGCGCGCGAGCACGCGCGCGATCGCGTCCTCGCTCGGCTCGATCCCGAGCGCCGCGAGGCCGGCGCGTGCGATCGCGCGATCGGTCATGCCGGCGAAGCTGAAGTGGCCGCACGCCTCGCGCGAGCCGCCGCGGTCGGCGAAGAGCACGTTGAAGGCGCGTTCGATGGCGCGGCGGCCCGCGCCGCCGGTCGACACGAGCGTGCCGTCGAGATCGAAGAGGAGGATCGTGGGGCGCATCGGGCGGATGCTACTTTCACGCGGCTCCCGAGGAGACCGCCATGCGTCGATTCGACACCGCGCTGATCCACGCGGGAGAACCCCACCCGCGCATCGAGGGCGCCATCACGATGCCGGTGTTCCAGTCGGCGACGTTCGAGCCGAAGGGGGCCAGCAACTACTTCGACCTCCCCTACATCCGGCTCAACAACACCCCCAACCACCGCGTGCTGCACGCGCGGCTCGCCGCGCTCGAGGGCGCCGAGGACGCGCTGGTGCTCGCGAGCGGGATGGCGGCGATCGCGACGACGCTGCTCACGGTGCTCGCGCCGGGCGACCACCTGCTGGTGCAGGAGAGCCTCTACGGCGGGACGCACGACCTGACGTGCGGGGAGCTGCGCGCGCTCGGCATCGAGTCCACGACGATCGACGCGGCCGCGCCGGCGACCTGGGCGGCCAAGGTGACGCCGAAGACGAAGGCGATCTACGTCGAGACGATCAGCAACCCGCTCATGCACGTGCCCGATCTCGCGGCGGTGGTCGAGTTCGCGCGCGCGAAGAAGATCCTCTCCCTGATCGACAACACCTTCGCGTCGCCGCTCGTCTTCCCGGCCGTGCGCTTCGGCTTCGACCTCGCGCTCCACAGCTGCACGAAGTACCTGAACGGCCACTCCGACCTCGTCGCCGGCGCGGTGGTCGGGAGCGCCGAGCTCGTGAAGCGCGTGCGCCACCGCGCCGCCCACCTCGGCGGCGCCCTCGACCCGCACGCCTGCTTCCTGCTCGAGCGCGGCCTGAAGACGCTCGGCGTCCGGATGCGCCACCAGATGGCGAGCGCCGCGAGGATCGCGCGCTTCCTCGCCGCGAGCCCCGCCATCACGCGCGTCCACCATCCCGGGCTGGCCGACCATCCCCAGCATGCGCTCGCGAAGCGCGACCTCCGGGGCTTCGGCGCGATGCTCTCCTTCGAGGTGAAGGGCGACGTCGCGCGCACCGACGACTTCCTGCAACGGCTCACGATCCCGGCCAATGCACCGAGCCTCGGCGGCGTCGAGTCGCTCGTCACGCGTCCGGCCACGACGTCGCACTCGGGCATGTCGGCCGGGGATCGGCGCGCCGCCGGCGTGAGCGACAACCTCGTGCGGCTCTCCGTCGGCATCGAGGATCCCGACGACCTGATCGAGGACCTCGAGCAAGCGCTGCGGATCGGGCAGTGATGACCGGAAGTTCGCACTCGCACGATGGAGGCGATTCCACTCCATCGGGCGGCGTGATGCGCCGTGTCAGCACTCCGGGACGAGGATTCGTGCTCATTCACGCTGTCGCCGCTTCCGAGGACAGGTACTGTCGCGCCTTCGCGTCGCCGCGCTTCCAAGAAGCTGCGAGGGAGAGACGCTCTGTTCGTGATGAAGCTAGTACCTCTGCTCTTCGGAGCTGCGCTGCTCGTGCTCATCGCGGCGTTGGGCCTGCACTGCCTCGTCCTGCACTGCGACCACCCCAAGACCAAGCCGGTCCAGTCGAAGTCCCGGGTGCGCTGAGCCCGAGTTCGCGTGCGGCGGCGCGCCCCGCCGCGTGGCTCCTGATGTTCGCGCTCGCGAGCGCCGCTTGCGGGCGCGACGAGCCGGCGAGCTCGTCACCGGCGGGCGCGCCCGCTCCGACGAGAACGGCGCCCGCCACGGCGCCGACCGCGGCGCCTGCGCCCGCGTCGCCCGCCGACGCCGAGGCGGCGCGCGCCGCCGTCGCGCGCGGCCGCCTGCTCTTCGCCGCGCGCGACTTCGCCGGCGCGCGCGCGGCGTTCGCGGAGGCGATGCAGCGCGATCCCGCGAGCGCCGACGCCCTCTTCTGGGCCGGCCGCGCCGACATCGCGTCGAGCGCCGGGATGTCCTACTCGCGCGCCATCGAATACTTCGAGCGGGCGCTCGCGCTCGAGCCGGGCAACGCCTCGATCGCGGGTCGCTACTCGGTGTTGCTGATGATCGTCGGCCGGAGGACCGAGGCCCTCGCGACCGCCCGCAAGGGCACCGAGCTGGACCCCCTCTCGGTCGAGAGCTGGCTCAGCCTCGCCAACGTGTACCTTTCCGACCGGAGCTCGGTCGCCGAAGCGCGCGGCCCGATCGACCGCGCGTTCGCGCTCAATCCCGAGTCGACCTTCGTCAAGTCGAGCCTCGTCACGCTCGCGCTGCTGCAAGGCGACGGCGCGCAGGCGCTGGCCGTCGCCCGCACCGCGGGCCCGGCCTGGAGCCAGATCCTGACCGCCATGGCGGAGCACACCCTGGGCCACGCCCAGGAATCGCAAGCCGCGCTCGACGAAGTCGTCGCGAAGTACGCGCACGAGGCGGCGTACCAGATCGCGGGCATCTACGCGTGGCGCGGCGAAAAGGACAAGGCGTTCGAGTGGCTCGACCGTGCGTACGCGCAGGCGGACGGCGGCATGGCGTACATCAAGACCGACCTCTTCCTCGAGTCGATCCGCTCCGATCCGCGCTTCGCGGCGATGGTGAAGAAGATGGGCCTGCCGGCGTAGACCGGCGCCCGCGCCGCTACGCCATCCGCTCACGCCGTCGCCACGACCGCCAACGCCAGGGCGGGATCACAGGCAAGCCTGCAGCATCCTCCGGATCACCGTCTGCACCCGCGCCGCCTTGAGCTCGTCGTAGGCGTACGAAACCTCGTCCATGTAGTTGCGCTGGGCGAGCTCGAGCTGGACGGCGTCGATGTGCTCCTGCGGGCTGCCGTAGTGGCGGGTGATGTAGCCGCCCTTGAAGCGGTCGTTGGCGACGTGGGTGAACGCGTCCTGCGCGGCGAGCACGGATTCGAGCGATCGCTGCAGCTCGGGGCGGCAGCTGGTGTCGTTCGAGGTGCCGAGGTTGAAGTCGGGCAGGCGGCCTTCGAACAGGAACGGCGCGACGCTGCGGATGGA
>DASRRB010000131.1:0-9340 GCA_035695985.1 Planctomycetota bacterium | reverse complement strand
CGTCCCGAAGCTCGCGGCGCTCCTGAAGAGCGGGGACGACGACCTGCGGCGCGCGGCCGTGCAGGCGCTCGCCAACATGAAGGACCCCTCGACGACGGACGGCTTGATCGAGGCGATGAACGACAAGATCCCGGCGCTGCGCGTGCTCGCGGCGCAGGCGCTCGGCGAGCTGAAGCAGGCCAAGGCGGTGCCGGCGCTGGTCGCGGTGCTGCCCGCCGACGACTTCGCGCTGAAGAAGGCCGCCGCGGACGCGCTCGGCAAGATCCGCAGCCGCGACTCGATCGAGCCGCTGATCGCGCGCATGGAGGCCGAGTCGGGCACCGTGGTCGAGTCGCTCTACAAGGCGCTCGTCGACGTGACCGGCGAGGACCACTCCTACGACCCCAAGCACTGGCGGCGCTGGTGGGACCTCGCGAGCAAGGACTGGAAGCTGCCGAGCGACGCCGACGTCTCGGCGATGAAGGCGAAGGCCGCCGCCGCGCTGCTGCAGTACAAGTCGCCCGACAAGAAGACCTACCACTCCATCGAGACGCTTTCCAAGCGGATGATCTTCGTGATCGACGTCTCGTCGAGCATGGGCGACAAGATCCCGCTGCCCGACGGCGCGACGCAGGAGCAGATCGATTCGTTCGGCAGCCGCGTGAAGATGGACATCGCCAAGAACGAGCTGATCACGCTGCTCGCGACGCTCCCCGACGACGTCGAGTTCAACATCGTCACCTTCGCCGGCAACTCCAAGGCGTGGCAGAGCGGGCTGGTCGGCGCCGGCAGCAAGGCGGCGGCGGTCAAGTACGTCGCGAAGCTGAAGGCGATGGAGGCGCCGACCTCGGCGGGCCGCTCGAAGGCGGCCGCGACCGGCAGCGACGACCAGAAGACCAACACCTACGGCGCGATCCTGGCCGCGTTCGGCTTCGCCGACGAGGGGACGCCCGACTGGAAGAAGCGCGGCAAGGTCGACACCATCTTCTTCGTGACCGACGGCCTGCCGACCACCGGCCAGATCGTCGACGTGCAGAAGATGATCGACGCCGTCACCGACATGAACCGCACGCGCGGTCTCACCATCCACCTGGTGATGTTCGACAAGCAGGCGGCCGAGCGGATGAAGGGGCTCGCCGAGAAGAACGGCGGCAAGTGCGTCGTGCGCAGCCTCGAGGCGACGAAGCAGTAGGTCGCGACTGCGCGTGGGCGCGCCTGCTTCCCGAGCCTACTTCCCGAGATAGTTCTTCAGGACGTACTCGCGCCAGCGCTGGTAGATGACGCTCGGGCTCGCGCTGAAGCCGGCGTCGAGCTCCTGCGCCGAGGTGAAGTTCGTCGTGACGTCGTGCATGGTCCCGAGCATCTTCGCGAAGCGGACCGGCTCGGTGTCGACCATCCACTTCACCACGCTCCACGACAGGCCGTTCTCGATGCCGGAGAGCTCGCCGGGCTGCAGCTTCTCGCACCACTGCGCGAAGGGCGGGTCGCGGTCGCGCCGCACCAGCGTGAAGACGGTCGACTCCCAGTCGGGCTTCATGAACATCGTGGGCGGCTTGCCCTCGGCCCAGCAGAAGTTGTTCCAGCGCTCGCTCTCGCGCCGCTCGTAGTAGTGGCCGAGCCCCTCCTCGACCCACGCCGGCGTCTCGCGCAGGTAGTTGTCGAGTCCGTCGACGAGCAGGTGGGCGACGTTGTGGAACACGTGGTTCGACAGCACGCCGTCGCCCTTCCCCTGCGCCTGCTGCACCTGGCTCTCCGCGACGCTGAGCAGGATGAAGTTCTTGAGCTCGACCTCGGGGTCGGTCGGCTTCGCCCCGAACGGCCGCCCCTTCTCCTGCTGCACGTGCCACTCGATGGCGCACTTGTCGTTGCGGCCGCCGACGTAGCGGTCGACGAAGGCGTGGTGCTGCGCGTACTCGGCGAACAGGTAGAGCTCGTAGGGCAGCGGCATCCCGAGGTAGGGCTTGGTGTTGCCGGTGAGCGCCGAGAAGTGGGCGTACTCGCGCTCGACGCGGACGCCGTAGAGATGGAGCCGCTCGTGCGCGTCGAGCGTCGCGCCCTCGCGCCCGATCTGGACCTTCGGCAGGATCGACTTCAGCTTCTCGAGGTCGGAGTGGACGTAGGTGCCGTCGACGATCTTGATGCTCGAGCCGTGCAGCGTGCTCAGGATCTTGAAGTGCGGCGTGAACAGGACGAGCGGCGGCTCCTCGAGTCCGATCTGCTCGACGACGGTCGCGACGGGCTTCCGCATCATCTCGATCGGCGGCGGCTCGTCCTTGATGAGGCCGTTCTTGGCGCAGATGGCGCACCAGTAGGGCTTGAGCTCGACCTTGAGCGGCGTCGTCGTCGCGCGCGGGTTCACGTCCTCCTTGATCATCTTCTCCTCGCGCGTCTGCGCGGGGGCCGACGCCGCGATCGCGACCACGGAGAAGAGGACGCGGGCAAGTCCGTTCACGGGATGACCTCGGCCAGGGTGCAGACGTCGGAGACGTCGAGCGCGTCGACCACGTCCATGCCGCTTACGACGCGCCCGAAGACGGTGTAACGGCCGTCGAGATGCGGAGTCGGCGCGAGCGTGACGAAGAACTGGCAGCCGCCGCTGTCGGGCCCGGCGTTGGGCATGCCGAGCGTGCCGCGCAGGTAGGGGACCCGCCCGATCTCGTCGCGCAGGAAGACGCCGCCGGTGCCCCAGCCGTCGCCGCGCGGATCGAGGCCCTGCACCACGAAGCCCGACACGACGCGGTGGATCGGCAGCCCGTCGTACTTACCGGCGCGCACCCGCTCGAGCGCCATCTTCACGTGGTGCGGCGCGTCCTCGCGGAAGAGCTCGACCACGACCTGGCCGCGCGCGCCGAAGCGCAGCGCGATCCGCGGATTGGGCGCGTCCGACAGGAAGTCGTCGCCCGGATCGAGCTCGGTCGAGGAGGGGCGGTCGCCGACGATCGATTCGGCACCGTGCGGCCCCTCGATCGGCATCGGAGCCGGCATCGGGCCGGCGATGCCGAGCCGCTTCCACTCCTCCTGCGCGGCCGCGCGCACCGACGGCGAATCGTCGAGCAGCGCGTCGCGCAGGAGCTCTTGCGCCGCCGCGCCCGCGAGCGCCGCCGCCGCGTGCACCGCGCCGCCGCGCGCCTCGGCCGCCTCGTCGCCGCCGAAGCGCTTCAGCACGTCGCCGGCGAGCGCGGCGTCCCCGGCCTCGCCGCACGCCTTCAACAAATCGAGCGCGCTCGCCGCGACCGCGAAGTCGCGCGCCTTCACGCCGGCGAGCGCCTCCTCGCGCAGCCGCGCGCGCCGCTCCGGATCGGCGCCGGGCTTCGCGAAGGTCGCGAGCGCCGTGTACGCCTCGCTCGCGACATAGGGGTTCGCGTCGTGGGCGAGCCGGCGGAGCGGCTCGCCCGCGGCGTCCCACGGCGCGGAGGCGAGCGCCCGCACGAAGGCGACGCGCACGTAGGGCGACGGCGACCGCCCCCACGCCGGCTCGAACTCGGCGACGGCGTCGGGCGGCGAAGCACCCGCGATCCTGAAGACCGCTTCGAGCGCGGCGGCGGCGACGGAGAGCGTCTCGAACTCGGTCGCCTGCCGGCAGGCGCGCAGCACCTCGGCGCGCGCCGCCGCGCCGGCGTCGAGCCGGACGGCGATGTCGGCGAGTGCCACGAGCGCGGCGCGGCGCACGTGCCAGCGCGCCGGCGTGGATCGGTCGCCGAGGCGCGCGAGCAGCGGCGCGATCGCGCGCTCGTCGCCGCACTGCCCGAGCCCGCTCGCCGCCTGCGCCGCCACGAACGGGTCGGAATCGGCGAGATGGGATGCGAAATCGGCCGCCACCGCCTCCTTCGCGGCCGCGAGCCGCGCGAGCCCGCCCATCGCGAAGAGGCGCACCGTGGCGTCGTCGGACTCGAGCGCATGTCGGAGCGCGGTGACGCGGCCCGCCACCTCGACCTCGGAGAGCGCGTAGGCCGCCTTCCAGCGCACCGCCGCGTCGGCGTCGTCAATCAGCGCCGCCGCTCCCCTCAGAAAGGCCGACTGCGCCTCCGGGTCGAGCGCGTCGCGCTTCGCGTTGCGCCGTCCGCAGAGCCGCGCCAGCGCGAGCAGCGTCGCGCCGCGCATCTCCGGCTCGGGATCGGGCAGGTGGGCGACCAGCGACGACGCCGTGTGCGGGACGTTCAGCTTGGCGAGCGCCTCCGCGGCCGCGGCTCGTAGCGGTGGAGTGTTGACGTCGAGCTGCTCGAGCAGCAGCGACGCGCTCGCCGGGTCGGCGATCTGGCCGAGCGCGAAGAGCTGCTCCGCGCGCACCGAATCGTCCGCCTCGACCTCGAACGCCCGTGCGACGACGCCGGCGAGCCGCGCGTCGCGCACCCGCCCCGCCGCCCGCGCCGCCGCCTTGCGCGTCGCGGCGTCGCTCCGCATCAGGAGGTCGTCCCACGCGTCGGGCCGCCCGACGCGGCGGTCGGCGAGGTCGGCCGTGCGTACGCGCGCGTCGTCCGCCGCCGAACGACAGGCTGCGCCGCCGAGGAGCGTGGAGACGGTGAGGACAAGGAGGCGCCGCGAACTCGACCAGCACTTCGGACCGGACCGCGGCATCGACGCCTCCTGCGACGCGAAGGCGTACGAGCCTACCGCGCCGTCAGGCCGTCACGGTCCTCCGGCCTTCTTGCAGTCGTCGCAGTCGCACTTGGCGTTCTTCAGCGCTTCGGCGGCCTTCGCATCGCGCGGGTCGAGGTGGGCGATGTCCTGCAGGCGCTTCTTGAAGCAGAAGGGCTTGAAGGAGGGGCTCTCCTTGTTGTGGCACGTCGTGCAGGTCGCCATCTCGGGGAACTTGACGATCTCGTCCTTGGGGACCTCCGCGCGCGCCGCGGCCTTGGTGTCTTCACCGGCCGCGGCGGCGGCCGCGAGGCGCGCCTTCATGTGCTTCTCGCCGGGCCCGTGGCAGGACTCGCACTGCACGCCGATGTTCTTGTCGAAGCCGCGTGCGATCTGGTCGGCGGGCGCGCTCCAAGCGGTGGCGTGACACTTCATGCACGTGTCGCCCTTCTGCGGATCGGCGATGCCCTTCTCCTTCGCGATCTTCTTCGCGGCGTCGCCCGCGAGCGTCTCGAAGGCCTTGGCGTGCTTCTCGAGCTTCCACTTGCCGAACTGGTCGCCGCTCTCGGAAGAGGCGTGACAGGTCTTGCACTTGGCCGCGCCGATGTAGCGGTTGGCGGCGGCGGGCTTCGCCTCCTGCGGCGAGCCGGTCGCGGCGGCGGTCGCGACGGCTCCGAGCAAGGCTCCGATCGCAAGCAGCTGAACGAGTCGCATCGCTTCATCCTCCATCCCGGTTTATGAGCGGGGCGCACGATACGACGGTCGCGCGCGCGCTCGGGAGGGAAAGCGTTCCCACCCCGCGGGGCCCGCGCCGCGCCGCGCGGGATTCGGCGCGTCTCCAGTAACTTGACGGGCTCCACCTTTTCCGATCCTGGCCGATCCTGGCCTGATCCCGGAGCCGCCCGTGCGCACGTTGCGTCGACCCGCCCTGCTCTTGCTGCTGCCCGTCTCCCTCCTTGCGGCGTTCGCCTGCATCACGCCGACGCAGCCCGCCGCGCCGAAGGTCCGCGAAGAGATCACGGCGGATGCGTTCCTCGCCGACGTGAAGTTCCTCGCCGACGACAAGCTCGAGGGACGGCGCACGGGGGCACCGGGGTGCGAGGAGGCGGCGCGCTACGTCGCGGAGAAGTTCCATGCGGCGGGGGTTCAGCCGCTCGGCGACTTCGGGACGTGGTACCAGCACTTCGACGCGGTGTCGGGGCGGCGCGTCGAAGCGACGACGGCGGTCGAGCTGAACGGCCAGGCGCTCGCGGCCGGCAAGGAGTTCACCGTCGTCAGCGGCACCGGCACCTGTGACGCGCGCGCCGAGCTCTTCTTCGTCGGCTACGGCCTCGAATCGAAGTCGGCCAACCGCCACGACTACGCGGGGCGCGACGTGACGGGGCGGATCGTCGTCGCGCTTTCCGGTGCGCCGGGTCGCGCGCAGGAGACCGGCGACTTCACCGACACGAAGCCGGGCGGCGAGGCGGTCAAGCCGCGCCGCAAGGTGCAGGCGGCGTTCGCGGCGAAGGCGGCGGGGTTGATCCTGATCCAGATGAACGCGGCCGACGGCAGCGGCGGGGACGCGCTGCCGCCGTTCAACGAGGAGATCGGCGACGGCCTCACCTTCCCCGCCGTCTACGTGAGCGATTCGATCGGCCGCAAGCTCCTCGAGGGCGCGGGGCTGAAGCTCGACGACGTCGTGAAGGTGCTCGCGGGGGGAAGCGAGATGCCCGGCTCGCTCGCGCGCCCGCTCGGCGGCGCGACTGCGAAGCTCCACGTCGACACCGCGCCGATCCACCATCCGACGGCGAACGTCGTCGGGATCGTGAAGGGCGACGGCTCGCACGGGAGCGAATACGTCGCGATCGGCGCCCACTACGACCACCTCGGCTGGGGGGACAGCTCGAGCAGCCTCGCCCCCGGCGTCCACGAGATCCACAACGGCGCCGACGACAACGCCTCGGGCACGGCGGCGCTGATGGCGCTGGCGCGCTGGTGCGCGACGCGGCCGGCGAAGCTGCCGCGCGACGTCGTCTTCCTGGCGTTCTCGGGCGAGGAGATGGGGCTCCTGGGCTCGCAGCACTACTGCAGCCACCCGCTCGTCCCGCTCGAGCAGTGCGTGGCGATGCTCAACCTCGACATGGTCGGCCGCAGCCAGAACGACTTCTGCGCGGTCGGCAACATCAGCAGCGCCGCGCCGTTCCGCGAGATCGTGAACGCCGCGAACGACGCGGAAGGGATCCGCCTCAAGCTCGACCTCTCCGACGGCGGCATGTCGGTCGGCTCGAGCGACCACCAGTCGTTCCTGAACGCGAAGGTGCCGAGCCTCTTCTTCTTCAGCGGTCTCCACGCCGACTACCACAAGCCGACCGACGACGCCGACAAGATCAATGCCGACGGCGGCGCGCGCATCACGAAGCTCTGCGGCGGGATCCTCGAAGAGGTCGCCGCGCTGCCAAAGAAGCCGGAGTTCGTCGCGCCGGCGGCGCCGGTCGCGCCGAATCCTCACGCGGGCGGGGTCCCGGTGCCGGCGCCGTCGGGCGAGGGGCGGCCGTGGTTCGGCTCGGTGCCGGCCTTCGGCGCGAGCGGCGACGGCGTCCTCTTCGACGGCGTGAGCGCCGGCTCGCCGGCGGAGAAGGCGGGGCTCGGCAAGGGCGACCGCCTCGTCGAATGGAACGGCCGCCCGGTCAAGACGCTCGAGGACTTCACGGCGATGCTCGGTTCGGCGCAGGTCGGCGACACGGTGCACGTCGTGATCCTGCGCGGCGGCGAGAAGGGCGAGAAGAAGGAGTACGACATCACGCTCGCGCTGCGACGCTGAGGCGCTCGCGCGCTGTACGTATTTTGTGATGTTTCTCCCTCGGCGGCGTTCTCCCCTCGTCGCCGGCACGGGACTCCGCGACGAGGTCGCGGGCCGGAGCGCGGCGCAGGTTCTCTGAAGTCGAAGGGGGGAGTGCCATGTCGCAGGTCTTCCGGATCGCCGCGGTCGTCGTCGCCTTCGCGCTCGGCTCGACCGGATCGCACGCGTTCGCGCGCCTCGGCGCGCCGCTCGACGGCGACGGCGGCGCGAGCGGCAGCAGCGACTGCAATCAGGACGTGAAGAAGGTCGACGCGTCGTCGACCTGCCTGCGCTCGACCTGGTGCGGCGGCGCGACCGGCGGGTCGGTCACCATCGGCGCGGTCAAGTTCGGCTCGGCCGGCGGCGGCGGCTCGGTCGACTGCTGCCTCACCGAGGTCGTGATCCCCGAGCACACGGAGATCATTGCCGGCCACCGGCGCATCGTGCGCGGGACCGACGTCGACGGCGCGCTGATCACCCGGCGCTGCTCGTCGCCGCTCGTGTTCCTCTGGATCGAGTTCGGGTCGTGGACCTGCGAGACCGACTCGATCACGAAATTCGGCAAGTTCCCGATCGACTCGGCGCAGAGCTGCGACTGAGGCGCCGCCATGCACCGCCGAGCCGAACGGCGGCTCGCGGCGGGCGGACTCCTCCTGCTCGCGGTCGTCCCGGCGTGGAAGCGCGCCGGGACGACCGCCCAGGAACGGCAGCCCGTCCCGCCCCCCGCCGCCGCGACGAAGTCGAATCCATTCCTCGAGGCCGCGCTCGCCGAGCTCGCGCTCGAACAGGTCCGCCTCAACCGCCTCGCCATGCGTGCCGGCGACGGCGACCACGACGCCCTGCAGCAGCTCTACGTCGAAGTGCTCGACCAGCTCCCCAAGAGCGTGCTCACGGAGTTCGACGAGCAGCACGGCATCTCCACGCGCACCGTCTACGAGATGGCGCTCACTTGGAAGGCGAACGAGGTGCTGCGGCGCGCGGTCGAGGCGGCGGACGCGCCAGGAAAGAAAGAAGGTGCGCTCGGGCCCGACGACCTGCTCGAAGTCCTGCGCCGGCCCGACCTCGGCCGGCTGCCGGAATCGGGAGTGCCGCGCGCGGTGCGCGACTTCGTGGCCGAGGTCACGGCGCGGACTTCTCCCGACGTGACCGTCCAGATCTGGTATCCGGCGACCGCCTGGCTCGTCTTCGCGGCGCTGCACGGCGGCGGCCTCGAGAAGGCGCGCGAGCGCTGGTGGCCCGACGACGAGGCGGGTCGCGCTCGCCGCTCGGAGTTCGTGCGCAGCCTGCTCGAGCTGGTCGCGGCGGCGGACGACGCGAAGACCGCGTCGATCGTGACGCGCATCGTCGACGTGGCGCTCGCGTCGCCGCTCGACGTGCCGCACGAGAAGGGGCTGGTCACCTGCTGCCGCGCCGAGTTCGCGCGCCATCGTGGGCGGGTCGGCTTCGATCCATCGCACCTCGAATTCGCGAGCCGCTTCGGAAGCGAGGCGCAGCGCGACGCGGCGAGCGGCGCGACGCGGCTCGACGGCGTGCGGCTCGATCCGTTCATGCCGGCGCCGGCCGACCGCGCCGCGTTCATGGCGGTGATGCGGCTGCGCATCCTTCTCGAGCTCGATCCGGGGGGATTCGCGGGTCCTGCGGCGCTGCGCTTCGGGACGCCGGCCGAGGTCGAGGCGTATTACCGCGCGATCTTCGCCGAGCGCGGCTGGCGGAACGCCTGGGCCGAGGCGCGCGGCGACGTCAGGCAGATGATCGCCGGCACCTTCCCCGACCTGCGCGACGCGCAGATCGACGCGCTGCGCGTGCGCGCGTCCGACCCGACGCTGTCGGAGGAGGAGCGCGAGCGCGCCGCGGAGGAACTGCGCGAGCTCGAGCACGCGCGCGCCCGCGACCACGAGCGCGTCGCGGGCGTGATCCTGCGGCTGCTCGCGGAAGAGGGCGACGTCGAGCTCGTGAAGGACGAGT
>DASRRB010000130.1:0-12950 GCA_035695985.1 Planctomycetota bacterium | reverse complement strand
GCGGCATCTCGTCGCGCTCCATCGCGGCGCGGAACGCGGCGACCTCCGGTCCATGCCAGATCGCATCGAGCGTGCGAGTGGTCACGTTGCCGACCGGCGCCTCCCGGCTGAAGCAGCAGACGCTCGCCGCGCCGGTCGGGTCGAACGACAGCTGCGTGTAGGGCGCGTAGCAGAGCGCCTCGACCGGCCGGCCGCGGCGATCGCGGCGCGCGTGGAGTGCGTCGAGATTGGAGGGCCGTTCGACCATCGAAGACGGGTCTTCCCGGGGACCGCCGCGCGGCGAAGGGATGTAGCCCCCGCGATCCGGCCCGCAACCGCCCTCGCCGCCGCTGCGCCATTCCTTGCGCGCCGCGGCCGGCGCGACGAGACTAGCCCGTCCATGCTGGTCGACCTCGAGAGGCGCATCGTCCTGTTCACGCCGCCCAAGTGCGGCACCTTGACGTTGCACGAAGTGCTGCCGCGCTTCGGAGCGAGGCCGATCCTAGGGCCGCAGTTCGACACCGACGTCGGCGAGCACACGACGCTGCTCCCGAACGACGTCTGGCGGGAGGTCGACCGCTTCCGTTTCGTCGTGGCCACGCGCAATCCCTACACGCGCGCGGCCTCGCTCTTCGGGCACTACACGCGCTACTGGCGGCCGCCCCACCTCGCGTTCCCCGAATTCGTCGAGCAGATCGTGGTCGCGCCGCGCCACCTGTTCTTCAACGCGACGATCGCGGCGATCCTGGAACCGCTCGAGAGTCCGCTCGACGGCCGGCGCCCGCTGCGCGTCGATTCGTTCGTCCGGCTCGAGGCGCTCGCGGACGATCTGCGCCGTCTCGGCTACGACGCCCGCGGCGCGCTCCCGCGGGTCCACGCGCTCGCGCACCGCGGCGTCGCCGAGTACACGGCGGAAGCGCGACAGCGGATCGAGACGTGGGCGCGGCACGACTTCGACCGCTTCGGCTACTCGCGCGAGCTCGCACGCGCGGCCGAGCCGGGCCGCGACGGCCTCGCGGAGTCCGGGACGGGTTGACCCGCGGCCGCGCCTCAGAGCGCGCGCTGCATGAACCGCGCCCCCGCGACCGGATGCGACGTCGACGCGGCGAGGTCCTCGAATCCGAGCTCGCGGTAGAGCGCCTGCGCGGCGGCCATCGTCGGCAGCGTGTCGAGCACCATCTGCCGGTAGCCGGCGGCGGCGGCCTCGCGCAGGAGCGCCTGCACGAGCGCGCGCGCGACGCCGCTCCCGCGGAATGCCGGACGCACGAAGAGCCGCTTCATCTCGCAGGCCGCCGCGTCGCCGGGCACCGGCCGCAGCGCGATGCAGCCCGCGACCTCGCCACCGACGCGCGCGAGCAGCAGCCGTCCGCGCGGCGGCGAATAGTCGCCCGGAAGGCCGGCGAGCTCCGCCGCGGCACCCTGCGCCGCGAGGCAGCGCGAGAAGTCGGGGTCGGCGGCGCTCGTCGCGAAGTACTCGCCGATGAGTCGGCGTGCCTGCGCCAGATCGGCCGCGCCGGCCGCGGCCGCGATCGCGACGTTCAGCGCAGCCACCGGTCGAGCCACTCGATCACGTTCTGGTGCCAGTAGATCGAATTCTTCGGTTTCAGGACCCAGTGGTTCTCGTCAGGGAACCAGACGAAGCGGCTCGGGACGCCGCGCCGCTGCAGCGCGGTGAAGGCGGAGAGCCCCTCGCAGTCGGTGAGGCGGAAGTCGTTGGCCGAATGGATCACGAGCTGCGGCGTGCGCCAGTTCTGGACGTAGCGGCTCGGGGAGAACTTCTCGTAGAGCTCCGGCTTCTCCCACGGCACGCCGCCGTACTCCCACTCGGGGAACCAGAGCTCCTCGGTCGTGTAGTAGCTCGAGAACTCGTCGAACCCGCCGTCGTGGCAGACGAGGCACTGGAAGCGGTCGGTGTGGCCGTTGATCCAGTTGATCATCCAGCCGCCGTAGCTCGCGCCGAGCGCGCCGACCTTGCTCCCGTCGATCCAGTCGAACTCCTTCAACGCGGCGTCGAGCCCGAGCATCAGGTCCTCGAACGGCGCGCCGCCCCAGTCGCCGCTGATCGAGTCGGTGAACGCCTGGCCGAAGCCGGTCGAGCCATGGAAGTTGACCGCCAGCACGCCGTAGCCCGCGCCGGCGAAGGCGAGCAGGTTCCAGCGGTAGTGGAAGTGGTCCGAGATGGCGCCTTGCGGCCCACCGTGGATCACGAACGCGAGCGGGTACTTCTTCCCCGCCTCGAAGCCGGCCGGCTTCGCGATCCACGCGTGGACTTTCTCGCCTTTGACACCCGCGAACCAGAAGTCGACGGGCGGGCTCGCCTCGATCCGGTCGAAGCGGGCGTCGTTCACGCGCGTGAGGCGCAGCCGGTCGGTCGCGTCGAGCGCGGCGGAGAAGAGCTCGGCCGGCCGCTCGAAGGAGTCCTGGCGGTAGAGCAGGCGCGCCGGCTTCTCGCCCGAGGCGGGCAGGATCGCGAGCGCGTCGGTCGAGTGCTCGTTGAGCAGCACCTTCGCCGCGCCGCTGTCGCAGGCGACCGCGAAGACGCGGTGGCGCGCCTCCTCGTCGGCGGTGACGATCAGGTGGCGCGCGTCGGGCGTGAAGACCAGCGCGTCGATCGAGCGGTCGAAGCCGCCGGTGAGCGTGCGCTCGGCGCCGGTCGAGCGGTCGATCAAATGGACCACGAGGCGGTCGGCCTCGAAGCCCGGCCGCGCCATCGCCGTGTAGGCGAGCAGCTTCCCGTCGGGCGAGTAGACCGGCGACTTGTCGGTGGCCCGGTTCTTCTCGGTCAAGCACTTCGTCGCGCCGCCCGCCGCCGGCACCGTGAAGACGTCGAGGTTGGTCGACCACGCCTCGTCGGCGCCGAGCTGCGCGACGTAGGCGATCTCCTTCGAGTCGGGCGAGATCACGTAGTCCTCGACCCCGCCGAACGGCTTGGTCGGGCAGTCGGCGTCGATCCCCTTCATGAGGTCGACCGGCGCGCCGTCGATCGCCGGGTCGCCCGCCGCGTCCCACTTCAGGCCGACCGTGAAGAGGTGGTTGCGCCGTCCCTCGTTCCAGGTGTCCCAGTGGCGGACCATCAGGCGGTCGTAGGCGCGCGCCTTCATCGGGTTCTTGGCGCGCTCGCCGTCGCGCTTCGCCGTCTCCTCGGCGGTCGCGTCGGGGTAGACCTCGGCGCTGAACGCGAGGCGGCTGCCGTCGGGGGTGAGGCGCAGGTTGTCGACGTCGACGGCGAACTCGAGGAGCTTGCGCGGCTCGCCGCCGTCGACGCGAATGACCCACGCCTTGCCGCCGCCGTCGCGGCTCGACGTGAAGACGATCGACTTCGAGTCGGGCGACCAGACCGGGCCGCCGTCGGCGACGCCCTTCTGCGCGGTGAGCTGGCGCGTCGTCCGGCCGTCGGGCGAGACGAGCCAGAGATTCGTGGTCTTCTGGTTGGCGTCGGGATCCCACGCCTGCCGCGTGAAGCAGATCCAGAGGCCGTCGGGGGAGGGCACCGGCTCGCCGACCCGCTCCGCGCGCACCATGTCGTGGACCGTGAGCGGGTGGGGTTTCGCGAAGTCGGGCGGCGGACGGACCGCGACGGCGGGGCGCGCCGCCGGGAGCGCGCCGCCCGACGACGAGCGCGCCTCTCCCGACGACGACGATTCGGACGAGGGGCCGCTGCAGGAGAGCGCGGCCGCGGCGAGCAGACCGCCGAGCGCGCGGGCACGTGGATGCGTCATTTTCCGTCCTATTTCGAGAGCGGTTCGGCGGTGTAGGTGAAGGTGAGCTTGCCGCTGCCGGTGATCTCGAGCTTCGCGCCGTTCTCGTCGCTCGTGCCGGAGTACTGGATCGGGCCGGCGAGCGTGAGCTTGCTCACCTGTCCCGTCGCCTTCACCAGGGTGAGGTCGCCCGCGAGGTCGAAGGTCGCGGAGACCGGCAGCTCCTCGCCGCCCTTCCATGCAATCGAGACGGCGATCTTGAACGCGAGGTAGCCGGCGCCGCCTTCGCCCGCGGCGGCGGGCCGCAGCGTCGCCTTCGTGATCTTCCCGTCGGGGACCGCCTGCCAGAGCAGCGGCTCGAGCAGCGCGGGCGGGACGTCGAGCGCGGCGTCGGCGGCGAGCGCCTTGCCGAGCACGAGCGGCGCGAGGCGCGGCCCCGCCACGAAGGCGTCGGCGTCGATCCAGATGCGCGGCTCGACGTCGTTCCGGACGGTGCCGGAATTGGCATAGAGAAAGCGCGCCTTGGGGCGCTCCACTTCGGGGCGCGCAGGCGCGGTGCGCTCGATGAAGAACCTGCCTTCGTTCTCGTACGTCTCGTTGTCCAGCGGCGTGCGGCTGCTGCCGGGCTCGCCGTGCTCGACGCTCGCGGTGCACGTGCCGTAGACGAGGCGCACGAAGGGCGGGCGCGCGCGCGGGGTCTCGAGCTCGAGCCCTTCCCTCGCGATCCGCTCCAGTTCCTTGGCGTCGAGCCGGTCCCCGAGCTTCTCGACCACCGCGATCGTGACGTGGCTCTTCTCCGTGACGGTCTGCTGGACGGCGCGCAGGAGGTGGCCCGCGGCGGTGAAGCGGATCGACATCTCGTTGGTGAGCGTCGACGTGACGTGCGCGCCGGCGCCCACGGGCGGGGGGACGGGCTCGTCGGCAGCCGACCGCTTCGGCAGGAGCGCGAGCGCGAACGCGAGCGCGAGATCAATCCGCATGGCGGCCCAGTATGCACGGCGCGCTCGGGGGGAAGAAAGGCGCAGGCGCCCGCGCGCCGTTCACTTCCCGCCGACCTTCTCGATCGGCTGCTCCTTGCACCACGCCCGGAAGTCGGCGTCGAGCGCGGCGACGTCGACGCCGGGGAAGCAGGCGGCGAAGGCGTCCTGCCCGGCACGGTACTGGTGCTGGAGGTCGAGGAGCTTCAGGAAGCGCGTCCGGTAGGAGCGCTCCTTCGCCTCGAGGAGGAAGGCCGCGAGCACGCAGGCGACGTGGTAGTTGCGCGCGTCGGCCATCTGCGTGCGCCCGTACGTGACGAACTGCGGGAGCGGCGGCAGCTTGTCGGCCTGGTCGTGGCACCAGCCGAAGCCGCTCTCGATGTAGCCGCCCGTTCCCTGCGGGACGGCGTCGCGGCGGTGCAGCACCCACGTGCCGCCGTCCGGCTCGAAGCACGGCAGGAACTCCGCCGCGCCCTCCGCGACCCAGTTGAGGCCGCCGTCCGCGTGCGCCTTCTGGACGTCGAATCCGTGCCGGCTGTACTCGTAGAGGATCTGGTGGGCGACCTCGTGCAGCAGGCCGGCGCGCAGTCCGACGAAGTCGACCTTGCGCATCTCGCTGCCCTGGAACTTCATCTCGAAGCTGACGAAGCACGGACCGCCCGGCTGGCTGCCCCCCTGGTAGAAGGCCGCGCCGTCCGGCGGCAGCGTCCCGCCGCCGCCCGGGTACGACTGCGCGCGCGCCTCCATCTCCTTGCGCGTCGCGGTGACGATGAGCGGCAGCTTGACCGCCGGCTGGCGCAGGTCGGCGTCGAGGCCGAGGTAGCAGAGCACGAACGTCCGGTAGGAGGTCACCGTCGCGAGGATGCGGCGCGCCGTCGTGAGCGGCAGCGTCGTCTTGATCTCGTGGATCTCCTCGCCGAACTGCCACGGCCCCGACCAGTCGGCGTGCTTCGCGTCGAGCTCGGCGACCTTCTTCGCGTCGTACCAGACGCCGTCCAGGACCTCGCCGCCCGCCGTGAAGCGCTCCACGTCCTTCTTCCTGCGCCAGTCGGAGTAGGGCGCGTAGAAGACGAAGTCGTGCTTCTTCACGAGCGGCTCGACCGGCATCCCGAGGTCCTGCAGGAGCGAGAGGAGGCGCGCGAGCTCGTCGGAGCGGTCGGCGTCGGCGTACGCGGCGAAGACGGGCGTCAGGAGCTCGACGCACTTCGCGTACGCCTTCGCCTTGTGGTCGGCGAACTGCTTCTCCGCGTCCTTGGCGCGCTCGCCCTTGAGCTTCAGGAGCTTCTCCGCCTCCGTGCGCGCCTTGTCGTCGCGCGGTGTCAGGACGTAGGCGGCCGAGCAGGCGGCGCGCGCCTCCGGGACCGCCTTCAGCGACTCGGCGAACTTCGCGAGCGCGAGCAGCTCGGCGGCCGCCTTGCCGCGCGCCGCCGCCTCGAGCGCCTCGAGCTTGGCGGCGGGCAGCGGCTTGCCGGCCTGCGGGCCGGCGAGCGCGATCGACAGGAACACGAGCAGCCGGACGAAGGAGCTTGCTCCGGGCATGGGCAGTCCTCGCGGATCCCCGCGATCATGCCGTCGCGGCCGCGCCCGCGTCAGACGTCGATCGTGATCTCGGTCGTCTGGTCGGCGGGGGTCTCGACGGTCTTCTTCTGGCCGTCGTTCGCGCCGGCGTTGCCGGGTCCGCCGAAGGACTTGCGGCCGGTCACGGTCCAGGTGCCGGGCTTCAGGCTGTCGAAGTGCGCGGCGCCGTCCTCGTCGGTGACGCCGAAGTCGTGGCCGCCGTCCTCGGTCGAGAGATCGACCGGCGCGTTGGGGAGCGCCTGGCCGGTGCCCTTCGACTTCAAATGGACGATCAGCTGCGCCGCGACCGGCAGCTCGAGCTTGACGCCCTCGACGTGCGCGTTGGCGGCGACGGCGATCTCCTCCGACTGGGCCGTGAGGAAGCCCGCATGGGAGACGGAGACCTTCCACTTGCCGGCCGGCACCCACGGCACGCGGAAGTGGCCGCTGGAGTCGGACATCACCTGCGTCGTGTTCAGGTCGTCGCCGAAGCGGATCGGCGCGAAGCTGCGCCCGCCGCGGCCGCGGCCGCCCGCCTGGACCGCGATGGAGAAGGAGCCGGAGATGCCGCCGTCCTGGTTCGCGGGCTCGGGGTCGACGCGCGTCAGCGACACGATCGCGCCCTCGAGCTTCGCGTGGTTCTTCTGCGCGAAGACGTCGCCCTCGATCACGCCGCCCTCGAGGAAGAAGTCGACGCGGGCCGGTTCGCCCGCCTTGAGCTCGACGTTCTCCCGGACGGGGACGATCGACTCGGGGTGGCGGGCGCTGATGCGGTAGCTGCCCGGCTCGAGGTCGGTCAGCCGGTAGCTGCCGTCGGCCGCGCTGGTCGCCGTCTTGCCGCCGCCACCGCCGAGGATGAAGTTGTTGCCGCGCCGGCCGCTGTTCGACGACGCGGAGACGGTCACGCCCGCGACCGGCCCGCTCGCGCTGCGCACGACGCCTTCGATGTAGGGCTTCTCCTGCTGCGTGAAGTCGACGCGCGCGGTGTCGCCCTCCTTCAAGGCGAAGGGCTTGCCCGGCTCCGGCTCGTTGCTGTTGGCGTCGACGGACATCACCGCGCGGAACGACGGGCGCCGCCCGTCGTTCGACTCGGCTTCGCTGCGCTCGACGACGCCTTCGCCGGCCGGGACGTGGTCGACGCGGTAGAGGCCGTCGCCGTCGGTCACCGCGTGGAGCGAAACGCCCTCGATCGCCTTGCTGACGACGTCGATGCGGTCGCCCGCGCGCGGCTTGCCGTCGAGCCCGGTCACCGCGCCCTCGATCGCGCCGCCGCGGCCGATCGCGAGGTCGACGCCGCTCTTGCGTTCGCCGGCCTTCAGCTCCAGCGGGGCGCTGCGCGTCGTCGCGTAGTCGGCGTGGCGCGTGTCGATCTGGATCGAGCCGGAGCCGAGGTTCTTCAGCTCGAAGTGGCCGCTCGCGTCGGACTTGGCGCGCGCGACCGCCTGGCGCGCGCCGCCGCCGAAGATGCGCCGCGCGCCGCCGGGTCCGCCGAGGACCATGTCGACGCGGGCCGCGCGGCCGCCGGGGCCCGTGCTCGCGCCCTCCTGCGGCGTCGAGTCCGCCTCGACGTCGACGTCGGCGACGGGAGCGCCGGTCGCAGCGTCGACCACGCGCCCCTCGACGACGGCGCCGCGCTCGACCGTCACCTCGACGTTGTCGATGCTCTGCCCCTCGACGACCTCGAAGTTCGCGCTGCTCGCGCGCGTCGTGTCGTCGCCGCGCGCGACGACGCGGTAGGTGCCCGGGTCGACCTCCGCGATCACGAACGCGCCGTCCTGCGTCGCGCTGTTGTCGGAATCCGGGGGAAAATCGAGCGACGTCGGCATCACCTGGTCGCCCCAGACGCGCATGAGCTGGACCTTGACGTTGCGGGCCGGCTCCTGCGTCTCCTTCAGGCGGACCATGCCGGCGACGTGGGCGCCGGCGCTGAGCGTGACGTCGAGCGGCGCGCCCGACGACGAGTCGACGTCGGGCACGTTCTTCACGGCGTAGGCCTTCGCGACCACCGAGACCTCGTAGGTGCCACGCTTCAGCGCCTTCACCTCGAAGCGCCCGTCCGCGTCGCTCTTGGTCGCCGGCTCGAACGGCATGCGCCGCCCGGCGAAGCTCATCGTGAAGCCGCGGTTGTTCTGGTTCACGTGGATCTCGGCGTCCGCGACCGGCTTGCCGTCGGGCCCCTTCACGGTGCCCGTGATGCGATCGCCCGCCTCGAGGTTCACGGCGACGTCGCGCACCTCGTCGTTGACCTTGAGGTCGAGCTGCGCGGAGGAGTTCTCCGGGAAGACGTCGGTCTTGGCCGCCGCGACGCACTTGCCGGCCGGCATGCCGGTCAGCCGGAAGCGGCCCTGCTCGTCGGTGACGGTCTTGCGTTCACCGCGGGCCGGCGCGCCGAAGTTGAAGAAACGGAACGGGTTGCCGTCGTCCTGCGCGTCCTCGAGCCACACCTCGGCGTTGGCGACGCGCGCGCCGCCCGGCCCGAACACCTGGCCCGCCACCGTGCCGCCCGCCTCGAGCGTGATCTTCCCGACGTCCATGCCGCGCGCCGGCACCACGACGCCCGCACGGCGCTGGAAGACGAAGTCGGGGTGGTCGACCGAGAGGTCGAAGTTCTCGAGCCGCGGCACCTTCGCGAGCCGGAACCTCCCGTCGGCGCCCGTCTTCGCGGTCATCGCCGGGATCTCCGGCGTGTTCTGGAAGAGCGACATGCGGATGCGGTTCGCGTTGCGGCCGCGCATGCGCGGACCGAACGTCGACGCGGCGAAGGTCACCTCCGCGTCGGCGACCGGACGCCCTTCGTGGTCGACGACGAGGCCGGCGAGGTACTCGGCGGTCGGCGTGCCGGGCGGGAGCTTGCCTTCGCTCGCTTCGGCCGACTCGGCCGCGACCGGCTTCTCCTCGGCGGAGCGTTTCGCGCCGTCGGTCGGCGCGGCCGACGCCGCGTCGGCCTGCGCGGCCGCGTCGGACGGCGCCGAGCGCTTTCTGCCGGCGCTCCCGAGCCCGCCCCCGTCGTCCTTCAACATCCAGAACGCCAGCCCGCCGATCAGCGCGAGCGCGGCGACCAGTCCGGCCATTCCCTTGGCGGCACCACTCATGTCGAACCTCTCCCTCGTGTCCCTGCGGGGGGACGGCAATACTCCCTCATTAAATAGGACGTTGGGAAGATTTCCCGGGACAGAACCCGGCGGGAGCGCGCGCCTCGGCCATGGTCGCGGAGGATGACGAACGGATTCCAGCCGCGGCGGCGCGGCCCTCCGCGTTTCCCGCGACGCGCCTCTCGGTCTGCGAGGCGGTGCGCAGCGGCGATCCGGCGGTGCGCCGCGTCGGGTGGGACGCGCTCGTCGAGGCGTACTGGAAGCCGGTCTGCCGGTACGTCCGGCTGCGCTGGCGCGCCGACGGCGAGGAGGCGGCCGACCTGACGCAGGGCTTCTTCGCGCGCGCGCTCGAGAAGGAGTTCTTCGAGAGCTTCGATCCGCAGCGCGCGCGATTCCGGACCTTCCTGCGCGTCTGCCTCGACGGCTTCGTCGCCAACGTGCGCCAGTCGGCGGCGCGGCTCAAGCGGGGCGGCGGCGCGGCGCCGGTCGCGCTCGAACCGGAGACGGCGGGCGCGCCGCTGGCCGACGGCGACCTCGACGCCTGCTTCCACCGCGAGTGGGTGCGCGCGCTCTTCGACGCGGCGATCGGCGACCTGAGGGCGCGCTGCGAATCGGAAGGGAAGCGGCAGCACTTCGAGCTCTTCCGGAAACGCGACCTCGAAGCGGCGGAGAGCGACGCGCCGCCGTCGTACGACGAGCTCGCGCGTGATTCGGGCCTGCCCGTGACGCAGGTGACGAACCTCCTCGCGTGGGCGCGCCGCGCGTTGCGCGAGGCGGTGCTCGCGCGGCTGCGCGCGCTCTGCGCGAGCGAGCAGGAGTTCCGCGACGAGGCGCGCGCGCTGCTCGGGTTCACCCCGCCATGAGCGAGAGCACGCCGATCAGCGATCGCGTCCTCGCCCACCTGCGCGAGGTCGCCGACGCGCCCGATCTCTCCGGCACGCGCTACGACTGGATCGAGCCGCTCGGCCGCGGCGGCATGTCGACGGTCTGGCGGGCGCGCGATCGGGCGCTCGACCGCGACGTCGCGCTCAAGGTGCTCGCCGCGCCGGCCGCCGCGGGCGTCGCGGAGCGCCTGGTCGCCGAGGCGAAGATCCTCGCGCGCCTCGACCACCCCGGCATCGTGCCGGTGCACGACGTGGGCGTGCTCCCCGACGGGCGCGTCTTCTACGTGATGAAGCGCGTGCACGGCCGGCGCCTCGACGAGCTCGTGCGCGCCGGCGCCAACGAAGCGGAGCGGCTGCGCATCCTCGTCCGCGTCGGCGAGGCGGTCGCCTTCGCGCATGCGCAGGGCGTCGTCCACTGCGACTTGAAGCCCTCGAACGTGATGGTCGGGGCGTTCGGCGAGGTGCTCGTCCTCGACTGGGGCGTGGCGAAAGGGCTCGCGAGCACGACCTCCGGCGGCGGCGCGCCGATGCGCGTCGGCACGCCCGGCTTCATGGCGCCCGAGCAGGAGCGCGGCGATTCCGACGCGATCGACGCGCAGAGCGACGTCTATTCGCTCGGCGCGCTGCTGCGCGCGCTGCTCGGCGAGCGGCCGGCGCGTCCGCTCGCCGCGATCGCCGCGAAGGCGATGCAGCCGGAAAAGGCGGCGCGCTACGCCGACGTGCCGGCGCTGCTCGAGGACCTCGCGCGCTACCAGGCCGGAGAGGCCGTGCGCGCGCTGCCCGAAGGGCCCGGCATGAAGCTGCTGCGCCTCTACCGGCAGCATCGCGTCGCCGTCTGGCTCGTCGCCGCCTACCTCGTCGCGCGCGCGGCGTTCATCGTCTGGGGGCGCCCCGGTCGCGAAGGCGGATGAAAAGGGCGCGGCGGGCGTGCGTAATGGACCGGACGGGGACGCGGGGGTCGGACGACTCGGAAGGGAGCCATGAACAAGATCGTGCTCGGACTCGTGCTCGGCGGGGTGCTCGGGATCTTCGACGGCTGCACGGCGCTCTTGTCGGGGCCGGAGCTGTTCCAGGGCCCCGACTGGGTCTCGTCGCTGCTCGGCATCGTGGTCGGGTCGACCTTCAAGGGGCTGGTCGCCGGCGTCATCACGGGTTGGTTCGCGCGCAAGCTCCAGAACCTGCCGCTCGGCATCGGGGTCGGCCTGTTCGCGAGCGCGCTCGTCACCTTCCCGATCGCGTGGATGCAGCGCGACCACGAGGTCACGCACCGGAACTACTTCTGGGCGATCATGATCCCCGGCGCGATCTGCGGGGCTATCGTCGGCTTCGCGACACAGCGCTACGGCAAGGCGCCGGCGCCGGCCGCCGTTCGAATGGGAGACCGACGATGAAGCGATGCGCAGTGCTCCTCACGGCCCTCGGGCTCGCGGGCTGCAGCGGGGGGATCACGAAGGAGTTGCGGCCGGAGGACGTCGAAGACGCCTCCGCGTCGGCGGCCTTCGCGCGGATGCAGACGCTCGCCGGGAAGTGGAAGGCCGAAGTGAAGGCCGACGCGAAGGCCGCCACGCCCACGCCGGCCGCGGCGACCACGCCGGCCGAGACGATCACGGTCGAGTACCTCGTGACGGAGGGCGGCCACGCGCTGCAGGAGAAGCTCTTCGCCGAGACCGACCACGAGAGCGTCACCACGTATCGCCTCGAGGGCACCGACCTCACGCTCCTGTTCGAAGGCATGCCGGGCACGCGGCCCCACATGAAGCTCGACCGCAAGAGCTCGACGCGCGACGACCTCCACTTCGTGTGGGACGCCCGCGCGACCGACGTCGAACCCACGAAGCAGTCCCACATCCACGAGGGGCGCGTCCACTTCGTCGACGCCGACAACATCGAGTGCGAGTGGGTGCTGTGGGTCGACGGCAAGGAGGCGAGCCGCCACCAGTTCACCCTGCGGCGCACCACCGGGAAGTACTCGCCGAATCGGAGCTGACGAAGCGGGGCGCCGGTCGCGTCATTTCCCGGACGGGTCGCGGTTCTGCCACCACTGGATCGCCTCGTGGTACATCTCGTCGTCCGGCCACTCGACGCCGAGCGTCTTCATGATCGCGTACGCGGCCATCCTGCCTACCGTAAATCTTCGCGGGTCCGCGAGGAGCGGCCCGGCGATGTCGAGGTACTGCGGCTCTTGCGCGATCGAGATCATCCCCAGCCCGGCGAGCGTGAACGGTTCGTAGGTGTCGGCGCACATCTGACGCAAGTCGGCGTCGGGGCCGTCGCCGCCGATCGAGAGGTGAGCCGCGTCGCCGCCGGTCGATGAGACGACGACGATCCGCGCGGCCACCGGGTCGAAGATCCACGGGATCCGCCCGAGCACGTCGAACCCGAGGATCCCGTCGAGCTGCAGTTCGTCGAACAGCGGGCCCGATTGTCCGACGGCATCGACGTCGAACGTCCACTCCCCGAGCTTCACGTCCCGGATCCGAAAGAACTCGAGCTCGCCCGTTCTCGCGCTCGCGAAATCCTCGAAGTAGCCCTCGTGCGTGTACGTCGGATCGACGTTTCGCGCCTTCATCGCGAGAGGATTCACCATCGTCCGCATCGCGCCCGTGTCGAGGAGCAGCTTCATCGGCCCCGACCCGGTCTCGACGACCAGCGTGAAGAGGCGTTGGGCCGGAGCGAGGCGCACGTCGGTCAGCGCAGCACCCGGATACCTCTTCCGGACGGCCTCCTCGATCCGACTCGCGCTCCCGAACGTCACGCGCCGGC
>DASRRB010000129.1:0-11511 GCA_035695985.1 Planctomycetota bacterium | reverse complement strand
GTGGACGTGGTCATCGCAATCGTTCGCGGCGGTCCATGAGCGGACGCATCTCGTGGCGAGCGAATTCAGGAGCCGATTCGCGATGTCCCGCTTGATCGACCTCTCGCACGAGATCGAGCACGGTCTCGAGACCTACCGCGGGCTGCCGGCGCCGGTCATCTCCGAGTACATGAGCCGCGAGAGCTCGCGCAGCCACTACGCGCCGGGCACGGAATTCCACATCGGGAAGATCGCGATGGTCGCCAACACCGGGACCTACCTCGACAGCCCGTTCCACCGCCACGCCGACGGCGCCGACCTCGCGGCGCTCCCGCTCGAGCGGCTCGCCGATCTCGAAGGCGTCGTGGTGCGCGCGCCGTTCGAGAAGGGGCGGGCGATCGATGCGCCGGCGTTCGCGTCCGTTCGCGACCTGCGCGGGCGTGCCGTCCTGGTCCACACCGGGTTCGACCGCCATTGGCGGACCGAGCGCTACTTCACCGGCAACCCGTTCCTGACCGAGGCCGCGGCGAGTCTCCTGGTCGAGCGCGGCGCCGCGCTCGTCGGCATCGACTCGCTCAACATCGACGACACGGGCGACGGACACCGCCCCGTCCACACGCGCCTGCTCGCCGCCGGGATCCCGATCGTCGAGCACCTGACGAACCTCGCGGCGCTCCCCGACGGCCCGTTCCGCTTCTTCGCCGTGCCGCCGAAGGTGAAAGCCTTCGGCACCTTCCCCGTCCGCGCCTTCGCCAAGGCCGACTGACTTCGAGGTCGGAGGGGGTGGCCGGAGCCCGGCGTCCGTGACGCCACGACGGGGGTGAGTGGGCGGCGGCCTAGAACTCCCACTCGAGGATCAGGCGGAGCTCGTCGCTGTGCACGTCGCGGTGGTTCACCGCGTAGAGCGCCGTCACGAGCACGTGGAGGTTCTTCGACGCCCTCCAGGAGACGACCGGACCGATCTCGGTGAACTTGTCCTTGCTGAACTGCTGCAGGACCTCGATGCCGACGCCGGTCGGATGGTCCTTCGACTCGAGGCCCGGGATGAAGTCGAGCTTGCGGAGCCAGCCGAAGGTCGCCTCGCTCTCCCACTCCGACTCGTCCTCGCCGTCGACGCGGCCGACGTTCAGGTTGACCGTCAGGTCGTCGCCCTGCTGCGTGTACCACGAGAGGATGCCCTTGAGCTCGATCGCCTGCTTCTCGGCCTCGAAGTCGGGGTTGACGCTGTCCATCTCGATCTCTTCGCCGACGCGGTGCTCGTACTCGACGTTGAAGGCGGGCAGCAGCGTGTCGAAGGCGAAGTCGCGGAAGTTGAAGCGCAGCTCGCATTCGACCATCTTCAGCTTGAAGCTGTCCGCGTTGGGCTTCAGGAACTTGACGCCCGGCTCGATCGCGATGTGGTCGGTGATGCCGTACTCGTACTCGAAGAGCTGCGAGACGTCGTTGGGCTTGGGGTCCCAGAAGGTCCGCGACTCGATCTCGTGCTCGCCCGCGTAGGGCAGGTGCCAGTCGCGGCTCAGCGTGAAGTCGCGCTCGTGCGCCGACGCGCGGCCGGCCAGCGCGAGGAGCGCGAGCGCGCCCGCGGCCGGCCGACGGAACGGAACTCCGCGGCGCGATCTCGCCATGGCTCTTCTTCTCCGGATCCGGGAACGAAGGGCGCGAGTGTGGCGAATTGCTCGAAGGGTGCAACGGGTCGCCGGACCCACGTGCAACGGGTCGCCGGACGGGGCGGCGCGGCGGTCAGTCGACGCGCCCGTACACGAATTTGAGGTAGCGCCCCTCGGGGAAGCCGAGCCGGATCGGGTGATCCGGGCCGGCGCCGAAGACGCCGGCGATCGCGAAGCGGCGTCGCGCGCGCCGCGCCGCGATGGCGAGCGCGGCGAGGAAGTCCGCTTCCCTCACGTGGCTCGAGCAACTCGCCGTGGCGAGCAGCCCGCCCGGCGGCAGCGCGCGCAGCGCGAGCTCGTTCAGCTTCTCGTAGGCCTTGAGAGCGCGCGGCACCGCCTTGCGGCTCGGGGCGAAGCTCGGCGGGTCGAGGACGATCAGCTCGAAGCGCGGCGGCGCCTGCGCGAGCTCGGCCAGGAGGTCGAAGGCGTCCTGCGCGACGAACTCGTGCGCCGCCGGATCGAGGCCGTTCTTCTCGAAGTTGCGCCGCGCCGCGCCGACCGCCGGCCCGGCGAGGTCGACCGTCGTGACGCGCGTCGCGCCGCCGAGCGCCGCCGCGACCGAGAAGCCGCCGGTGTAGGCGAAGACGTTCAGCACGCGCCGCCCGCGCGCGAGCGCGCCGACGCGGTCGCGATTCTCGCGCTGGTCGAGGAAGAAGCCGGTCTTCTGGCCGGCGACGACGTCGACGAGGTAGCGGCGGCCGTGCTCGACGATCAGGACCTCGCCGTCGACGCGCCCGGCGACCACGCGTGCCACGCCGTCGGCGATGCGCGGGTTGCGGACGACGATCGCGCGCGGCGAGAGGACGCGCGCCACCGCGCCGACGAACGGCTCCTCCCACGCGACGCCGAGCTCGCCGTCCGTCCGCAGCGAGGCGACGTCGTCGTAGAGGTCGCACTGCAGGCCGGGGATCCCGTCCGACTCGCCGTGGCAGGCGCGGAAGCCCGTGACGTCGGGGCGCAGCAGCGCTCTCCGCAGTTCGAGCGCGGACGTGAGGCGCCGCTCGACCAGCTCGGCGTCGACCTTCTCGCGCGGGTCGAGCGACCAGACGCGGAACGCGAGCGGCGAGCGCGGCTCGACCGTCCCGCGCGCGAGGAAGGCGCCGCGCCGGTCGGCGAGGTCGACCACCTCGCCGTCGCGCAGCCCCGGCGGGAGCGCGAGCGCGTCGGCGAAGACCCACGGATGGCCGCCGGCCACCGCGTCCTCGAGCGGCTTCGTGAGCCGGATCGTCGCCACGCCGCTCACTTCGCCTTCAGGTGGAGGACGCGCGCGCCGTCCGCCGCGCCCGCCTCCTCCGCGAGCGCGTCGAGGTAGACGCGCTCGAGCCGCGACTCGCCGAACTCGCGCTTGAGCTCGCCGAAGCGCGCCGCGCACGCGGGCGCGTCGCCCGCCTGCCACGCCGCGACCGCGGCGGCGGTGAGGTCGATCTCGCGGTCGCTCATGGACAGCGGCGCGAGCTCGTGCAGCTCGACCGCGACGCTCTGGCCGACGACCACCACGCGCGAGAGGGGACGGAAGCGCAGCCCCGCGCCCGCCGCCTGCTCGCGCGTGCGGCCGTCGACGAGGATGCGCGTGCCGAACTGCTTGTTCGCCGACTCGAGCCGCGAAGCGAGGTTGATGGCGTCGCCGATCGCGGTGTAGTCGTGCAGCAGCGGCGGTGCGCCGCAGTCGCCGACGACGACGCGGCCGGTCGCGATGCCGACGCGCCCGTGGATCGGCTCGCCCGCGGTCGCGCGCGCGAGCTCCTCCATCACCTCGAGCGCCGCGCGGCACGCCCGCGCCGCCTGCTCCGGATCGGGGCGGAACGCCGACCAGAAGGCCATCAGCCCGTCGCCGAGGTACTTGTTCACGTACGCCTGGTGGCGCGTGAGCGCGACCGTCGCCGCGTTCATGCAGCGGTTGAGGAGCGCGACCGTCTCGCGCGCGCCGAGCCGCTCGCTCACGGCGGTGAAGCCGGCGAGGTCGAGGAAGAAGGCGGTCACCTCTCTAGGCTCGCCCTTCATCGAGAGCGCGTCGGGGTGGCCGACGAGGTAGTCGACGAGCTCCGGCGCGACGCGCGCCTTGAACTGCCGCGTGATTCGCTGCGCGTCGAGCTGCGCCAGCGCGGCGCGCGTCGCCGTCGCGCCGATCCACGCCACCGCGCCGCTCGCGAGCGGCGCGACCAGCGGGACGACGAGGTGGTTCCCCGCGAAGAGCGAGACGACCGCGACCCACGCGAAGCCGGCGAGCAGCCCGAATGCCGCGCACGCCGAGGCGACGGAGGGCAGCAGCGTGACGGCGGTGAGCAGCACGCCCGCGGCGAGCGTGAGCGGCGGTCCGGCGAGCGGCGAGAGCGTCCGGTAGACGCGGCCCGTCAGCGCCATGTCGGCGGCGACCGCGTGGGCGACGACGCCCGGCGTGCGCGCGCCCAGCGGCGTCGGCACGAAGTCGCTCGCCGCGCCGGTCGCGGTCCAGCCGACGAAGACGAGGCGGCCCTTCAGAAGCGCGGAGAGCTCCCGCTCCGCCTTCGAGAGCGACGCGGCGCCGTCGCTCACGATCGCGTCGGCGCGCACGAAGTCGCGATACGGCGCGACCGCGGCGCGCTCTTCGTCCGAGAGGCCGCCCTGCTTCGCGGCGGCGGCGGCGTCGTCGCAGCGGAACTTCGCCTCGTCGCGCGCCCTCGCGAGCAGCGCATCGGCGTCGCCGTCTGCCGCGATCCCGGCCGCCGCCACGACCGCGCGCGCGAGTTCGCCGCGCTGCGCGGTCGCGCGCGCCAGCGCATCGCGCGTGCGCGCGACATCCAGCAGCCGTCCGAGCGAGCGGTGCGGCGCGATCCGCAACCAGGCGTCGTCCCGTCCGTCCCCGCGCGGCACGGTCGGCCACGCGAGCAGCGGCCGACCCCACCGCCATCGATTCTCATCCGTCCGCCGGACCATCGCGTCGATCGACGGGTGGAGGAGAGGGCCACCCACGGCGCCGCGCACGTCCCCGCGGAAGACGCGCGCCGCGACGAAGCCGAATTGCAGCGCGGGGCCGCCGGGGGCGTAGCACAGCACCGGGAGCTCGCGGAGTCCGCCGTCCGGGTCGGGCGTGGCGTCGACGAAGCCGGCGCCGGCGGCGCTCGCGACGAGTTCCGGGAGCGGCGGTCGCGCGGAGAGCAGGACCGAGCCTTTGAACGGCCACTTCGTGAGCCCCTCGAGCGCCGGATCACGCACGCCTTTCCACGCGATGGCGTCGCGGTGGACTGCTGCAAGCAGCTCGCGGTCGGCGGCCTCGGGCTCGTTGCCCGGTCCGAGCAGCGACGCCACGAACGCCGCGTATTCGACGGGCACCGTCGAGTGCTCTTCGAGGTGGAGGAGCTGGCGCCGTGCCGCGAGCTGCCGCCATGTCCGAGGCCGCAGCTCGAAGTCGTGCGCGAGCCGCGGATCGATCGCCCCCGGTCGGGCCGCGGAGAGGACGGCCGCGGGCGCTGCCGTCCAGTGCTGCGCGATCGCGAAGAGGAGGTCGTCGCGTGCGTTCCACTGCGCCTCGGAGGCTTTCGCCCAGAGATCGGCGGCACCGCTCGTGAATGCGACCACGCTCGCCGTCTTCCCCAGAGCTTCGGCGAGAGCGCGATCGCCCGCGCCGTCGCCCTCGGGCTCGTCCAGGAGGAGGTCGAGCGCGACCGTCTTCGCCCCCGCGCGCGCGATCTCCGCGACCGCGGCCGCGAGCTGCGCGCGCGGCCACGGCCAGCGTCCGCCGAAGTCGAGCGCGGCGTCGTCGAGGTCGACGAAGCGGATCGCGTCGGAGAGCGGCTCGTCGCGCGGCGCGACTTCGAAGCGCCAGTCGAGACCGAGACGTTCGGCGCGCTCGAACAGGCCGGCCGCGTCGGCCGCGGCGCACGCGATCGCGAGCGTGAGGCCCGCGATCGCGACGGCGCGCGCGTGCCTCACCGAAGCCCACCGGTTCTCCACGATCATCGACCCGAGGATAACGGGGTCGACCTTCCGCGCCGCTTCATCCGGGGTTCATCGCGGCGACACGCCGGCATCGCATCGTGCTGCGGTCGGAAAGAAGAAGTCGAGTGAGTTGGCCCCGGTTCCGTCCTTCCCACGCGGCGACGCGTCGCTCCACCGTACGACACTCCCACCCCCGTCCGACTCGACGCAGCGCCGTGCTCATCGGTCTTGGCCGCGCCGGGGTCCGAGAACCCCGGCGCGGCCTCTTCTCGAAGAGGTCCGCATGTCCGAACCGATTCCCGTGTTCCGGCGCTTCGTCGAGTGCGCCGCGTTCGCGCTCCTGGCCGCCTGCGTCGGCACGGGCATGCGCACGCGCGGCGCGAATCCCGCGACTCGGACCGCGCTCGCGGAGTACCCCGTCGCGTCGTCGGAGCCGCGGTCCGTGGCGGCGCCGCCCGCGTCGTCGTCGTCGCGCGAGGCCGTCGCCGGTCCCGACGCCGCGCTCCGCTGCGATCTCGTCTCCCGGATCGCGGCGCGGGGCGGCTGGTCGCGCAACGACCGCCGCCGCGACGCGGTCGCGGCGTGGTTCGACGAATGGAGCGCCGCGACGCACCGCCGCTTCGCGGCCGAGCAGGAGGCGCTGCGCGAGCGGCTCGGCCGCGACTTCATCGCGGACGACGCGGCCGCGATCGCGCGCCTCGTCCCGCTCTACGCGTGGGACGAAGCGGGCGGCACGCTGCGGCGCGTCGGCGCCGACGGGAAGCCGCTCGCGCCGGACGACGGCGACGCGGAGGTCGTGACGACGGTCGCGTCGAAGTAGGGGGCCCGAGCTGGAACCGGCGCCGGCGCCGCGATCACCCGGGCTTCTGGGCGAGCAGGTACAGGTCGTAGCCGCGCCCGCCGCCTTTGACCTTCGGGCGGACGTCCATGCCGTCCCACGAGCCGAGCACGCGGAAACCGGCGGCGGCGAGCGCGCGCCGCAGCTCCGTCTCCGTCCAGCAGACGTTCCAGAGCATCTCGCGGTGGTGGCGCCAGAGGCCGCGCTCTTCGACGAACCAGTCGTAGTCGAGGCGCGCGCGCCGGCCGCGGTCGTCGAGCTTGCCGCGCTGGAGCCACTTGAAGGCGGGGAGACGCGCCGCACCGCGGCCCGACGCCGCGAACTCCATGAAGAAGTTCGGGACGTACTGCTCCTTGAACGAGAGCGGAGTGTTGACGTCGAAGAGGAAGAGGCCGCCCGGCTTCAGCGCACGAAACGCGGCGCGGAAAGTCTTCGCCACGTCGGCGCGCCGCTCGAGGTGGTTCAGCGCCGAGAACTCGCAGAGCACGAGGTCGACCGGCGCTCCGACGCGGAAGGTCCGCAGGTCGCCGCGGCGGACCGCCACGCGCACCCCCGCGGCGCGCGCGCGCGCCCGCGTCGCGCGCAGGAACGCGGGCGAGTTGTCGATCGCGAGGACGGAGAGGCCGCGCCGCGCGAGGTCGACCGCCGTCGCGCCGCTGCCGCAGCAGAGGTCGACGACGCGCGCGATGCGCGGCCAGTGGCGGCGCAGGATCACGCCGCGCGCATGACGGTTCATGCCGGGCGCGATGCCGCCGAGGATGGCGTCGTAGAAGCGGGCGAGCAGGCGGTAGGGCCGGTTGCGGCGCGGGGCGCGGTCCAAGCGATGCATCCGTCAGTGGTCGAGCTTCAACATCTCGATCTCGAAGACGAGCGTCGTGTTGCCCGGGATCTTGCCGTAGCCCTGCGGGCCGTAGCCGAGGTCGGGCGGGATCACGAAGCGCAGCTTCGAGCCCGCCTTCATCAGCTGCAGCCCCTCGATCCAGCCCTTGATCAGCCCACGCGTAGAGAGGCGCGGGATCACGTAGGGCTTGCCGGTCAGGTACGAGGAGTCGAAGACGGAGCCGTCGGTCGTCCAGCCGACGTACTCGAGCTCGAGCCGGTCGCCGAGCTTCGCCGAGTCGCCGCTCCCCTCCTTCAGGATCTCGTACTTCAATCCCGACGCGGTCGGCTTCATCTGCGCGGGGTCGAATTTGGGATAGGGCGGCAGCTCGACGTGCTTCGCGCTCACGAGCTCGAGCTCCCAGATCGTGGTCGACCCCTCCGGCAGGTAGGGCTGCCCGAACGGCAGCCCCCGGCACATCTCGGCCGGCGTCTCGAAGCGGAAGCGCGCGCCCGGCTTCATGAGCTGCGGCGCGAGCTGGAGCAGGCGGATGTCGAAGTCGACGGTGCGCCCGGTGAAGTGGAAGTCGTCGTGCATCTCGGTGCAGTCGATCATCCGCCCCGACGTGGTCCAGACCGCGAACTTGAGGTCGATCACGTCGTCGGGCTTCGGCAGCTCGCCGCTCCCCTCGACCAGCGGCTCGTAGACGAGCCCCGACTCGGTCTTCTTCTGCTTCGACGGGTCGCCGGCGCGGAAGGGCGGCAGCGGCGGGCCCTTCGTGAACGCCACCAGCTCGAGCTCGAAGGTGAGGGTCTCGTCGGGCTGGATCACCGGCGGGTTTCCGCGCTTGCCGTGCGCGAGGGGCGGCGGCACGGTGAGCTTCCACTGGGCGCCCGGCGTCATCTGCTGCAGCGCCTCGTTGATGCCGTCGAGCGAGTTGCCGAGCGGGAACTCCTGCGGCTCGCCGCCGCGCGTCGTCGCGACGAAGTTCCCGTCGGCGTGCCACTCGGAGAAGTGGCACTTCACCTTGTCGCCCCAGTGCGGCGACTCGCCGGCCGCGCCCGCCTTGAGGATGCAGTACTTGAGCCCGCTCGGCGTCGTCGTGACCGGTTCGACGTCCGCCGGGATGGCGGGCGGCGGGCGGCGCGGCGGCGGCCTCTTCGGGCCGGGGACCTGGGGGGCGAGCGCGAGCGCGCACGTCACGACGAGGGACGAACCGATCATCAGCGGGAGCTCCCGGACGATGCGACGAGCCAAGGGGGCACGAAGCATACGCCGTGCGCGCGCCGCCGCGGGCGCGGCGCGGCTCAGCCGGTGTGCGGCGGCTTCCAGCGCAGGGGCAGCAGCGCCCAGCGCGCGATGCGGACGAACTGGAGCACGAAGAGGGCGACGCCGCCGCCCAGGACCCAGGTCGACGGCGCGACCACGCGCCGGTCGGCGAGCACGATCCCGGTCGCGACGCCGGCGACGCCGAGCAAGAGCAGCGCGCCGCACGCGTTGCGCAGGAGCGGCGACACGAGCTGCGCCGCCGTCGGCACCGGTTCGGTGCGGGTGCGCGCGATGGGGGCGAACCGCTCGAGCCAGACCCACGAGGAGAAGAGCTTCCACGCCGTGCCGGCGACCGTGAGCGCGATCCAGCCGAAGAGGGCGACGAAGCCGTACGCGAACTCGACGCGCAGCCGCAGCTCGCCGTCGGGATCGGGGATCCCGAGCGTCAGGAGGACGCCGGTCGCGGCGAGCGCGAGCACGACTGCGTGCGCGACCGCCTCCCAGCGTCCCGCCTTGTTGCGGCGGAAGCCGAGGAGCGCCGGCACGCTGCGCGACGCGAGCGAGAGCGCGAGCGCGCCGGCGAAGGGCCAGGCCGGCAGCTTCCCGGTGAGCAGCGCCGTGGCGAGCCCGAGCAGCCCGCCGTGGTGGAGGACGAAGCGCGCGAGCTCGAGCTTCGGGGACGCGCGCGTCGCGGGGAGGAGCTTGACCTGCACGCCGAAGATCACGCTCCCGATCCAGCCGAGCGCGGCGACGTGCAGATGGGCGGCGAGGCGGTCGAGCAGCGGCGCCGTCCAGAGCGACGCGCCGAAGGAGCCGACGCGCAGCGCGCCGTAGGACGCGCCGAGCGTCGCGGCGAGGACGAACCAGGCGAGGCCGGCGAGGATCCAGCGCGCGGTCCAGTCGCCGCGCCGCGCCGGCGCCCAGAGCGTCGAGAAGTTCCACGCGCGCAGCAGCGCGACCAGGAGCAGGAGCGCCGCGGCCCACGCCATCCCGAGCCAGTGCTCGACCACGAAGTGGAACACGAGGCCGCTGGTCGCGAGGAGCCAGAGCACCGCCTCGACCCAGGCGACCTTGTGCGAGCGCGGCTCGACCTTGAGCGCTTCGGGCACGAGGCGCAGCATCACCCCGAGCGTGATCGAGCTCGCGAAGCCGAGCGTGACGAGGTGGGTCAGCGCGATCGTCTCGGACGAATAGAAGAACTGGACCAGCAGCTTCGACCGCGCGATCAGCCATGCCGCCGCTCCGACCAGCGAGAGCATCGCGCCGAGGACGAAGGGCTCCTCGGCGCGGCGGCGGGGCGAGACCGGTTCCATCCCGCCATTCTGCGGCGTTAACGTGGCGGGCGCACGTGGCCGGACGCGACCCGCTCCCGATCGATCCGCTGCTGCCGCGCGTCGTCGACCTCGTGCGGACGCGCGGCGCCGTCGTGCTGCGTGCCGAGACGGGCGCCGGCAAGACGACGCGCGTCCCGCCGGCGCTGCTCGACGCCGGGCTCGCCGGGGGCCGGCAGCTGATCGTCCTCGAGCCGCGGCGCCTCGCCGCGCGCGCGGCGGCGCGCCGCATCGCCGAGGAGCGCGGCGCGACGCTCGGCGACGAGGTCGGCTTCCAGGTCCGCTTCGAGCGCATGGCCGGCCCGCGCACGCGGCTGCTCGTCGTGACCGAGGGGATCCTGGTGCGCAAGCTCCAGGACGACCCGTTCCTGGAGGACGTCGGGCTCGTCGTCTTCGACGAGTTCCACGAGCGCAGCCTCGACGCCGACCTCTCGCTCGCCCTGGTCGAGCGCGTGCGGCGCGAGGCGCGGCCCGACCTGCGCGTGGCGGTGATGTCGGCGACGCTCGACGGCGACGCGGTGGCGCGCTTCCTCGGCGACGCGCCGGTCGTCGACGCGCCGGGCCGCGCATTCCCGGTCGAAGTCGAGTACCTGCCGTTCTCCCGCGACGACGACCTCGCGCGGCGGATCGCCGACGCGACGGGCGAGGCGCTCGCGCGCACCGGCGGCGACGTGCTCGTCTTCCTGCCAGGCGTCGGGGAGATCGCGCGCTGCGCCGACGCGCTCGCGGAGCGCCTGCGCGGCCGCGCCGTCGACGTCCTCGAGCTGCACGGGAGCCTGACCGCGGAGCGGCAGGACGAGGCGCTGCGCACGGGGCCGCGCCGCCGCGTCGTCCTCGCCACCAACGTCGCCGAGACGTCGGTCACGCTGCCCGGCGTCACGGCCGTCGTGGACAGCGGGCTCGTGCGGCGGCTGCGCTTCGACGCGGCGAGCGGCCTCGACCGGCTCGAGCTCGGCCTCGTGTCGAAAGCCTCGGCCGAGCAGCGGCGCGGCCGCGCGGGTCGCGTCGCGCCGGGGCTCTGCATCCGGCTCGGGAGCGCGCTCGACCTGCGCGGGCGCGCCGAGCGCGAGGAGCCGGAGATCCGCTGCGTCGACCTGTGCGGGCTCGCGCTGCAGCTGCTCGCGTTCGGCGAGCGCGATCCGGCGGCGTTCCCGTTCTTCGAGGCGCCGGACGGCCGCGTGCTCGCGCGCTCGCTCGAGCTGCTCGAGCGGCTCGGCGCGACGCGCGGCGGCCGGCTCACCGACGCGGGGCGGACGCTCGCGCGCTGGCCGGTCCATCCGCGCCTCGCGCGCGTCCTCCTCGAGGCGAGCGCGCTCGGCGTGGCGCGCCGCGGCGCGCTCGCCGCCGCGCTGCTCTCCGAGCGCGATCCGTTCGAGGCGCCGCGCGACGGACGGGGCGCGCGCGCCGCGGCGCACGAGTCGGACTCCGACGTGGTCGACCGCGTCGCCTGGCTCGAGGAGGGGGGCGAGCGCGCCGCCGGACCCGAGCGCGGCCGCACCCGTCCGATCCTGCGCGCCGCCGAGCAGCTCCTGCGGCTGCTCGAAGGCGAGCGGCGCGGCGCGGATCAGGTCGAGCGCGCCGCCGACCCCGACCGGGCGCTGCGGCGCGCGCTCCTCGCCGGCTTCGCCGACCGCCTGGTGCGGCGGCGCGAGCCCGGCTCTCTCAAAGGGCTCATGGCAGGCGGGCGCGGCG
>DASRRB010000128.1:0-11313 GCA_035695985.1 Planctomycetota bacterium | reverse complement strand
GTAGAAGAGGTCGCCCGCGTTGCCGAGGAAGTGGTAGCCCGCGTCGAAGTCGTCGAGCAGCGGCGTGAAGGTCGGCGCGGTCGCGGCCGACGGCGCCTGCGCCGCGAGGTCGACGTAGTAGACACGGTTGCGCCGGTCGGTCCCCTGGCCGACGTTCAGGATCAGGAAGCGGCCGTCGTCGCTGATGCCCGGGTCGAAGAACCACTCCTTCTGGTCGGGCCGCGCGTAGACGAGGGGGTCCTTCTCCTGCTCGTCGCCGAGCTTGTGGAAGCGGACCTGCTGGTCGTAGTTGGCCGCCTCGAGCTCGTCGCCCTTCTTGGGCTCGGGATAACGGCAGTAGTAGAAGCCGCTGCCGTCGTGCAGCCACGCGACGCCCGAGAACTTCGACCAGCGCAGCACGTCGGGCAGGTCCTGGAGCGTGTCGAGGTCGCGCACCTTCCAGGTGTGCCAGTCGGAGCCGCCGTCCGCGATCGCGTAGGCGGCGTAGCGCGCGTCCTCGCTCGGGATGAACGCGCCGATCGCGACCGTGCCGTCCTTGGAGAGCTGGTTGGGGTCGAGGACGAGCTTCGGCTCCTTCGCACGGGGCCGCACCATCCAGATCAGGTTCTGGCCCGAGAGCCCCGGATTGCGCGAGTAGAAGAGCGAACCGTTCGCGCGCGCGACCACGTCGCGCCGCTCGTAGCTGAAGAGCTGGCGCAGCCGGTCTTCCAGCGCCGCGCGCGCCGGGATCGCGTCGAGCCAGTGGCGCGAGACGGCGTTCTCCGCCTCGATCCAGGCGCGCGTCTCGGGCGCGTCGAGCGACTCGAGCCAGCGGTAGGGGTCGGCGACCTTCGTGCCGTGGTAGTCGTCGACCTGGTCGACGGTCCGCGTCTTCGGGTAGTCGAGACGGCCCATGGAGCGGGAGCCCTTCGGCGCGCCCCCGGCCGCGTCGTCGAGCGCCTCGCAGCCGGCGAGGACCGCCGCCGACAGGGCGAGGGCGCAAGAGAGGTATCGGACGGAGGTAGCGGCGCGTCGCATCGCGGGATCTCCTGCGGCGTTCGGGGCCGGGGAACGCGCCGAGTCACGATGGCGGCGCCGCTCCGCCGGCGCAACCCGGCATCATGGACCCATGTCCGCGCGCGCCCCGTCCACCGCCGCCCGCCACCGGGCCCCGCTCTGGCAGAAGCTGCTGCTCGCGTTGGCGGCGGTCGTCCTCGACCTCCTGCTCCTGGAGGCGGCCTGCCGCGTGAGCGGCGCCTTCCCGCCCGACCCGATCACGTGGCCGGGCCAGTACGAGAACCGCGAGAGCCGCGTCTTTTCGGCCGACCGCGAGCTCGGCTGGCGGCTGCGCCCCGGCGCCGACTTCCCGTGGCCGACGGAGGGGGTCGACTACCGGATCCTCGCGGGCGCCGAGGGTTTTCGCATCGACGACTCCCCGCCGGCGGCGCCCGCCGATCCCGCCGCGCCGCGCGTCGACTTCGTCGGCGACTCGTTCACGTTCGGGACGGGCGTGCGCTGGTCCGAAACGTTTGCCGAGCAGGCGTGCGCCCGGCTGCGGGCGCGGGCCGTGAACCACGGCATGGCCGGCTTCGGCGTCGACCAGATGGTCCTCACGCTCGAGCGCGTCTCGCTGCGCGGAGAAGCCGGTGAGGCGGGCGGGCCGCCGGCGCTGGTGGTCCTGACGCTGATCGCCGACGACCTGCAGCGCAGCCTCCACGCGTACCGCGCGAACGCCGGCTTCAACAAGCCGTCGTTCCGCGTCGACGATGAAGTCGGGTTCATCGAGCGCACGCCCGCCGACCGGCCCGGCGCGCTGCTGAGATTCCTCGACGAACACTCCCACTTCTACGCGGCGACGCGCGGGCTCTTGCGGCGGCTCGGCCGGCGCTGGCCGGTCGGCGAGTGGTGGCAGGTGAACGCCGCGTGGCTGCGGCGCGCCTTCGACGCGTGCCGGCAGGCGGGCGTGCCGCTGCTCGTCGTGCACGTCCCGCAGCGCGACCGCTGCGAGCCGTTCCGAACGCTCGCGCAGCTCTGCGCCGAACACGACGTCGCGTTCCTCGACGTCGCGGCCGCGTGGAGCGAGTCGCCGCGCGACGCCTACTGGCCCCGGGACGGCCACCTGAACGCGAAGGGACACGCGCTCGTCGGCGAGCTCGTCGCGCAGGCGATCACCGCACACTGGCCGCGCCTCGCCCGCTGATGCCAAGGGTCACGCGGAGGCGAGGAGGAGATTCCCGGATTTCGTGAAGCGGCGCGAGCACGCCTCAAGTCAGGTAGGGCACTAGACGATCAGCAACCGGGACGGACGGAAACGCGGCCGCAACGATGCGACCGTACGAAACATCGCGAGGCGCCGGCTCTCCAGCGGCGCCTCGCGCATTTTCATGTCGGACGGCGGCGGCCGAGCCGCTCGGCGAGCAGGTCGGCGACGAAGTCAGCGTTGCGCCGCTGCGCCTCGGCGTCGGGCGCGTCGTGCGGCCGGTGCGCCTCGGGATGGGCGAGCATCGAGGCGAGGCGCGCCGCGACCTCCTCCGCCGTCGGCGTCGCGACCGTCTCCACGCCGAAGCGGTGGGTGAAGTAGTCGAGGTGGCGCTGCGTCAGCGGGTCACCCTGGAGCGGCAGCGCGAGCGTCGGCACGCGCAGCCCGGCGCATTCCGAGAGGAGCGAGACGCCGCCCCCCACGACGCACGCGTCGGCGATGGCGAGGTGGCGCGGCAGCTCGTGCAGCGGCGGAGAGAGCGTCGTCCCCCGGGCCTCGCCCGTCTCGACGGCCAGCTCCGGCCCCAGGAAGGCGCGCACCACGACGTCCCCGCGCGCCGCGGCGAGCGCCTGCGCCCCCTCCAGGGCGGTCGTCAGGCTCGGGGCCGCGAAGGCGCTCCCCCCGGCCACCACCAGGAGCTTTTTCCGGCCGAGCCCGAGGTCGTCGCGCAGCGTCGCGCACTCGCGCAGGTTCAGCCGCGCGAGCGCCGAGATCGGGCCGGTGTAGCGGAAGAAGCGGCGCGACCAGACGCGCAGCTCGGGCGAGGCGAGGTAGCTCGGCTCGCCCACGAAGAAGCGCAGCGAGGAGGTCGCGACGACGGCGCGCCGCAGCAGCGCCGCACCGGCGCGCCGCACGCCGCCGCCGTCGACCTCGGCATCGCGCAAGTGGTCGGTCACGAAGACGACGTCGAAGCCGGCGCGCTTGAGCAGCGGCGGCGCCGAGAAGAGCCCGTCGACGACGACGAGCTCCGCGCGCAGCGCCCGCGCGGCGCGCACGGCCTCGCGCGCGTGGACGGGCGCGAGGCGGCGGCGTGCGGCGGCGCGCGCGCGCGCGAGCGACCCGTCGTCGCTCCGCTCGACGCTCGCCGCGTCGGGCAGGACCGGCGCGAGCGTGTCCTCGACCGGGAAGTCGCCGCTCGCGCGCAGCAGCGCCGCGGCCGCGGGGTTGGCGAGGAAGTGCGGCGAGATCGCCGGGAAGAGCGTCCGCAGCTGCTCCGCGATCGCGAGCTCGCGCCACGCCTTGCCCGTGCCGAGCGGCTCGAGGACGAAGAGGACGTTGCGCATGCGCGACGCGTCAGCCTGCAGGGGCGTCGCCGCCGCCGTCCACTTCGCCCGCGTCTCTCGCGTCTCTCGCGTCGTTCGCGAGGCCGTCGAGCGCGATCGAGTCGACGAAGCCGGCGATCAGCCCGGTGAGCGGCCCGAACAGCCCGAGCACCTGCAGCGTCCCTTCGTCGCCCTTGCCGGCGGCGGTGATGCACGCCGCGAGCAGCGACCCGAGCAGGAGCCCGAAGAGGAAGCCGAAGAAGAGGCGCCGGACGAGGCGCACCGCCGAGCTCGCCGAGGTCTCCGGGACGATCCGGAGCAGGAAGAGCGCCGGCAGCGCGAGCAGCGCGACGAAGGCGCCGAACACGACGTACCCGAGGAGCCCGTTCGACTCGACCTGCCCCGCGAGCCGGCGCTTGGAGAAGTCGAACAGGCCGAGCGCCACGACCGCGAACGCCGAGAGCAGCCAGGCGAAGAAATAGGCGCGCCCCCGTCCCAGGAGGGCCCGCGGGGCGCGCGCGTCGTCGGCGGTCTTCGCGTTCACCGGTCGTCGGAGTGTAGCGCTCCGAGCCACGACCTCAGCGACTCCGGCGGCTCGGTCGGCAGGCTCCACTCGGGCAGCGACGGCAGCCACGCGCCGACGCGGTGCGCGACGTCGCGCGCCTCGCCCGCGAGCGAGAGCGCGACGTTGCCGCCGTGCACGGGCGTGACGTCGCGCTGCAGCCGCGGCAGGACCGGGACGAACAGCGCGAGCAGCAGCACGAAGCCGGCCGCCTTCAGGAGCTCGCGCCGGAGCAGGCGGACGCGCCACGCGGGCGCGACCGTCGCCGCCGCCGCGCGCGGCGTGGCGCGCTCGCGTTCGAGCGCGCGCCGCAGCTGCAGGCGCGCCTCGGCGATCTCGCTCGGCGCCGCGTCGGTTCCGGCGTCGCGCTGGAGCATGCGCTGCAGCGTCGCGAGCTCGTCGCGCTCGCGCGCGCAGCGGGCGCAGTTCGCGAGATGGAGCTCGAGCGCGCGCGCCGTGTCGGGCGCGAGCTCGCCGTCGAGCGCGCCGCAGAGGGCGAGCGACGCCTCCTCGCAGCACAGCTCCGGCCGCGGATCGTTCCCGTTCATGGCGACCTCTCCGTCCCGCCGCCGAGCGCCCGGCGCAGCCGCTGCAGCCCCTGGTAGTGGTTGGCCCGCGCCGCGTCCTCGCGGATGTCGAGCGCCTGCGCGATCTCGGCGAACGAAAGTCCCTGGTAGTGGCGCAGCACGACGACCTCGCGCTGCCGCGGCGGCAGCTCGGCGAGCCGCCCGCGTAGCCGCGCGAGGTCGTCGTCGAGCTCGAGCCGGTCGCCCGCCGCGGGTGCCACGAGCTCCTCGGGGCGGTCGAGCGCCGAGCTCCGCCGCGCGAGCACGCGCCGCCGCGCCTTGCGGACCGTGATGCGGAAGAGCCAGGTCCGGAAGGCCCCCGGTGCGCGCAGCTGCGCGATCGCGCGCCACGCCTGCAGGAAGACGTCCTGGAACAGGTCTTTCGCCTCGGCGGCGCCCACCAGGCGCTGGCACATCGAGAGGATCGCCCGCTGGTAGCGGTCGACGAGCCGCTCGAAGGCCTCCTCGTCGCCCGCCTGGAAGGCACGCACCTCGTCCTCGTCGGACGGGGGCTCGTGGACCTTTCCCGGAGACGTCATCGTTCTCATCATGATGGGGCCGGGTCGTTCCGCGGAGCGACCGGCGGCCATCCAGAGGAGCGCCGGGGCGGCGCCGTGAAAAGCCCCTGGGAAGGGAGTCCCTTGCAAGAGGGCGTCGTCGTCCGCATCGACCGCAAGCAGATCCACGTGAACGTCGGCGGACGCGTGCTGCCGTGCACGGTGCGCGGGCGGTTCTTCGAGGATCAGGACGACGACCCGGAGAGCCGGCCCGTCGCGGTCGGCGACCGCGTGAAGGTCGAAGTCGAGGGCGACGGCGACCACGGGGCGATCGAGGAGGTGCTGCCGCGCAAGAGCCGCATCGCGCGGCCGCGCCCGCGCGACCCGACCCGCTTCCAGGTGATCGCGGCGAACGTCGACCTGCTGGTGATCGTCGTGTCGATGGCGCAGCCGCGGCCGAAGCCCGGACTCATCGACCGCCTCCTGGTCGCCGCCGAGAGCGAGCACATCGATCCGCTCGTCGTGCTGAACAAGGCCGACCTCGTACCCGCCGAGACGACGGAGCAGTTCGCCGCGCCTTATCGGGCGCTCGGCTACGCGGTCGTCGCCACCAGCGCGGTCGACGGCCGCGGCCTCGACGACGTGCGCCAAGCGATGCGCGGGCGGACCGCGATGATGCTCGGCCACTCGGGCGTCGGGAAGTCGTCGCTGCTCACCGTGCTCGACCCGACCATCGCGGCGCGCATCGGGGCGCTGGTGAACGAGGGGACGCGCTCCGTCCGCGGCGCGCACACGACCACCTCGGCGTCGCTGCACGACCTCGACCTCGGCAACGGCACGCGCGCCTTCCTGGTCGACACGCCCGGCGTGCGCGAGTTCGGGCTCGAGGGCCTCGTGCCGACCGACCTCGGCCACTTCTTCCGCGAATTCGCGCCGCACCTCGGCCACTGCCGCTTCGCGACCTGCACCCACGACCACGAGCCGGGCTGCGGCGTGAAGGCGGCGCTGGAAGGCGGGGCGATCCGGCAGGAGCGCTACGACACCTACAAGAAGTTGCTCGCGGAGCTCTCCGGCGAGGGGGAGCGCATGCAGCGGCACGACTCCTATTGAGCCGCGCGCCGCGTCTCCATGCACATCGTGCGAGCGCCGTCGCTCTTGGGGAGAGATGGAACCTTGCGGCGTCCAGGAGGGTCGATCAGCGAGGGTCGATCGAACTCCGGATGCGCGACGAGCCCGGCCGGCCGTCGTCGCGCGCGTGTGCCTGGAGGGAATCCGACGTGCACTTCCAACGAATCGCCATCACCCTGTGGACGGGAATCGTGTTGATGGGTTCGTGCGAGTCCGCTTGGGCTCAACGAACGAAGCGAGTGAGCCTGGATTCCTCGGGAACGGAGGGCGACGATTCGAGCACCGACTCCTCGATCTCCGCGGACGGCCGGTTCGTGGCGTTCACGAGCTACGCCAGGAACCTGGTCTCCGGCGACACCAACGGGACCTACGACGTGTTCGTGCGCGACCGCCTGACGGGAACGACGGAACGCGTCAGCGTGGACTCGGCGGGAACCGAGGCGAACGGCGGGAGCGGTACTGTCGGTCATCTCGCGATCTCCGCGGACGGGCAGGCCGTGGCGTTCACGAGCGCGGCCACCAATCTGGTCTCCGGCGACACGAACGGCGTCTATGACGTGTTCGTGCACGATCGCCGCAACGGGACGACGGAACGCGCCAGCATGAACGGGGGGGGAGCGGAGGGGAACGACTCCAGCTTCGATCCTTCGATCTCCGCGGACGGTCGGTTCGTCGCGTTCGCCAGCGCCGCCACCAACCTGGCTGGCGGAGACATCAACGGTGTTCCCGACATCTTCGTTCGCGATCGACAGACCAAGTTGACGGAATGCGTCAGCGTCGACTCGTCATTGCGGCGGGGAAACGATTGGAGCTACCAACCGAATATCTCCGCCGACGGTCGATTCGTGGCATTCACCAGCAGATCCACCAATCTGGTCTCCGGCGACACCAACTTGATGGACGACGTCTTCGTGCACGACCGCCAGTCGGGCACCACGGATCGCGCCAGCGTCGACTCGGCGGGGAACGAAGCGAATAGCAGCAGCGGCTACTACGCATCGTCGATCTCCGCCGACGGCCAGTTCGTGGCGTTCGAGAGCGAAGCCACCAATCTGGTGTCGGGAGACAACAACGGATCCCAGGACGTGTTCGTGCACGACCGCCAGACCGGGACGACGGAGCGCGTCAGCGTGGATTCCGCCGGGACCGAGGGGAACTCCGACAGCGGATACTCCGGGGCAGAGGTCTCCGCGGACGGCCGGTTCGTGGCGTTCGACAGTCGCGCGAGCAACCTGGTGCCCCGTGACACCAACCACGACGACGACATTTTCGTGCGCGACCGTCAGGCCGGCGCCACGACGCGCGTGGACGTGAACTCGGGCGGCGGGCAAGCGAAGAATGGCTGCCATGCGCCGGCGATCTCGGCGGATGGCCGGTCCGTGTCGTTCTTCAGCTTCACGGACAATCTGGTCAAGAACGACACCAACGGGAGAGAGGACGTCTTCGTCCATGGCCCCTACCTGACGCTCGAGGCCGACCCGCCCTCCCCGCCCGCCGGTGTGACGCTCACGTTCGCCACGTGGAGCGGCCAAGCCAACGGCCCGAGCCTCCTGGTCGCGATCGACGTCAACGGCACGCCGATGTTCACTCCCCTGGTGTCCTCGTCGTTCGACGCCGTGGGAGTCTGGATGCTGTCGGCGACCGTCCCCGCCGGACTGTCGGGCAGCGTCATCACCTTCGAGACGTTGGGGATCATCCGGACCGGCAAGGTCGACATCTCGAATCCGTTCGCGGTGTCGTTCCAATGAATCGAGGGTGAGCGGCACGGGGACGGTCAGGCGGTAGGAGCGGCGGGCGGTCCGCCCCGCGCGCTACGCGCGGCGCTTCGGGACGATGCGGCCCGCGAACGACTGGACCACGATCTTCCCGGCGCGGACGAGGAAAGTGTCGGTGCCGAGCTCGTAGACGTTGTCGGCCGTCTCCGCCGTCCACAGGATGAATGCGCTGTCGCCGACGATCGTCTGCTGCTTCAGCTGGAACGACGCGCCCGGCTTGCTGAACTCCGCCACCATCGCCTCGAAGAGCGGCCGGATCGCGGCGACGCCTTGCAGCGCGCCGTCGGGCGTGAAGAGGACGGCGCCCGGCGCGTAGTCCGACAGGATCCCTTCGAGGTCGCGCTCGAAGAACGAACCCAGGTGGTGGTCGACGACCTCTTTCGTGGTGGGCACCGCAGCTCTCCCGCGTCCGGAGGCGGCGGCCCCGGGAATCGGGGCTCCGTCGGACGGCGGAAGATCTAGACGCGCGCGCCGCGCCGCGACATGGCGGCGCCTCCGGATCTCCTGCTCGCGCGTCCGCGCCTACTTCGCCTTGGCGTAGGACTTCTTCCAGTCCTTGCCGTCGCGGAAGAAGGCGGAGGCCTGGTCGAGCACGTCCTTGGAGAGGTCGGCTTCGAGCAGCCCCTTCTGGTCGGCGGCGGTGAGCTCGAAGTCGGCGGGGATCTTCCACGACGCCCACGCCTCGCTCGCGCCCGGGTCCATCTTGCGGCCGAGCTTGTCGCGCAGCCGCTGGAAGTCGGCGAGCAGCGGAGAGAGCTGCTTGGGGTAGGCGTCGGCGAGGAAGCGGATCATCCCCCACGAGCGCGCCGCGCCTTCGAGGTCGAAGGCGCCGCGCTTGAGCTCGGCGAGCTCGTCGACGGTGAGCGGCGCCTTCTTGCCGCGCTTGCCGTAGATGCGCCGCAGATCGGCCTCCCAGCCGCCGTGCTCCTTCGCCCAGACGAAGCTGTTGCGGTAGGGGAAGCAGTAGAGGCTCTTCAGGACGTCGAACTCGACGTTCCAGCCGACGCCGAGCCCGACCCAGAAGGGCTGGTGGCCGAAGCGGCGGTACATCGAGAGCACCGCCACGCGGTGGACCAGCTCGTTGTCGGGGTTCCACTCCTCCATGCCGGCGACGCGGTCGACGCAGCCGCCGAAGAGGGGCTGGAGCAGCAGGCAGCCCGGATCGTCCTTCGCCTTCGCGGCCCACTGCGCGAGGAAGGGGAATGCCTTCGCCACTTTGTCGAGCGCGTCGGCGAAGTCGTCGGGCTTGCGGAAGAGGCCGAACACGATCGTGTCGCTGTCGAGCGGATGATCGCCCGCGCCCCAGACCCAGGTGCCGGCAGTCGCGCCGGACGATCCGTCTGCAGCAGTCGGCGCGGTCGCGGCGTGCGGGTCGTCGGTCGGTGGATTGTCGCCGTCGGAGGGAGGCGGCATGTCGACGTCGGCGATCGGCTTGGGCGGGGGCGCCGGTGGCGGCGGCGGCGGGGGCAGCATCTCGTCGAAGCGCTTGAGCGACTTCTCCATCAGCTCGAGCGCGCGCTCGGGCTTCGAGCGCTCCTGCGGCAGCATCACCAGCACGCGCTCGTCCTTCGACCAGGTGAACGTGTACTGGTGCTGGGTCGCCCACTCCTTCCACGCCGCTTGCGCGGCCTGAGCCGCGGCGCCGCTCGGCCCTTTCGCCTGTGCCTGGATCTTGGCGGCGGGTGCGGCGGGCGACGCCTTCTTCGTGTCGCCTCCCGGCGCAGTGAAGGAAATGGAGACGAGTGCAATGCGCGACACGAAAACGAACGGGGCGCAGGCGAGCAACGACATGACTCAACCCCCGGAGATGGGTCGCGGCGGGGCAGCACCGCGACCTTCCTTCGATCCTTCTTCCCTTCTCAGATCGGCGATTCGCCGTGGGCGAATCGAGCCGCCTTACGGAGTTCCTGCGGCGCGCGTTGGCCACGTCCCGCAGGACCCGCTACCGTGCGGCGCCCCCGTGAGACGTGGAGAGAAGCATGATTCTTTCTGCCCGAAATCGCGCCGCCTCGGTCATTTGCCTGACATTCACCATCACTTCGTTCGGCGGCGCCCGATCCGACGCGGCGCCGATGCAGGCCGCACCACCGGCGCCGCCCGCGGCGCCGGTCCCGGTACAGACGCCGCCCGCCGCGAAGGGTGACGGCGCGAAATCGAAGAGCGTCTACGACGAGAAGGCCGACGCGCACGCCGACGTCAAGGCCGCGCTCGCCGTCGCCAAGCGCGAGAACAAACGCGTCCTGATCCAGTGGGGCGCCAACTGGTGCGGCTGGTGCCTCAAGCTCCACGGGCTGCTCGCGTCCGATCCAGAGCTCGCGAAGAAAGTCCTCTACGAGTACGAGGTCGTCCACGTCGACATCGGCCAGTTCGACAAGAACATGGACCTCGCGAAGGAGCTCGGCGCCGACTTCCGCGGCGTCCCCTACCTCACCATCCTCGACGCGACCGGCGACGCGCTCGTGCAGCAGCCGACCGACCCCTTCGAAGTCGACGAAGCTGGCAAGCACGGGCACGACCCCAAGAAGGTGCTCGACTTCCTCACGTTCTGGCAGGCCGACTACCTCAACGCCGCCGAACTCGAAAGCGGTTCACTGAAGGAGGCGAAGGCGTCGGGGAAGCGCGTGTTCCTCCATTACGGCGCGCCGTGGTGCGGCTACTGCCGGCTGCTCGAGCGCTGGATGGCGAAGCCGGAGGTGGCCGCGCTGCTCGCCAAGGACTTCGTCGACCTCAAGGTCGACGTCGACCGGACGATCGGCGGCAAGGAGGCGTTCGCCGCCCAGCTCGCGCGCGCCGAGCCGAAGGTGGCCGACCCGGCCGGCTTCAGCATCCCGTGGATCGTCTTCCTCGACGGCGACGGCAAGCAGCTCGCGGTCGGCCACACCGAGAAGGGCAACATCGGCTGCCCGGCGGAGCTCGGCGAGATCGACCACTTCATGGCGATGCTCGGCAAGGCGCGGGTCCACCTCACCGACGACGACGTCGCCGCGCTGAAGGCCTCGCTGCTCGAGCACACCAAGGCGGCGCGGGCGAACGCCGCGAACGCGGGGCACTGAGAGCCCGGTCGGCCTTCCGTCGTCGTTCGGGGTAGCGCATCCGCGGCCGCGGCTTGGAACTGGAGCGGACGTCGAGAACGCGGGTGAAGAGGGCGCGGGGAGAAGGATGGGTGGTTGAACGCGCGACGGGCGGGGGCGGGTCGAGGGGCGGAGGAGAAAAAGGTCGAAGGACGGGACGCGCTCGCCCCAGACCCAAGATGAACGGGGGGCTCGCTGCATTCGGCGCATTCG
>DASRRB010000127.1:0-18337 GCA_035695985.1 Planctomycetota bacterium | reverse complement strand
CTCGGGCGCGACCGGGACGCGCCGCGCGCGAAGGCGCGCCACGACCTCCGCCGCGCACGCGCACGCCGCGCAGAGCGCGATCGTCGCGGCGCGCGGCGCCGGCAGCGCGAACCAGCTCCAGGCGAAGAGCGCCGTCGAGAGCACGAGCGTGCCCGCGACCCACGCCCAGCCGAGGAAGGCGAGCCGGTCCTCGCGCGCGCGCACGCCGAGGCCGCGCACGACCGCGGCGCCGGTGAGCAGCGGGACGAGCAGCAGGAACGCGAGCGCGGCCGGCGAGACGTTCACCGTGGCGTCGCCCTCGCCTTCCAGAGCGAGAAGTCGGCGTCGCCGTCGAGCCGCTCCCACGGCTGCGGGTCGGGCGCCTGCTCGACGCGATAGGCGAGCAGGAAGAGCGGCGCGCCGGCCACTTCGCCGCGCGCGACCTCCTCGGCGGCGACGGTGTCGAGCGCGACGATCCGGCGTGGCCAGTTCGTCGCCGCGACCGCGCGCACCAGGAGCGCGCAGCGGCGCGACGCGCTGCCGGCCACCGCGATCACGCCGTCGGCGGGGACGTGCGCCGCGACCGCGTCGCAGACCGGCGTCGCGAAGCCGAGCGAATGGCGCCGGCGCAGCTCGTGGGGCTCGTCGCACGCCGCGATCCGCTCGAAGGCGTTGCGGCCGAGCCCGTCCTTCCCGGCGAACTGCGAGTACACGCCCGCGAGGCTCGCGACGAGGCGCCACGCGAGCGCCGCGAAGACGACGCCGTACGCGGCGACCCGGAGTCGGGAGCGCGAACGGGGCGGGTGGAAGGAACCGGAGGCCGTGCGCGACGGCTGCGCGTCCGAGGACAGGGCGTCTCTCCCTGGCAGGCACGTTGATATGCGCCAACCTGCCGCGTCGCGCAAGGCGGGACGGAGCGTCCGCCCGCGAAGTTACGGGAAAGTCTTGCACCGCAGCGGCCGCGCGCCGCGGCGCTACATTCCGCCGCGATGACGACCGCCGCCGAGTCGGAGCCGCCGCCGCGGATCGCCGGCACCGGGCGGCGCAGCGCCTGGATCGCGGGTCTCGCGGTCGCCGCCGCCTGGCTGGTCGTCGCGATCGCACTGCTGCCCCGTTACGGCCCGACCCTCGACGAGGCCGTCGGCGAGATCCCCTACGGCGAGGGGCTGCTGCACGCCTGCGAGGCGCCGGACGTCACGCTCGAGGAGACGCTCGTCCATCCGCGCGCCGCGCCGGCGCGCGCCCCGCATCCCGACTTCGTCTTCGACCAGCCGTGGACCGACGTCTGGCCGTTCGGCGCGTTCCTCTCCGCCCTCTCGTGCCGCGCGTGCTGGACCGAGGCGGGCCGGCTCGGCGCCGTCGAGGCGCACCACCTTCCGGTCCCGCTGCTCGTCGCGCCCCTGCTCGTCGTGATGGTGCTCTGGTCGGCGCGGCGGATCGGCCTCCTGGCGGGGCTCGGCGCGGCGCTTTGCCTCCTCGCCTCGCCGCGCTTCTTCGCCGACGCGATCAGCAACCTGAAGGACGGCCCCGAGGCGGTCCTCTACGTCCTCGCCTGGCTCGCCGCGGCGCGCGCGGTCGAACGCGCGACGCTGCGCGCGTGGGCGCTGGCGGCCGTCCTCGCGGCGGCGGCGCTCGCCCAGAAGGCGAACGCGCTCTTCCTGGCGCCTCAAGGTGCGTTGCTGCTCGTGATCGTCCTCGTCGCGGAGCGGCGCGCCGCGCGCGCCGGCCGGCCTCCCGCCGCGCCGCCGCGCCGCTGGCGGAGCGCGCTGCCCTTCGCGCTCGTCGTCTTCCTTGCGACCTACTTCGCCCTCTCGCCGCAGCTCTGGAGCGACCCGATCGACCGCGTCGGCCTCATGTACCGCCACGTCCTCGAGACGGGCAACCGCGCCACGGCCGGCGCGGTGCAGGGCTTCGAGGGCGGCGAACCGGCCGGCGTCTCCTTCGAGGCGGCGCAGCTCGTGCTCTGGACCACGCCGCCCGTCGTGCTGATGCTCGCGCTCGTCGGCCTCGTCGCATCGCGCCTCGCGGCGCGCGACCGCCTCGTCCTGCTGATCGGCGTCGTCGTCCCGGTCGGTCGCAACCTCCTGCCCGGCAGCGTGAACTTCGACGGCGTGCGCCACTTCCTCGAGTTCATGCCGTGCCTCGCGCTGCTCGCCGGGGCCGGGCTCGACGCGGTCACGCGCGCGCTGGTGCGGCCGCTCGCCGCCGCGCGTGCGCGGCTCGCCGCCGCGCTGCGCTTCGCGGCGGCCGCGGCGCTGCTCGCGCCGGCGGCGCTCGCCGTCGTGCGCACCGAGCCGAACGGCGTGGTCTACTTCAACGGCCTCGTCGGCGGCCTCGCCGGCGCGCAGACGCGCGGCGTGCCCGACGCCACCGACTACTGGGGCAACAGCTACTGGCAGGGGCTCGACTGGATCGACGCGCACGCCGAGCCCGGCGCGGCGCTCCACGTCGCGATCTTCGCGCCGGTCGTCCACTGCGTCGCGCACTACCGGCTGCGCGCCGACCTGCGCCTCACGAACTTCGCCGCGCCGCCGTCCGGACCGCTCTACGTGATGTACGTCACGCGGCCGGCCTGGTACGACCGCGCGCTGCGCGAGCTCGACCGCGCGTGCGTCCCGGCGCACGAGATCCGCGTCGACGGCGGCGCGATCCTGCGCATCCTGCGCTTCGACGCCGGCGAGCCGGCGCGCCTCGCCGGCGAGCGGCTGCGGCGGTCGCTGGTCGCGCAGTTCCGCGGCCGCCGCATCTTCGCCTGGTCGCTGCGCGACCCGGAGGGGCGCGGCGAGCTCGCGCGCATCTTCGACGAGCGCGCGGTCGCCGGTGCGACGGCGACGCTCGAGCGGCTGCGCCGGCTGCTGCCTCCCGATCTCCACGACGGGCTCGACGAGGTCCTGCTCGAATTCGAGCCGGCGCGCTGAGCCACGGCCTGCGCGCGGCGCGGCGGCGCGCTACTGTCCGCGACCTCGGGAGGGATCGGGAAGCGGAGGAATGCGCATGCGACGGCGAAGCTTCGGAGCGATGGCGTTCGCCGGGTTGGCGCTCGCGGCCGCGGGGGCTCCCGATGCGACGAGCGAGGCGATCGAGAGGCTCCTGACGACGGGCGCGCTGGTCCGGCCGATCGCGCAGCAGAGCGACGAGCTCACCGTCGACTTCTCGATCCAGGGGCAGAAGGCGGGCGACGCCGAACTCGCGCCGCTGAAGGCGCTCCCGAAGGTCGTCGAGCTCAACCTCGGCGGCACTCAGGTGGGCGACGCCGGCATGAAGGTCGTCGCCGTGCTGCCGGAGCTGCGCCGCCTCGACCTGCACAAGACCGCCGTCGGCGACGCCGGCGTCGCCGAGCTGAAGAGCCTCGCGAAGCTCGAGTACCTGAACCTCTACGGGACGAAGGTCGGCGACGCGGCGCTGAAGAGCGTCGGCGAGCTGCCGGCGCTCGCGAAGCTCTACCTCTGGCAGACGGCGGTGAGCGAGGCCGCCGTCGCCGAGTTCAAGAAGGCGCACCCGAAGGTCGCAGTGAACGCCGGCGCCCCGCCGCCGCCCGAGCCGCCGAAGACCTGCTGCGAAAAAGCCGCCGCCGAGAAGAAGGCGTGCGAGCACCCCTGCTGCAAGGCCGCCGCCGAGAAGGGGCGCACCTGCTTCAAGTGCAACCCCGCGAAGGCGGCGACCTGCTGCGAGAAGGCCGAGGCGGCCGGCAAGGAGTGCGAGCACCCCTGCTGCGTCGAGGCGCGCAAGGCCGGCGGCCTCTGCGAGAAGTGCAACCCGAAGAAGCAGTAGTCGCGATTCGACGCGGAGGGCGTCGCGTGTCCGAGGACGCGGCAAGGTGGTACGACGCCATCTACGAGTTCAAGGACTATGCGGCGGAGTCGGCGCGGCTCTGCGAGCTGATCCGGTCCCGGTGCCCCGCCGCGAAGACGGTCCTCGACGTCGGCTGCGGGACCGGCGGACACGCCCGATGCCTGGTGGAGAACCACCGCCTCTCCGTCACCGGGATCGACGTCGACGAGCGGTCTCTCGCGATCGCGCGCGCGAAGGTCCCCCTCGCCTCCTTCGTCCATGCCGACATGGTCAGCCTGCGTTTGGGGCGGAAGTTCGACGCGGTCGTCACGCTGTTCGGCGCCATCGGTTATCTGCGGACGATCGAGCGACTCTGCGAATCGTTCCGCCGCCTCCGCGAACACTTGTCGCCCGGAGGGGTCGTGGTGATCGAGCCGTTCCTGACGCCCGACGAATTCCGGGCGGGGCGGATCGTCGTGCAGCAAGGACGGACGAAGGACGGCACGGTGGAACGGCGCTGCTCGACGCAACTCGACGGCGCCGTCGCGCGACTGCGGTTCGAGTACCGGACCGAGGAACGCGGGGAAGCTCGGACGTTCTCCGAGACCCATGAGCTCGGACTGTTCTCGCGCGCCGAAGTGGAGGACGCGCTGGCCGCCTGCGGCCTGGAGACCGAGTTCGTGCCGGAAGGGCTGTTCGGTCGGGGACTCTGGCTGGCCGGCGCCGCGGCCTGAGGTCGACCGCTCGCGGATCGAAGCCGCCTTCACTTCGGCGGCAGCTCCTGCCGGATCCGCTCGAGCGTGTCGCAGCCCGTCTTCTCGCGACACCATTTCTCGAGACGTGCGCGCGCCTCGTCGACCTTGCCGGTCTTGATCAGGTAGCGCGCCGCGCTCGCGCGGATCGCCTCCTCGTCGAGGAGGTCGGCGGCGGCGACGAGGTGGCGCGCGCCGAGGTCGGGGGCGCTGGCCTGGAGCCGGCGCGCCTCCGCGTAATGGGCGAGGCCGATCGCACGGTAGACCGACCGGACCGAGACGTCGCGCGGGTCGCCGGTGCGCAGCGCGGCGTCGATCAGCCGCTGCGCGAGGTCGAGGTCGCGCAGCGCGGCGTCGGAGGCGTCGCCCTCCTTCGCGCGGCGCTCGACGGCGGCGAGCAGCGTCGACGCGCCCTGCATGTTCCCCCACGGACGGGGCGGCGCGAGGCGCTCGACCCTCTCGAGCTTCTGGTGCATCGTCGCGAAGTCGCCGCGCACGGCCGCGGCGTCGGCGAGGTCGGCCAGGATGCGCGCGATCACGGAGCGCGCGAACGGGTCGGGCTCGTCGTCACGGTCGAGTCCGCGAATGGCCGGCGCGGTGAACGGCGGCGGCGGCTCGCGCGGCGCGTCGGGCAGCCGCAGCCGGTAGACGAGGCCGCAGCGGTCGCGCGCGAGCCCCTCGAAGTCGCTGGTCGGGTCGGGCGAGTAGGCGGCGCGCACCGTCGCCGGCGGCGACGTTCCGCGCTTCTTCGCACGCAGTGACTTCAACAGGTCGGCGTCGCCGTCGAGCTGGATCGGATTCACCAGCGCGACGTCGGGCCGCTCGCCCTCCGTGAAACGGAGCGTGCAGAGCGGATAGATCGCGAGGTCGTCGCCCGACAGGAGCTGCGCGTCCGGCGGCAGCTCGGCCAGCAGCGCCCGCGCATAGTCGGCCGCGAGCCAGCCGTCGCGCCGGTCGCACGCGCGCCAGTTCACGATCCCGAGAAACAGCGGCAGCACGCACGCGAGCGCCCACGCCGGAGCCGGCCGCGCGAGCGACGGCACGCGCGCCCCGAGCTCGCGCAGCGTCGCGTCGAGACCGACGCCGACCAGCAGCGCGACGCCGACGAAGCCGCTCGTCATGTACCGCGCGTAGAGGAAGACGTCCCACCACGCGCCGTGCAGCGCGAGCGGTGCGAGGTTGCCGAGCCAGAGCAGCGCGACGCCCAGCACGAGCGAGCGCCGCCGCGCGCGCCACAGCGCGGCGGCGCCGATCAGCGCGAGCGCGCTGCCGGTCCACCGCCACGCGCGCACGAGCTCGCCGCCGTGGTGCGCGAGGATCGTCGCCTGGTCGCCGACCCCCTGCGCCCAGTGGTGCGTCTGGTGGAATTCGCGCGCGAGGTAGCTCCTGAAGCCGGACCACGACGCGAGGTCGCCCGGCATCCAGCGCGTCACCGTCTTCCCGTCGACGACCTCGCTCACCTCGACCGGCGGGTGGTAGTCGAGCGGCGGATGGGCGCTCGCCCGCCACGGCAGCCAGCCGTAGAGCGCGAGCCCCGGCAGCAGCGCGAGCAGCGCCGCCGCGACCAGCTTCGGCCGCGCGAACGCCCGCCGCTCCTTCGCGAACACCACGACCGGGAGCAGCAGCAGGTGCGCCGCGACCATCGGATGGTTCGCGAGCCCGAAGCCGAGCAGCAGCTGGTGGCCGACCAGGAGGCGGTCGCGCGTCCGCTCCGAGCGCCCCGCCTCCGTCTCCTCGATCCACTTCGCGGTGAGCAGGAGCAGGCCCGCGCTCACCAGCGCCGCCAGCGGATAGGTGCGCGCGACCGTCGCCTCGCCCCAGATCGGGACGAGCAGCGCGAGCGCCATCGCCCCGCCGAACGCGGCCGCGCGCGACGCGCCGAGCCGCACGAGCGCGCGGCTCGTCAGCCCCGCCGCCCCCGCCGCGCAGAGCGCGCTGAAGAGGTTGATGCGCCAGGCGACGGTGCCGAACGGGACGACCGTCGCGAACGCCTTCGCGAGCAGCAGCCAGAGCGGGTAGCCGGTCGGATGCGGCGTCCCGAGCGTCCAGGCCGCCGCGGTGAGCTCGCCGGAATCGCCGACCCACACGGTCGGGCAGAGCGTCCAGAGATAGACCGCGAACGCGGCGACGAAGGCCATCGCCCTACCTTATCGGCACTTCGCGGCGGCTCCGCGCGCCGGCCGTCCCGCTCCTTCGACGCGTCTCGGGAGCGGCGGATCAGAGGATCGGCGAGAGCAGGCGCGCGACGCCGTGGACCATGCGCGTGCGCCAGCCCTGGCGCTCGACCTGCTCGAGCGTCACCTCGCGCGAGTCGGCGAGGTCGCGCACGAAGCGCTCCTCGAGGTGGCGCGCGAAGCGCGGGTCGGCGACCAGCGCGCCGAGCTCGAAGTTGAGCCGCCAGCTGCGGATGTCGGCGTTGGCCGAGCCCACCAGCGCGACGGCGCCGTCGACTACCAGCGTCTTCGCGTGCAGCATCGCCGGCTCGTACTCGAAGATGCGCACGCCGCCGCGCAGCATCTTCCCGTAGTACCAGCGCGCCGCCATCGTCGCGATCCGTTCGTCGGAGCGGTACGGCACCAGCACGCGCACGTCGACGCGCCGCAGCGCCGAGCTCACCAGCGCCGCGGTCGCCGCGTCGTCGGGGATGAAATAGGGCGTCGTGAGCCAGACGCGCCGGCGCGCCGAGGCGATCGCCGCGAAGTGGGCGAACGCGCTCGCGTTGAACTCCTGGTCGGGACCGCTCGGGATCACGGCGACGATCGAGCCGTCGGACGCCGGCGGAGGCGCCGACGCGGGCGCGACGCAAGCGGAAGGCGGCAGCACCTCCTGCGCGGCGAAGTGCCAGTCCTCGCCGAAGGTGCGCGCCAGCGCCTCGATGCACGGCCCGCGCAGCCGCAGGTGGCTGTCGTGGAAGGGCTGGCGGGCGGCGGCGCTGCGCGGCCGGTGCCGCCGGAAGTACTCGTTGCCGATGTTCATGCCGCCGACGAAGCCGGTCTCCCCGTCGACGACGATCAGCTTGCGGTGGTTGCGCAGGTGGACCGCGAAGCGGCGGCGCAGGACGTTCATCGGCAGGAAGGCGTGCGCGCGCCCCCCCGCCGCGATCAGCTCGCGCACCAGCTTCGCGTTGATCCGCGCCGAGCCCATCGCGTCGTAGAGCAGGCGCACCTCGACGCCGGCGCGCGCCCGCTCGATCAGGAGCTGCAGGAAGCGCCGCCCCGAGAGGTCGTTGCGGATGATGTAGTACTCGGCCCACACCTGGCGGCGCGCCGAGGCGATCGCCTCCTCGAAGATCCGGAACGTGGGCGCGTCGTTGGGGAGCAGCTCGACCTCGTTGCCGGCGGTCGGCGGCAGGTCGGTGAGCGAGGCCGCGAGGTCGATCAGCGCGTCGCCCTCGACCGCCTTCGGCTCGCGGTCGGCCGCGCCGGCGCGCGCGGCCGAGTCGCGGCGCAGCTGCGCCGCCGCGCGCCGCCGCCGGAGCGCGACGCGCCGGACGCTCGGGCTCACCAGCAGGAAGAAGGCGAGCGCGCCCGCGACCGGCACCAGCAGGATCAACACGACCCACATGACCGTGCCCTGCACGCCGTATCCGCGGGTGAGCGTGCGGACCAGCGCCGAGACCTCGAGCACGATGGCGAGCGTGAGGAAGAGGAAGGCCCAGGGGGTCTGCGCGCCCGTCAGCGACGCGATCCAGGCGCCCAGATTCTCGACCATGCGCGCGCGGCTCCCCGTCCGCGCCGCACCATGCTACGACCGCCCATTCCGAACCGGCCCGCGCCGTGCGATGATCTCCCCGTCCGCGCCCTCCGGCTGCGGCGCAGGAGCGCGGCCGGATCCGATGGAGAGTCGATTGAAGACGCTGTGCAAGCTGCTGCTCCTCGCCGTGCTGGCGCTCGCGGTCGTCGGTGCCGTGAAGGACTGGTACACGCTCCGCACGGGCAGGTCCGAGAGCGGCCAGCGCCAGATCACGCTCGAGCTGAACGACGCCAAGATGAAGAGCGACCTCGCCGTCGTGAAGGCGAGCTCGAAAGAGGCGATCGACGGAGCGCTCGACGACGACCCCGCGAAGTCGAGCGGCGCGAAGTCAACCGGCGCCACCGGCGCCGGTGGCGCGACCGGCGCCAAGAAGTCCGACGCGAAAGTGCGCGAGCTCGAGACGAAGCGGCGCGAGCTCGCGAACCAGTTGGAGCACCTGAAGAAGGTGCCCGGCGCGAAGTTCGACGCCGCGCTCGACGTGATCCAGCAGCGGATCGACGAGTACGACCGCGCGATCGAGAAGGAGCAGTCGGGCCACTGAGCGTGCTCCGGCGCGGCGAGCCCGGGACGCCGGCCTCTCTCCGGCGGCGCTCCCGCCCCGGGCCGAGGAACCGCGATCCGTTTCGCCAGTAAGCTCCGTCTCCGTTTTCGAATCGCTGGTCCGGAGTTCCGCGCCTGCCGGTGGACCTTCGGGATCCCATCTCACTGAAGGGGAACTTTTCATGCACCGGAACTGGATCGCTGCCTCCCTGCTGGCGCTGGCCCCCGCGGTCGCGTCGGCGCAATCCAAGCCGGCCGACCCGGCGCCCGCGAAGCCGCCGCAAGGCGAACCGGCGAAGCCCAAGGCCGAGCCGACGTCTCCGAAGCCGCCGGCGAATGCCGACCAGGCCCACAAGCCCTACGTCGTCGGCAACATGGTCGACCCGACGCTGTCCTTCGTCGACCTCGAGGGCAAGACACGCACGTTGAAGGAGTTCGCCGGCAAGACGATCCTCCTCGACTTCTGGTCGATCGAGTGCCCGGTCTCCAAGGGCTACGAGGCGCGTCTCACCCAGCTCGCGAACGACTACGCGAGCAAGGGCGTGGTCTTCCTCGCCGTCAACGCGAACTCCGGCGAGATCGCCGACGACACCTTCGCGAAGATCAAGGACTACGTGAAGAAGGAGAAGGTCCCCTACACGATCCTGGTCGACAAGAAGAACGTGGTCGCCGACCGCTTCGACGCGCAGACGACCCCGCACGTCTTCGTCATCGACGACAAGGGCAAGCTGCGCTACGCCGGCGGCGTCGACGACGACGAGACGTTCAAGAAGGACGCGAAGGCGGTGAAGAGCTTCGTCCGCGACGCGCTCGACGCCGTCCTGGCCGGCAAGGAGCCGCCGCAGGCGACGACGAAGCCGCACGGCTGCAGCATCAAGCGCGCTGGCGCGAAGAGCTGAAGCCCGTGCCGGCGCGGCGTACGGGAGCGCTCGTCCGCTCCCACGCCTCTCGGACCGCGGCCGCGATCGCCTGCGCGATCGCGGCCGCTTTCTTTCCTTCCGCGTGCGGGCCGAAGGCCCCAGCCGTCGTCGCCGTCGACTTCGACGGGCTGCAGCAGCTGCTCGCCGCGGGAGGGGCGCGCGCCACGGTGGTGAACTGCTGGGCCACGTGGTGCGCGCCCTGCGTCGCCGAGCTGCCCGACCTGCTCGCCGCCGCCGCCCCGTGGAAGGAGTCGGTCGAGGTCGTCCTCCTCTCCTACGACCTGATGGTCCCGAACAGCGGCCTCGACCGCGTCTCGGGCGTCGCGCACGTGCAGCGCTTCCTCGAGCAGCGCAAGCTCCTGCTCGGCGAACACGTCCGCGTGGTGCTCTACGACGACGCGGTCTCCAAGCTCGACGACCGCTTCGACCTCCCCGGCCCGATCCCGACCACGTTCGTGCTCGACCGCGACGGCAAGGTGGTCGGACGGGAGAAGAGCGCGGCGACGCGCGCCCGGTTCGACGAGCTCTTCTCCGCCGCCGCGAAGTGAGCCGCACTGCCGATCGACTCGGGCCGGCAACGCGCCGCGCGGCGCAATCCGCCACGCCGCACGTGCCGGCGATCGCGCGCGAAGCCGCGTCCGCGGCTGCTACACTCCCGCGCCATCGATCGCCGATGGTCTGGTCCGCGGCGATCACCCCATTGCAAAGGAGAGGGAACGATGGGAGTTCATCGATTCGTGTTCGTCGGCGCTTCGCTGCTGATCGGCGGTTGCGCGGCAGCGCCGACGCGGACGCCGGCGCCCGCGCCGGAGGCCGCCACCGCTCCCGAGACGGCCGCGACGGAACCGCCGCCGGTCGAGATGGCGGAGCCTCCGGAGCTCGTGGCGGCGAAGCCGGAGCAGGCCACGAACGGCGGCGGCGGTGAGTACGGGACGAGCGCCGGCGAGAAGATCGTGATGGGCGCGATGCAGATGAGCTCGGCCAACACGGACGGCGGCTCGACCCAGAACATCGCGGGCCTGCTCGGCGCCGGCTACTTCCTCGCCGATCAGCACGAGGTCGGCGCCGAGCTCCAGGTCACGTATTTCGCGCCTCCGGGCCCCAACTCGGTCGCCTTCTTCCTGGCCCCCTACTACAACTTCAACTTCCGCGTGAATCCGCAGCTGACGATCTACGGCGGCCCCCACCTGGGCTACGCGCGCTTCGAAGCGGGAAACCAGAGCGACGACTCGGTCCTGATCGGAGTGCAGGCCGGCGGCCGCTACTGGCTCGACCGGAACACCGCCGCTTTCGCCGAGTGGCGCTACTCGAACTACGAGGCCTTCGGCAGCAGCACCAACGAGTTCGCGATCCTTCTGGGACTCGCCTTCGCGTTCTGATCCCGGGACGGAACGGAGCACCGTGACCCCCGACGCCCCGCCGGCGGCGAGTTCCGCGCCGCGCGTGGTCGCGCTCGCACCGGCGGTGGCGCGCGCGACGCTCGAGCGTTTCGCGGAGGCGGCGCGCCGCGCCGGCGGACCGGAGCTCGAGCTGGTCGCCGGCGACGAGGCGGAGATCCGCGCGCGCGCCGGCGCGCTGCTCGGCGAGTGGGACGCGCTGCGCCGCCGGCTCGGGATCGCGTCGCGCTTCAACGACCCCGCCGGCTTCCTGCGCGGCGTCGCCGGCCGCCACGGCGTGCCGTGCGTCTTCGCGGTGCGCGCCGGCGACGCGTTCGCCGTCGTGGTCGCGACGCTCGAGCACGCGCCGCTCGTCCACAAGATCGGGTACCTGAAGCTCCCGACGCCGAAGCTCACGACGCTGCGCGTGGCGGAGACGGGGCTCCTGTGCGACGCGACGCCGGCCGCGCTCGACGCCGTCGTCGCGACGCTGCGCGCGCTCGTCGCGTCGCGCGCCGTCGACCACCTCGCGATCCACAACCTGCCGCTCGACCACCCCCTCGCGCAGCGCTTCGGCGAGGTCGCGGCCGCCGGCAGCGGCGTCGTGCCCGTCCGGCGCGGGCGCTGGCGCACGCGCCTCCTCGATCCGGCGACGGGCGCGAAGCTCGTGCACCATTCGGGGAAGACGCGCCACAAGCTGCGCAAGCGGTCGAGCACCTTCGACGAGGCGTTCGGCGGCGCGGTGCGACTGGTGCGGATCGAGAAGGAAGAGCAGATCGACGGCTTCGTGCGCGCCGCGACCGCGATCATCCGGCAGACCTACCAGGCGGCGCTCGGCATCGGCGTGAAGGACACGCCCGCCTACCGCCAGCTCCTCGCCGACCTCGCCGCGGCCGGGCAGCTCTGCGGCTACCTGCTCGAGGCGCGCGGCGAGGCGGTCGCCTACCTGGTGGGCGACGTGCAGGACGGGACGTTCCGCCTCTGGGCCACCTCGTTCCTGCCGCAGCACTGGGAGCTCGGCCCCGGCGTCGTCCTGCTCTGGCGCGTCCTGGACGAGCTGGCGGGGCGCGGCGTCGCACTCTTCGACTTCGGTTTCGGCGAGGCCGAGTACAAGGCGATGCTCGGCAGCGAGCGGATCGAGGAGGGCGACTGGCGGATCTACGCGAAGGGGCTGCGCGGCCGCGCGGCGTGCCTCTCCGACCGCGCGACCGGGGCGGCCGACGCCTTCGCGCGCCGCCTGCTCCGCTCGCGCAACCTCGTGCAGCGCGTGAAGAAGGCGTGGCGGGCACGCATGACGAAGGACACGGACAAGGGCCCCGGCAAGGGCGCCGCGCCGTGACGCCGCGCGCGCGGCTCGACCGGGAGCAGGCGCGCGCCGTCGACCGCTTCGCGACCGAGGCGCTCGCGATCCCGAGCCTGCTCCTGATGGAGAACGCCGGGCGCAACGCGGCCGAGGTCGTGCTCGGGCTCTGCCGCGGCCGGCGCCACGCGCGCGTGGTCGTCCTCGCCGGCGCCGGCAACAACGGCGGCGACGGCCTGGTGGTGGCGCGCCACGTCGCGCGCGCGGGCGTGCCGGTGCACGTCCTGCTCTGCGGCGAGCGCGCCCGCCTCGCGGCCGACGCGGCGGTCCAGCTCGCGATCGTCGAGCGGATGGGGATCGCGGTCGCCGCCGTCCGGAGCGACGCGGCGGCGCGGCGCGCGGTGGCGCGCCTCGCGCGGAGCGACGTCGTCGTCGACGCGCTGCTCGGCACCGGCTTCCAGGGGGACGTGCGCGCGCCGATGGCGACGCTGATCCTCGCGCTGGACGACGCGCGCGAGCGCGGGGCGACCGGGCCGATCGTCGCGCTCGACCTGCCCTCGGGACTCGACGCCGATTCGGGCCGGCCGTCCAACGCGACGGTCCGCGCCGACGTCACCGTGACCTTCGTCGCCGAGAAGAAGGGCTTCGCGCGGCGCACCGCCGCGCCGTGGCTCGGCGACGTGGTCGTCCGCGACATCGGGATCGGCCCGCGCGAAGTGGCGCGCGCGCTCGCGGCGGCGAAGCGGACGCGGCGAACGCGCCAGGCACGAGGCTGAGGCCATCGGGCGCGGCGGAGCGCCGCCGCCCGCGCGTCACTTGCCCCCTTCGACGCTCCCCGACGCCTTGGCCGAGCGCTGGATCTCGCCGAGCGGGAGGGGCAGCTTCTGCCCCTTCTTCAGCGCCTCGATGTAGCCGCGCACCTTGGGGTCCCCGGCGCCGCCGATCAGCGCCTGCGCCCGCTCGAAGTGGCGCAGCGCCTCCGGATCGAGGCCGCGGTTCGCCGCGATGCAGCCGGCGATCCCGTGCGCGAACGCGTCGTCGGGCGTCACGCGCAGCGCCTTGTCGATCCAGACCTGCGCCGACTCGTACTGGCCGCCGACGTTGAGCACGCCGGCGAGGTGGACCATCTGCACCGGGTTGTCGGGCATGAGCTGGATCGCCGCGACCGCGCTCTCGAGGTCGGGCAGCACCGGCACCGCCTTCTGGAAGCGCTCCATCATCTCGGCACCCTGCGCGCGCTCCTCGGCCGACTCGGAACGCCCGAGCAGGAGCGCGAGCTTGTAGAGGACCGAGAAGCGCAGCGGGTCGAGCTCGAGGCAGCGCCGCAGGTCGGCCTTCGCGCGCGGCACGTCGCCCGACTGCTCGCGGACGAGGCCGCACGTCTCGAGCACCGCGGCCGACGGCGGGTCGACCGCCTCGATCTCCTGGACGAAGGCGAGCGCCCGCTCGAGCTCCCCCGCCTTCATCGCGAGCTCGGCGAGGTAGCGCGTGGCGTCGAGCTTGTAAGCCGGAAGCGCGCGCAGCCGCTCGAACTCGGCCGCCGACTCCTCGATCATCCCGGAGGACCGGTAGAGCTCCGCGAGCCGCATGCGGCACTCGTCGTGGCCGGGGTCGAGCGCGAGCGTCTCCTCCAGCGTCGCGACCGCCTCGCCCGTGCGATTCGCCATCGCCTGGCTCATGCCGAGCTGGAAGCGGGCGGACGCGCTGCGCGGCGCGCGCTTGACCAGCTCGTGCTGCCAGCGGAGCGCCGCCTCGTAGCGGCCGGCGCGGAAGGAGACGCGCCCGGCGCCCTCGATCGCGTCGCGCACGTCGTGCGCGTCGAGGGCCGCGACGCGCCACGGCGTGCTCGCGACCATCTCGTAGAGGCGGTAGGCGTCGGGCAGCTGGTGGCGCCGCTCGGCGACCCGCGCGGAGAACAGGAGCAGCTCGCTCTTGTCGCGCTCGGTGCGGCGGAGGTCCTGGATCGCGTCGTTCGCGCCGCGCAGGTCGTCCAGCGCGAGGAGGACGCGGATCCGCTCGAGGCGGGCGTCGACGCGCAGCGGCTGCCCGACCAGGAGTTCGTCGAGAAGGGCGAGCGCGCGCTTGCCCTCGCCCTTGGCCGTGAGGGCCCGGGAGCGCGCGATGCGCGTGGACGCGGAGGGCTTCGCGACGCGGTCGAGCGCGGCGAGCGCCTCGTCGGGCCGGCCGAGCTCGATCTGGCAGCGCGCAGCGAGCTCGAGCGCGGCCGCGTCGGCCGCCGGCGCGGCGAGCAGCGGCTTCAGGAGCTCGAGCGCCGCCGCCTCGTCGAGCGCGTCGAAGCGCTCCTTCGCGGCGGCGACCCCGGCTTCGGCCGGAGCGGTCGGAGGGGCCGGCGACTTCTCCTGCGCCACCGCGGGCGCGCCGGCCAGCACGAGGGCGAGGAGGGCGCGGGCGCTCATTTCTCGACGCGCCCCTTCCCCTGCTCGACCACGATCGTGCGGTCGACCGGCGGAGCCTCGACCTTCTCGACGGAGCCGTCGGGCCAGCGCACCTCGATCCGGTCGGCCTTCGTCGCGTCGCCGAGCCCGAAGTGCGCGCGCAGGTCCTCGTGCGAGAGGAAGCTGCTGCTCGAGCGGATCTCCCGGGAGCGGCGCCGATCGCCGGCGACCAGCGTGACGCGCGCGCCGATCGCGGAGCGGTTCATCCCCTGGCCGCGCAGCAGGACGCTCACCCAGTGGCCGCGCTTCGCGGAGTCGTTGCGCAGGAGCGTCGGCTTCGTGTCGAGGTGGTTCACGACGACGTCGAGGTCGCCGTCGTCGTCGAGGTCGCCCACCGCCGACCCGCGGCTCGGGAGCTTCACCTGGAACGCGGGGCCGGCGGCCTCGCTGACGTTCTTGAAGCGGCCCGGCGACGCCTGCACGAAGAGGAAGTTCTTCTGGCCGTAGGCGTATCCGCCGCCGACGAGGTCGGCCTGCGGGTAGGTGTGGCCGTTCGCGACGAAGAGGTCGAGGTCGCCGTCGTTGTCGACGTCGAAGAGCGAAGTGCCCCACGAGAGGGCGCGGAAGACCTCGGCGCCGCCGAGCCCCGCGCGCAGCGACACGTCGGTGAAGCTCTCCTTCCCGCCGTTCTTGAAGAGCGTCTTCGCGTCGTCGGAGAAGGTGGTGATGAAGAGGTCGATGCGGCCGTCGTCGTCGAAGTCCTCGGCCGCGACGCCCATGTTCGACTGCGGCCGCCCGTTGGGGTTGTAGGCGACGCCCGCCATGAGCGCGACGTCGGTGAACTTCCCGTCGCCGTCGTTGCGCCATAGGAAGTTGGCCATCGAGTCGTTGGCGACGAAGAGGTCGACGTCGCCGTCGTCGTCGAAGTCGAGTGTGATCGGCTCGAACCCGAAGGAGGGGACGGCGCCGGCCATGCCCGCCTCCTTCGTGACCTCGGCGAACTTCCCGTGGCCGTCGTTGCGGTAGAGCGAGTCGGCCGCGGGCACGAGCTCGTGCGGTCCCTTGAAGACCTTCTGCCCCTTCCACTCCGAAATCGGCAGGAGGGTGGGCCCGTGCTCGATCGCGCCGGGCTCGAGCGTGATGTAGCGCGAGACGTAGAGGTCGAGGTCGCCGTCGCGGTCGTAGTCGAAGAAGGCGGCGCCGCTGTTCCAGCCGCCGCCGGCGACGCCCCACGCCTCGGCGCACTCGGTGAAGCGGCCCGCGGTGGTCTGGAGGTAGAGGGAGTTGCGCCCGATGTTGGCGACGAAGAGGTCGAGCCGGCCGTCGCCGTCGACGTCGGCGACCGCGCAGCCCTGCCCGAACGCGCCGTGCGAGTCGAGGCCGGCCGCCGCGGTCGCGTCCTCGAAGCGGCCGCCGCCGAGGTTGCGGAAGAGGCGGTTGCTCGCCGACTCCCCCTTCGGCATGCCGCCGAGCCGCGAGCCGCTCACGAAGAAGACGTCGAGGTCGCCGTCGCCGTCGCAGTCGAAGAGCGCGAGCCCGCCGCCGTTGGTGCCGGTGATGTGGTTCTTCGCCGGGTCGCCGTTCACCTGGACGAAGGCGCCGAGCCCCGAGGACTCGGTCGCGTCGGCGAACCAGATCTCCGGTGCCTGCGCGGCGTCGGGGGACTTGGGCCGGGCGGCGTCGGGGGACGGTGCGCCCTGCGGAGAAGCGGCAGCGGCCGCGACGAGCAAGGCGGCGGCGGCTCCGTTCATCCCGTGGCTTCCTCGCAGCGGTGGCCCCTGCGGCGTCGCGCCGCGCCGCGAGGGCGGCGGAGTATAGCCCCGCCCTGCGCGCGCCCCCGGAAACGACGGGACGCGACGCTCGCGCGTCGCGTCCCGCCGCGGGAAACCACGAGTCGGGGAATTACTTCTCGAACACTCCGCAGTCGTGCGACGGGCCGCGCGGCCGCGCGACCCACAGCTTGTCGCGCCAGACCACCGGCAGCGCGACGCCCGCGTCGATCGCCGGCGAGCCTTCGAGCAACGTGAAGTCGAAGTGCGCCGGGTCGCTGAAGAGCGGGTCGCCCCACTTCGAGTGCGAGTCCTTGCCCTTCACGCTCTTCCACGTGTCGAGCGAGGTGTCGGAGCTCTTGGTCTTGAGCGCCATCGTCGTGTCGGACGGCGAGCGGTTCTTCCAATGGAAGACGTTGTAGTCGCTGTCGAAGGTCGGCATCGACCAGGTCGAGTCGAAGAAGCGGTAGAACCCGGCGTTCGCGGTGTCGCGCACGAAGACGTTGTTGCGCAGCTCGACGTTGATCGGCACCGACGTCTGGCCGTCCTTGGTGACGTTGCTCAGGCAGTTCACCCCGACGTCGGGCAGCTCGTTCGAATAGAACGTGCAGTTGTAGATCTTGATCTTGTTCGCGGCGCAGGGGTTCCACTCGAGCGAGATCGCCGCGCCGTCCGGGTCGTTGGCCGGGTCGTTGTTGTAGAAGGTGCAGTTGCGGATCGTGACGTCCTTGATCCAGCCGGTGTTGATGCCGGTGTACTGCCCGGCGTTGCCGTTGTTGTGGATCAGGCTGTCCTCGACGATGTAGGCGCTCGGCGTCGGCTTGCCGTCGCCCGCCTCCTCGAAGTTCTTGTAGCAGCCGATGCCCTGGTGGCAGTTGAAGACGTCGGCGCGGCGCACGACGACGCCGGTGCCGCCGTTGAGCTTCATGCCCTCGTTCGCGACGTAGCCGTCGAAGGTCCGGCCGTTGATGACCATGTCCTCGAGCAGCCAGTGCGTGCCGTTGCTCAGGTAGATCTGGTGGTCGAAGACGTCGCGGTGGCCGTTCGCGGTCAGCTTGCAGCGGCGCAGCACGATGTCGTTGCCGCCCGAGAAGTAGCCGAACATCGAGCCGTACGAGACGTCGCAGTCCTCCATCACGAAGCCCTGCGTGCCGCGCACGCCGCCGTTCTCGATGGTGCAGCCGCGCGCGACGCCGCCGTAGGGGATGTAGCTCGCGATCAGGCCGAACGCGCCGTTCGGCGTGGTGTAGCTCACGTGCAGGTTCTGGAAGATCGGGCCCCAGCCCCAGTCGTCGTTGTGGTACCAGGCGAAGCCCGCGTCGGTCGTGAAGGCGATGAGCGGCTGCGCGCCGGTGCCGTAGGCGTCGAGGATCGACGGCGTCGGCACCGCGTCGACGCTCGGCACGGTCCAGGTGTCGCCGCGCAGGAAGAAGAGCCGGTCGGGGTGGCTCTGGTCGACGCGGTTCTTCATCTTGCTGAAGGCGTAGTTGATCGTCTTGAACGGCCGCGCCGAGCTCTTCCCGTCGTTGGAGTCGCTGCCCTGCGACGAGGAGACGTAGTAGTCGGTGCCGCTGTACGCGGTCGTCGTGATCGTCGTCGTCGTCTTCGCCGTCGCGCCGGTCGAGTCGACCACGGTCAGCGTCACCGTGAAGGTGCCGACGGTGTCGAAGCGGTGCGCGACGATCATCCCCTCGTCGGTCTGCGGATCGGCGCTGTTCGTGTCGCCGAAGTCCCAGTTCCACCGGACGATGGGGTTGGCGCCCGTCACCGACTCGAGCCCG
>DASRRB010000126.1:0-3918 GCA_035695985.1 Planctomycetota bacterium | reverse complement strand
CGATCGACTTCCGGTAGTGGTCGCACGCCGTTTCGAGACTCGCCGGGTCGCCGAACGCCTCGTTCGCGATGCCGGCATTCAGGTCTGCCACCGCGAGCAGTCCCTCGACGAACGCGTTCGACGGATCGGCGGCGGAGAGCGTTTCGCAGCGCTCGATCGCGGCCTCGACGTGGGCGAGCGCCTCCTCGGGCTGCTTCAGGGTGATGAGCATCGTGCCGACGTTGTTCTGGGACATCGCGACGGCGACGCGCGCGTCCCGGCTCTCGGGATCCGCGGCCTCGAGCGCGCTGTTCAGCGCGAGCGCCTCCTGATGGCGCGCGAGCGCCTCCGCGTACTGCTCCTTCCTCTCGAACAGGATCGCCTGGTCGGTGAGGGTCCAGACCAGGTCGCGCCGCAGCGACGCGTCGCCCGGATGGGCGGCCGCGAGCCGGCGCTGCACGGCGATCGCCTCTTCGAAGCAGGTTCGAGCCTCGGCCAGTTTCTGCTGCTCCCGGCGGCGCAGACCCATCAGATAGAGATTCTGCCCGCGTCCGCGCAGGAGCGCCGGATCGTCCGGCGTCGTCGCGAGGAGCTCGCGCAGGATCGCCGCCTGCTCGTCGAGGGCGTGGATCGCGTCGTCGGCGCGGCCCGCGGAGCCGAGGCTGAAGGCGAGGTACTGCCATGCGGACGCCAGCTCCTGGCGTCGCGCCGGGGAGGGATCGCCGGCGGCGATCGCCTTGCGCAGCTCGAGTCCCCGCTCCGAGAGCTCGATCGCGCGCTTCGAATCTCCGGCCGCGATCTCGATGCCGCCCGTGACCAGGAAGGCGTTCGCCAGGAGCGCGCGATCCTCGTCGCTCGCCGTTCCCGAGACGACGACGGGCTCGAGCAGGCCGATCGAGGCCTGATAGCTCTTGCGCGCGCCGGCCATGTCGCCGAGGTTCGGCTGAAACGGAGCGCCCTGCACGTCGCCGATCCGCTGGTAGGCGGCGGCGAGCTCGCGGCGCAGGCCGGGATCGCCCGCGCTCTCGGCGGCGAGCTGGTCGACGTACTCGAGCCCGCGCCGGACGATGAGCGCCCGCGCTGCGGTCGAGCCCGGCAGGTTGCGGATCGCGTCGTGGAACTCGAACAGGAACGAGCCGGCGAGCCGGCGCACGTCGTCGAACTTGTCCTGCGCGCGCTTCTCGGCCGCGCGTGCCCGCGTCGCCTCCCGCAGCGTCATGACGACGCCGCCCGTCAGCGCGACGACGAGCAGCCCCGTGGCCGTCGGATGGCGCCGCCCGATCAGCCCGACGCGATAGGCGAGCGACGGCGGGCGCGCCCGGATCGGCTCGGAGGCGAGGAAGCGGCGCAGGTCGTCGGCGAGCTCGGCCGCCGTCGAGTAACGCGCGGCCGGCTCCTTCTGCAGGCACTTGTGCACGATCGTCGCGAGGTCGCGCGGGATCTTCGGGTCGACGCGGCGCAGTGGCGCCGGCTCGACGTCGTGGATCTGCTTCAGGAGCTCGGCGCGGCCGCGCCCGTCGAACGCCGGCCGTCCCGCGAGCATCTCGTAGAGCGTCGCCCCGACGCCCCAGACGTCGGTGCGCGGATCGGCCCAGCCGGAGAAGGCCTCCGGAGCCATGTAGCGCGGCGTGCCGACCGACTCGCCGGTGCGCGTGATCGTCGCGGCCCCTTCCGACTTCGCCAGGCCGAAGTCCGTGATCCAGACCGTGCCGCTTCGATCGAGCAGGAGGTTCGAGGGCTTGACGTCGCGATGGAGCACGCCCTCCGCGTGCGCGCACTCGAGCGCTTCGGCGATGGCGAGGCCGTGGCGCGCGACGTCGGCGGCGGCGAAGCGCGGACCGCCCGCGCCGGCCATGCGCTGCAGTACGCGATCGAAGCTCTCCCCCTCGATGAACTGCATCGCGAGCCAGTGCGTGCCGGCATCCTCGCCGACGCCGAAGAGCGGGACGATGTGCGGGTGGTTGAGGCGCGCCGCGGATTGCGCCTCGCGCTGGAAGCGGGCGAGCTCGCGCTCGTCGAGCGTGGCGTGGCCGGGCAGGACCTTCAGCGCGACGTGGCGGCCGAGCTCCTCGTCGACCGCCTCGTAGACGGCGCCCATGCCGCCGCGGCCGACCAGGCGCAGCAGGCGGAAGCGGCCGAGGCGCTCGCGCTTCGCAGGCGGCGTCGCCGCGGCGCCCGCGACCTCGAGGACGTCGAGCGCGCGCACGAGCCGTCGGAATTCGTCCGCGCGGCCCGGCACGCGCCGCGCGAATTCGTCGACGTCCGATCGATCGCCGCGCCGGCGGCCGTCGAAGTACTCCTCGACCAGCGCCTCGACGGCGTCGCGCGGATCTTCCTCGCGTCGTTCGTCCGGCATGGAAGGAACCTCGCGACGCCGACAAGCTCCCGGGCCGCCGGGGCGGAATGGTAGTCCCCGGCGCGACCTGCGATGTGGACTGCGAAGGAGGGGCGGGCGCTTACAGCGGCCGCGGATCTGCCCGGAGAGGTGACCGCGCCCGCAGGCGCGGAGGCGCCGTCAGCGGCGGCCGGACTTCAGCATCGACTCGCCGACCGACCAGGCGAGCCACGCGTCGTTCTCGGTCTGCGACTGCTCGAAGTCGGAGGCCGACCGGAAGCCGATCGCCATGGCGTAGAGCGCGTGGATGCACTTCATGATCGAGAGCTCGAAGGCGAGGCGGCGCATCGGATCGCCGCGCCGCGCCGCCGCTTCGAGCAGCTCGGCCCATCGCCTGCGGAATTCCAGCGGAAAGAGCTCGGCCTTCTGCACCGCGTCGGCCGTGCCCTGCTTCAGCGCGGCGAAGTCCTTCACGAGCTGCGCGACCGTGAGCTTCTCGTCGTCGAAGCGGCCGTCGTCCTTGGCGTGCGCGAGCGAGCCCGACAGCACGAGCAGCACCTCGAGCTCGTCGTTCGCCGGATCCTCCTTCTGCGCGCGCGCCGTCCTGGGAGCGCGCGCGAGCGCCATCGCCGTCATGAGCGCGGTGCCGCCGCACTCGGAGGACTCGTTCTCGAGCAGCTCGTTCGAATCGTCGGGCGCGTGGGGCGCGACCGGCTCGGGAGCGTCGAGGCGGCCGAGCGCGCGCTGGACCAGGAAGACGAGCGACGCCGCGAGGCGCGAGTCGCGCCGCGCCTCGAGGCGGTCGAGGACGCGCACCAGCTGCAGGAAGACGCGCAGCCACTTGCGCGCGCGCCCGCGCGCGAGAGCGACCGCGTCGATCCGGGTCGGGGCCTGCATGACGGTCTCCGTCGGAGCCTCGTCTCCGACACCCTAGAGTCGGATCGGGAGCGCTCCCGTCCACCTCGTCGGCAAACTCTTCTGCTTGCCTTGAGGTCCGACGGAGATCGCCGCGGCGGCGGCCTGCAGGATCTGCGGCCGTCAGCCGGGGCGCGCGAGCTCGTTCGCCTGCAGGTCGGCGAGCAGACCGCGGCACGCGTCGTCGACGAGGTCGAAGACGCGCTCGAAGCCGCCGGCGAGGAACGGGTCGGGGACGTCGAGCTCGCCGCTCGTCCCGTAGGGAAGCAGCAGGTCGACGCGCGCCCGGCCGGTGCCGACCCGGCCGAGCTGCGTGAGGTTCGGTCGGTCGACGGCGAGGATGCGGTCGAACTCCTGGAAGTCGGCGGGCGTGACGCCGCGGCAGACGAGCCCCGCCGCGTCGACGCCGCGGCGCGTGAGCTCGGCGAGCGTGCCGGGATGGGCCGGACCGCCGGGGTGGAACGGGCGGTTGCCGGCCGAGTCGACCTCGACGTCGTCGCCGAGCCCCGCAAGCCGAGCCCGATGGCGCAGCACCGCCTCCGCCATCGGGGAGCGGCAGATGTTCGCGAGGCAGACCATGAGCACGCGGACCCGCGCCATCCCGAGAGCGTCGCCTCCCCCGCCACACAGGTCAAGGGAGCGCGCCCGGGTCTCCGCAGCCGCGCACGGCTAAGATCGTCGCCCCGCGC
>DASRRB010000125.1:0-6613 GCA_035695985.1 Planctomycetota bacterium | reverse complement strand
AGTTCGATGCAGGCCGGCCGCCGCTCGGCGCCCGGAGGCGCGGCGAGGCCGAGCGCCCGCTCGACCTCCGGCAGCAGCGCGTCGGCGACGGCGAAGGTCGCCTCGAGCGTCGGGTGGCAGTGGTCGAGGAAGAGGTCGTCGCCGGGCGCCGCGAGCTGCGTCGCGCGCTGGAACGTCGCGACGACGTCGACCAGCGCGGCGCCCGGCTCGCGCGCGACGGAGCGGATCGTCTCGTTCAGCGCGGCGCGCGCGCGATTGGGGTAGCCGTCGAGCTCGAGCGCGCGCGCGAACTCGCGCGCCGCTTCCTCGGAGCTGCCGTGCGCCTCGAGTCGCAGCCCCTCGACGTAACAGCGCAGCGCGACGTCTTGGTCCTGCGCCGCGAGCGCCTCGGAGAGGCGGCGCGACTGCTCGCTCCACGGCTCGCTGCGCGCGAGGCGCAGCAGCTCGCCCAGCTGGTGGTCGTAGTTCTTCGCGACGGCCGGCAGCAGCGGCTTCGAGTGGAACGAGTAGCAGGGCGCGAAGCGGGAGAGGTTCGACGCCTGCGTCATCAGCAGCGCCTTCGCCCCGCCCGCGCGCGCGGCCGCGACCATCGCTTCGAGGTGCTCCCGGAAGCGTGCGACTCCGCGCGCGAACTCGTCGGGACCGAGGAAGGGTCCCGCCCCGACCAATCCCCCGCCGGCGCGCGCCGCGAGGTCGAGCGCCGCCGGATCGTCGCCGCCGGCCGCGCGCGGCGGGCGCAGGAGACCGGCGACGCGCAGGCGGCCGACCGTCCGCTGCAGAGCGCCGCCGAATCCGTCGCGCAGCTCGTCGATGTACGACGCCTGATATTCGTTGTGGCCGCTGCAGATCACGAGGAGGTCGGGCGCGCACGCCATCGCCTCGCGCGCCGTCTCGGCGACGGCCGCGCTCGGATCGGCGGCGCGCCCGAAGTCGACGATCTCGATCGCACGCCCCGGATGGTCGCGGCGCAGGCGCGCTTCGAGGACGCGCGCGAAGGAGAACTGCGGCGCGAAGGGGAAGCCGGCCGCCGTCGACTCCCCGACCACCACGGCGCGCAGCGTTCCCGCGGGCTTCGCGACGGCGCAGGCGATGCGGTCGAGCGAGTGCGCCGGGTCCTTCGCGAGGTCGGGCCAGTTCCGGTAGCGCGTGAGCCGCCGCCCTTCGGGAGCGTCGAACTCGACGAGCTCGCGCTCGACGCCGCGCCCGGTCGCGCGCAGCAGGAGCTCGAGCGCCGCGAAGAGCGCGCACGCCGCCGCGACGCCGGCGAGCAGCAGCGCCGCACGCGAGCGCAGCCGCGTCACGGCGCGCTCACCGGAAGCCGTCCGGTCCGACCGTGACGCCGGCGCGGCCGAACGCCGCGACCGCGCCGGGCAGCCGCCCGATCGCGGCGCCGAGCGTCCGCACCTTCCCTTCGTCGATCGACCGCGCCGTCGCGAGGTCGGCGCGCGCCGCCTCGGCGGCCCCGCACGCAGCGCGGACCAGCGCGCGCACCACGAGGAACTCGGCGTCGCGTTCGAACGCGGCCGACTGTTTCACGACGGCGTCGAGGAACTCGCGCGGCCGCTCCCACTGCGCGGCCGGCGCGTCGGCGTTCGTGGCGAGCTCGTTCACGAGCAGCGTCGCCTGCCCGAAGTTCTGGCGCGCCGCGTCCTCCTCCGTGAAGTGGAGGGCGGCGACATAGGCGGCAAAGCGCGTCATGAAGTCGCCCGGAGGCTCGCGCGCGTCGTCCGCCGCGCCGGGCCGCGCCGCCGCCGGCAGCGCCTCGACGGCGCGCACGAGCTCGTCGGCGACGAGGTAGTGGCCGAGCAGCCGGGGGTGGCAGTAGTCGATGAAGAGGTCGAAGCCGGGCGCGCCGTGCGACTCGCGGGCGAAGCGCGCCTCGCAGTCGACCAGCACCGCGCCCCGCTCCGCCGCGACCGCGCGTAGCGCGGCGATCAGGTCGGGCGAGGCGCGCTCGGGCAGCTCGTCGAGCGCGAGCGACGCGTCGAGGGCCCGCCCCGCCTCGTCGTCGCGACCGAGCGCGTGCAGGATCCGGCCGCGCCGCCAGTGCAGCAGCGCCGCGCCGGGCGCCTGCTTCGCGAGCCCGTCGAGCGCCGCGAGATCGGCGCGCGCCGCCTCGCCGGTACGCGCCCCGTCGTCGCCGGCCGTGAGCTTCGCCTCCCCCGCGTCCCACGCCGCGCCCGTCGCGCGGACCGCCGCGACGAGCGCCGCGGAGTCGGGCCCGGCCGGCACGACGCTGCAGCGCGGCGCGTGGTCGAGGACGTTCGACGCCGGGATGCAGACGAGCGCCGGGATCCCGCGGCGCGCCGCGACGTCGAGCAGGGCGCGCACGCCCGCCACGAAGTCGGCGAGGGCGCGGGCGCGCTGCTCGGCGGTCAGGAACGGCCCGACGTGCACGCTCTCCGGCTCCAGCGCGCGGTCGGGCGGCGGGCCGAGCAGCCGGCGCGCGCGCGGCGAGCGCTGCAGCCAGGCGACGAACGGGTCGACGACGCCGAGCAAGTTGGGACGTTTGAGTTCATTGTGGCCGACGTAGAGCACGAGCGCGTCCGGGGCGTAGTCGTCGAGCTCGCGCGCGAGCGAGAGCCAGTCGTGGCTGTCGTAGCCGCTCCTCCCGCAGTTCACGACCTCGAGCGCCGGCTGCGCGAAGCGGGCGCGCAACCGCATCTCGAGGAAGCGCGAGAAGGAGGCGCGCCCGCGGTAGCCGGTCCCGAAGGTGGTCGACTCGCCGATCGAGAGGACGCGCCAGACGCCGCTCCCCTTCTCGCGCGCCGTCGCGAGACGGTCGCCGTCGCCGCCGGCGAGGCTCGCGAGGCCCGCAGCGACCTCGGGGTTGACCGACCAGAGCGCGCGGCCGCCCGCGTCGGCGAGCGCGCGCCCGTCGGCGCCGCGCACCGGCCGGAAGTGCGGCGGCGGGCCCGCCTCGGGCAGCCAGCCGCGCGCGATCGCGACGTCGAGCAGCGGGACGAAGAGGGCCGCGGCCAGCGCGCAGCCGGCGAGCACCAGCACGCCGCGGCGGCGCGCGTCCATCAGCTTGTCGGCGTCACCCGCAGGAACTTCATCTGCAGCATCCCGAGGATCGAGTTGACCAGCATGTAGAGCGACTGGCCCGACGCGTAGGCGTAGAGGAAGAAGCCGAAGATGATCGGGAAGAAGTTCATCATCTTCTGCATCTGCGCCTGCTGCGGGTCGGTGGCCTTCGGCATCATCCGGTTCTGCACGAGCCACGCGACCATCATCAGGATCGGGAGCAGGTGGATCGTGTTGCCGAGCCACGGGACCGAGAAGGGCAGCGGCACGACGTCGGGCAGCGACAGGTCGGTGATCCAGCCGACGAAGCCGGCCTGCCGCAGGTCGGGCGCGGTGCGCATGATCTGGAAGAGGCCGTACCAGACCGGCATCTGCAGGAAGAGGATCAGGCAGCCGAACACGGGCGGGCGCACGCCGTTCGCCGCCATCAGCTTCTGCTGCTCCTGCTGGAGCTTCTGCAGGTTGTTCTTGTACCGCTGCTTCAGCTCGTCGATCTGCGGCTGCAGCAGCTTCATCTTCTTCTGGAACACCTCCATCGTCCGGCTCTGCATGCGGTTCAGCGGGAAGAGCAGCGCCTTCACCGTCACGGTGAGCAGGATGATCGCGACGCCCCAGTTGTGGGTGAGCGCGTGCATCCACCGCATCCAGACCAGCAGGACGCGGTTGATCCAGCGCAGCCACACCTTGCCGTACTGCACCGCGTAGAGGACGCGGAAGTCGGAGAGCTCGTCCCCCTCCATGACGTCGGGGCTGCGCATGCCGGCGAAGAGGTCGAAGTTCATCACCCGCGGCGGCGCGCCCTTGGCCGGGAAGACGACGCGCAGCATCCCGTCGACGCGCACGTTGGAGTCCCACTCGTCGTGCAGCGCCTGGACGTCGCCGGCGGCGAGCGGCGCCGCGGTCTCGGCCTCCTTGGCCTTCAGCGCCGCCTCGAAGTTGATGCGGTCGAAGACCTTCGAGGCGGTGGCGCGCGCGAAGCAGTCCTTCGTGTCGGGGCGGGGGCGCAGCGCGAAGGCGAAGTAGTTGTTGGTGGCGCCGACGAACGGCGCGGCGTCGTCGCGCACGACGTCGCGCGTCTGCGGGTCCTTCAGCGCGGAGGCGGGCAGCGACTCGATCTCGTTCTCGTCGCGCGCGGTGAAGACGGCGGCCGGCTTCTCCGTGAACTTGGTGACGCGCACGTCGTCGATGTTCGAGACGGCCGTCAGCAGGTAGGAGCTCGAGCCCTGCTCGGCCCCCTCGCGCTGGCTGGAGAAGCGCAGCTCGACGCCGACGTCGTAGCGGCCGTCGCGGAAGCGCAGCGTCTTCTCGAAGCGGTTGCCGTCGCCGTCCTCGAACGTGAAGACGACGTCGGTGCCGCCCGTGACGCGCTTCACCTCGGAGGTCCAGTTCGACGTCTCCGGCGGCAGGCCGGCCGGCGCCATCGCCGGATCGCGCGCGAGGCGCAGGAGCGGCAGCTCCGGGTCGAGGTCGTTGCAGAGCGGCAGCCAGTGGGCCGGGTCGGCCTCCTGTGCCGGATCGCCCGCGATGCCGACGCGCGTGAAGTACTTCTTCAGCCGGAGCTCGCGGATGCCCGCGCCGTGGTTGCTGAGGCGCACGCGGAAGACGTCGGTGTCGACCACGAGGTCGTCGACGCGCGCGACGTCGCGCGTCGCGGGGAAGGACGTGACGGGCACCGCCGCCGGAGCGGCTGCCGAAGGGGTCGGCGCCGCCGCCGCGGCGTTCGGCGCGGTCTCGGGCGCTGGCGGGGCGACGGCGTTCACCGGCGCCGCGGCGGCGCGCGGGAACAGGACCTGCTTCATCGTGAGGTACGCGACGGCGACCAGCATGAAGAGGAAGAAGGCGAGCGAGGCGCGACGATCCATCGGGGCTGCGGACTCCGGGTCAGGACGACGAACGGACGGAGGAACGCCCTACCGCGCGGCGGCGCGGACGGCTCAACGCCCCTCCTCGAGGCGCGCCGCGAGGTAACGCGGCAGGACGCCGGTGTCGAGGATCTTCTTCTGCGTCGACTTGTAGTCGTACTCGACGCGGTGGAACCAGACGGTCTCCCCGTCGAAGGTCACGTACGAGGCGCGCGTGTCGCCGTCGCGCGGCTGTCCGACGGAGCCCACGTTCACGAGCGCCTTCCCCTGCGAGCGGCGGAACCCGTCGGGGAAGCGGATCGGCGAGAGGAAGCTCGGCGCCTCCGTGTAGACGCCGGGCACGTGCGAATGGCCGACGAAGCAGAAGTCGACCGGCATGCGCTCGAACACCTCGCGCATCTTGACCGCGTCCTGCGCGTCGCGCGGGAGCATGTACTCGCGCACCGGGTCGCGCGGCGAGCCGTGCACCAGGAGCGCGTTCTCGATCTTGTGCTGCGTCGGCATCGCGCCGATCAGCGACCAGAGCTTGAAGTTGTCGTCGGGCGCCGCGCTCTTCGAGTTGAGCTGGTCGCGCGTCCACTCCAGCGCGATGCGGGCACGCTCGTTGAAGTCCTCGGGGTGGAACATGCACGCCTCCTCGTGGTTGCCGAGGAGCGTGATCTCCCATTCCGTGGAGCGCTGGAGCGTCTCGCGCGGCTGCGGGCCGTAGCCGATCACGTCGCCGAGACAGACGATCGACTCGACCTTGCGGCGGGCGACGTCCGCGAGGACGGCGTCGAGCGCTTCGACGTTCGAATGGATGTCCGAGATGATGGCCCGCAGCATCGTCGTCCGTTTCGGAGCGGCGGACCGTCGGGGCCGACCGCGATGCGGAGGACCGTCGGGCTTGACCGCGAGGGCGGGGAAGTTACCCGCCGCGCGCGCGCGACGGAAACCTTCGCCGGCTTGGAGCCGATCCCAGCAGGCCGGTACGAGTCGTTCGGAGCAGCGCTTCGGCTGGTATCTGGAGCGGACGTCGAGGACGCGGGTGAGAAGAGGCCGCGGGGAGCAAGGCTTCGTGCTCGAACGCGCGACGGGCGAGGGCGGGTCGAGGGGCGGAGGGGAAGAAGGTCGAAGGACGGGACACGCTCGCCCCAGACCAAAGATGAACGGGGGGCTCGCTGCATTCGGCGCATTCGGAGCACGACTCGACGATGCACGGTGGTCGACCGCCTCACGCGGCGTCCCGTCCTTCGACCCTCTTCCCCTCCGCCCTTTGACCACCGTTCGAGACCGTCGCGCGACGACGGGAAACGTGCTCCCCGCGGCCTCCTCGAAACGACTTCGCACGACGTCCTGACATCGTTGCTGCGCCACGGGAGAGGTTCGGCGCGCGACGGTTCGTGAGGCGACTTCACGCGGAACGGTGAATCACGGCGAATGCGAACGTCGTGCGCATCGCCCGACTTGGCCGTGCTTCATCGAGTCAGGACCGCGTGCCGAGTCGACCTGGCGTCTCGTAGTCCGACATCGCTCGTGCCAAACCGACGCCCGACCACGGTGCGTCGTGATTTGTAAGCGAGAAAGGCGAGACGCGCGCCCTTTCGTTCAGAACCGTGCTGTGACTCCAAGCGTCCGGCTACGAACCGAGTCCGATCGTGCGCGCACCGTAGATCTCCCGTGGCGCAGCAACGATGTCAGGACGTCGTGCGAAGTCGATTCGAGGAGGCCGCGGGGAGCACGTT
>DASRRB010000124.1:0-2784 GCA_035695985.1 Planctomycetota bacterium | reverse complement strand
CGCCACGAACTTCCCCTTCACCTTGAGCGACGCCGTCCCATACGACCGCGAATCCGACATCCCCGGCCACTTCAGCGCGACCTTCCGCACCTCATCCCACGTCATTCCCGCTTCCTTCCTCAGGACATCGCGCGAAGTCGTTTCGAGGGGGCCGAGTCACTTCCCCGGATCGCTGAGCCCGAACGAACACGTCCAGTAGTTGCCCACGTTCCCCGGCCCGATTGCATGGTGCTGCGGAAACAGCAAGTCGCGGTGCGCGCCCGGCAGCCGCTGCCACGCCGTCAACGCCTGTCGCGCCGAATACTTGCCGCGCAGGTAGATCTCGCCCGGCGTGAGCTTCGGCTCCTTCGCGGCGATGCGCGGCTCGGGCTGCGGGGCGTCGTCCTTCTCCTTCTTCGCCTGCGGCGCCATCAGCTCGCAGTAGGAGCGCGCGTCGCCGTAGAGCCGGACGTCGAAGGCGAGCTGCGGCAGGCCGAGCATCTCGCGGTACGACGCGACCAGGAAGAGCAGCTCGAGCTCGGAGGGGTTCTTCAGCTCCTTCGTGACCTGGTTGCGCGCCTTGATCTCGCGGTCCTCGTCGATGCGCTGGCGCTCCTCGATCGTGAGCGCGAGGTTGCGCACGGTCACCTTCGACGTGAACGCCGGCAGCAGCCGCGCCGCCGCGAACTCGACGTCGTCGGGCGCCTTCTCCTTCAGCTCGCGCAGCGCCGCCTGCAGCGCATGCGACTGCCGCACCAGCACGACGTAGTCGTCGGAGAGGTCGACGACCGGCTCGGGCGCCGAGCCCGACTCGCTGCCCCAGACCTGGCGCACCGCCGTGATGCGCTTGTCGAGCTCCTTGTTGCCGTCGGCGATCTTCTTCAAGGCCGCGGCGTCGGCGCCGGGGAGCGGCGGGTAGTTCTCGTCGTCGAAGGCGAAGGCGAGCACCGCGGCGCGCGCCTCGGCGAGCGCGCCGACCCGCGCGCGCAGCGCGTCGAGCCCGGCGCGCTCGGGGCACTCCGCCAGCTTCTTGCCGAGCTCGGCGGCGCGCGTCTTCACCATCTCGGCGGCGAGCGCCGGCGCGGGCTTCGCCGACTCGACGAGGCGCGCCACCGCGTCGTGCTGCCCGCTCTCGCGCGTCTTCAACAGCGCTTCGAGCGACGCCGCGAGCGCGGCGTGCGCGACCGCGCCGTCGTGCTCGGCCGCCGTGATCCAGCGCCCCTCCGCGAGGACGAAGCCGCCGGCCGGGACGCCCTCGAGCCCACGCCGGAACGCGAGCGCCGAGTCGACCTCGGCCTTCTGCCCCTCGTCCGCGGCCGCCTTCCCGATCGCGAGGTCGAAGGTCGCTTCGTCCCGCGCTGCGAGCGCGAGCCAGGCGACGTCGAGCCATTCGCGCGGCGGGTGGTCGGCGGCGCGCGCGGCGGCGAGCTTCTCCGCCGCCGCCTTGGCGTCGACCGCCTCCTTGCCGGCGCCGCTCGCCCGCTTCGCCGCCACCGACCACGCGGCGAGGCGGCGCCGCTTCGCCTCCTTCGTCTCGCCGAGCTGCGAGCGCGGCATCGATTCGAGCACGACCGCCGCCTCCTCGAAGCGCAGGCCGTCGAGCGCGCGGCGCGCCTCGGCGAGCGGATCGGAGGCCTTCACCGCGCCCGGCTTCGCGCTGGCCGCGGTCGGCGCCGCGGTCGGATGCGCGGCGTCCTCCCACTCGCGCTCGGTGTCGGTGACGCCGATCGGCGGCGGCGGCAGGCTCGCGACGTTGGGCGGGCGCGGCCGGCCGTGCTTCACGCGCTTGACGGGCCGGCGCTCGGGCGCCACGACCTTGTCGACCTCGTCCTCGAGCTGGTCGGCGCGGTCGGCCATGCGGTACCAGACTTCGAGGCCGCGGAAGCGGTCGATCGCCTCGTCCTGCAGGTGGTTCAGCGCCGGCATGACCCAGCCCTTCGCCACCAGCTTGTCGGCGAACGCGAGGTACTCCTCGCCCGCCTTCGCCGCGGTCGATTCGACCTTCACCTGGAGCGCGACCACGCCCTGCCGCTCCTTGGGCGTGCCCGGCTTCACCTGCGAGAGGAGCCAGCGGCAGCGCGAGTACTCCTCCGCCTCGAGCAGGCGCGTCACGCGCTGGAGCGTCGCGTAGAGGTCGTCGCTCGGCGTGGCGCTTCCGGCGGGAACGGTCGGCGGGACGTTGGGCTTGCCAGCGTCGCCGCCGTGGTTTGCGCCCGCGGGGTTCGCGGCGTCGGCGGCGTTCGTGGCCGCAACGTCGGTCCCGTTTGCGCCGTGGCCGGGGGGATCGCGCTTCGGATCGCGCGGATCGTCCGACGCGGTCTTCCCGTTCCCCGCCGCCGCGTCCGGATCGTGGCTCGCCCCGGCCGGGTCGCCGCTCTTCGTCGCGGCGTCGGGATCGGTCGGCCCCCCTTCGCCACTCTTCGCGACGTCGGTCGGCGACTTCCCCGGCTCGGAGAGGTGGTTCTTCCAGAACCAGACGCTGGCGCCGGTCGCGCCGGCCAGGACGACGACGGCGAGGACGATCACGCCCGTGTTCGACTTCGCGGCGGGACGGCGGCGCGTCGAGACCGGCCGCGGCTCCTCGCGCACGGCCGCCGCCGGAGCGCGCGGGCGCGCGGCCGGTTCGGCCTTCTCGCCCTCGGCGACGACGAGCTGGAACGGGCCGATGCGGATCACGTCCCCCGAGTGGACCTCCGCCGTCCGGACGGCGTAGCCGTTGATGGTCGCGCCCTCGGGCGTGAGGCTCTCGAAGCGGACCGCGCCGCCCGTCTCGGAGATGCGGCAGCACTGCTCGGCGATGTCGGC
>DASRRB010000123.1:0-12400 GCA_035695985.1 Planctomycetota bacterium | reverse complement strand
GGCAGGAAGGCGTCCTGCTGCGCGCGGTTGAAGCGGTGGATCTCGTCGACGAAGAGGAGCGTCGGCCGGGCCGACGCGCGCCGGTGCTGGCGCGCCCGCTCGATCGCCTCGCGGACCTCCTTGATCCCGTTGGTCACCGCGGAGAAGGGGAGGAACGGCAGCCCGCTCTCCGCCGCGAGCAGGCGCGCGATCGTCGTCTTGCCGGTGCCGGGCGGGCCCCACAGCACCATCGAAGGCGGCACCGCCTTCTGCGCGAGGATGCGGCGCAGCGGCCGCCCCTCGCCCAAGAGCTCCTCCTGCCCGACGACCTCGGCGAGCGTCCGCGGCCGCATGCGGTCGGCGAGCGGCGCCGTGCGCGCGAGCTCCTCCGGCGACTTGGCGAAGAGGTCCATGGCCCGGCGATCCTATTGCGGCGCGGGACGACGGGCGCGCCGCAGTTGCTTCGCCGCACCATCGAACGCATTCTCCGCGGGCGCGGTTTCACCCGCTCACGGTTTCGAGGAGACGCGACGGCCGGTGCTGCCCGGCCGCTCGCCGCCGAGGGAGGAAACGGGATGCGGACATTGGTTGCAGGGATCGCCGGAGGCGTCGTCGTCTTCCTATGGGGGTTCGTCAGCCACCAGCTGCTCGGCATCTCGGAGCAGACGATCAAGCCGCTCTCGAACGAGGCGACGATGTCTCCCGCCGTGGCCGGGCTCGACGGGCCGGGCATCTACATGGTCCCGAGCTTCTCCCACGAGGAGATGAAGGACGCGACGAAGAAGAAGACGTTCGAGGACAAGCTCGAGAAGGGCCCGAACGCCCTGATCGTCCGCATGCCCGACAACTGCAAGATGGATCCGATGCAGCTGGCCTACTCGCTGGGATTCGACGTCCTCGCGGCGCTCATCGCCGCGCTCTTCATCGGCGCGTCCACCTCGATGGCGGGCGCGCTGCCGCGCGCGATCGCGGGCGGCGGGCTCGGCGTGTTCGCGTGGTGCTCCTCGAACGCGCAGTACTGGGTCTGGTACCACTTCCCTTGGGAGTTCGAGCGCGCCGAGTTGATCAACACCGTGGTCTCGTGGTCGGCGGCGTGCCTCGTGATGGCGCTCATCCTCAAGGCGAAGAAGCCGGCGGCGCCCGCGAAGCCGTCGTGACGCGCGCGAGCGCGCGCCGGCTCGGGACGGTGCTCGCGACGCTGTTCGCGGCTCCGGCGGCGCGCGGCGTCCAGGACGTCCCGAACTGGGCGCGCGACGTCGCTCCGCTCGTTTTTCGCGAGTGCGCGAGCTGCCATCGGCCGGGAGAGGCGGCCCCCTTCTCGCTGCTCGACGGGGAGGAGGCGGCGCGCCACGCGCGGCAGATCGCGCGCGTCGTCGCGGCGCGCCGCATGCCGCCGTGGCTCGCCGAGCCCTCCGATCCCCCGTTCGTCGGAACGCGTCGCCTCACCGACGAGCAGATCGCGCTGCTCGCCCGCTGGGCCGAGGCGGGTGCGCCGCTCGGCGACCCCGCCGCGGCCCCGGCCGCGCCCGTCTTCGCGTCGGGCTGGCAGCTCGGGAAGCCCGACCTCGTGGTCGAGATGCCGCAGGAGTACGTCCTCGCGCCGGGTGGCAGCGACACCTACCGCAACTTCGTGATCCCGGTCGCGCTCGAAGCGTCGCGCTACGTCCACGCCGTCGAGATCCACCCCAGGAACCTCGCGATCACGCACCACGGCGTGCTCAAGCGCGACCGCTCCGATTCGTCGCGCCGCATGGACGCGCGCGACGCCGCGGTCGGCTTCGACGAGATGGACGCCGGCCTCGCGGCGAGCCCCGACGGCCAGTTCCTCGGCTGGACTCCGGGCCGGACACCCCGCGCTCTCTCCGAAGGCATGGCGTGGCGGCTCGCGCCGGGCGACGACCTCGTGCTGCAGCTCCATCTGCTCCCGTCGGGGAAGGAGGAGCGCGTCGGTGCGAGCATCGGCCTCTACTTCACCGACGAGCGGCCGACGAAGGTGCCCTGCCTGATCCACATGGGCTCGCGCTCGATCGACATCCCGGCCGGCGCGCGCGACTACGAGGTGCGCGACCAGTACGTCCTGCCGATCGCGGCCGAGCTCCACTCGCTCCTGCCCCACGCCCACTTCCTCGGCAAGAGCGTGGAGGTGTGGGCCGTCCTTCCCGAAGGAAGGCGTCGAACGCTGCTCACGATCCCGCGCTGGGACTTCTCGTGGCAGGACGAGTACCGCTTTTCGACGCCGATCGCGCTGCCGGCGGGGACGCTGCTCGCGTACCGGTTCACCTTCGACAACTCCGACGAGAACCCGCGCAACCCGCATCGGCCGGCGACGCGCGTGCGTTGGGGCGCGAGCTCGCTCGCCGAGATGTGCGACGTCTGGGCGCAGGTGCTTCCGGGCGGCGGCGACGACTTCTTGAAGCTGATGCGCGACGTGGCGGCGCACGAGTCGGACATGTACCGCCGCGGCTTCGAAGCCGACGTCGCGTACAGCCCGCTCGACGCGCAGGCGCGGCTCGGGCTCGGCGTCGTCCTCCTGGGGCAGGGCGAGGCGGCGCGCGCCGTCGCGGAGCTGCGCAAGGCCGTGACGCTCGCCCCCATGGACGCGCCGATCTGGTTCCAGCTCGGGCGCGCGCTCGCGCCGACCGATCCGGACGCGGCGCGCGCCGCGTACGAGGTAGCGCTGCATCTCGAAGCCGACGAGGCGAACGCGCTCGCCGGGCTCGGCGCCCTCGACGAGGCGGCGAAGAAGGACACCGAGGCGCGCACGCACTACGAGCAGGCGGTCGCGGCGCGGCCGAGCACGTTCGTAGCGCAGGCGGGGCTCGGCCGGCTGCTGGCGGCCGCGGGCGAGTGGGACGCCGCGGCGGCGCACCTCGTCGTCGCGCTCGACGTCGACTCCACCTCGACGACGCTGCGCAAGCTCCTGGTCGACGTCGAGAAGCGGCGCGGGGCCTACGCGTCGGCGGTGGCGCACCTGAAGAAGCTGCTCTGGTTCGGCGTCGACCTCGAGGCGCAGCGCGACCTCGCCTGGCTGCTCGCGACGGCGCCCGAGGACGCGGCGCGCGACGGCAAGCAGGCGATCGAGCTCGCGCGCGCGCTGCTCGATCTCGGGCCCGACGACCCGCGCGCCCTCGACGTACTGGCGGCGGCGCAGGCGGAGGCGCGCCGCTTCAAGGCGGCGGTCGAGACGGCGGAGCGGGCCAAGGCGCGCGCCGAGGCGGCGGGCGACGCCGACCTCGCGCACGCGATCGAGGCGAGGCTCGCGCGCTACCGCGAGGGCGCGCCGTGGCGCGAGGCGGCGCCGGCGAAGTGAACGACGCGCCGACGCTCGTCGTCGCGGCGACGCGCGCGCTGCGCCTCACGGTCGCGCCCGAGATCGGCGCGAGCGTGGTCGCGCTCGAGGCGTGCGCCGGCGGGACGTGGCGGCCGGTGCTGCGGCCGACGCCGCCCGACGCGATCGCGCAGCGCAACCCCTCGCTCTGCGCGATGTTCCTGCTCGCCCCCTGGTCGAACCGGATCGCCGGCGCGCGCTTCGAGTGGCGCGGCCGGGAGATCGTGCTGCGCGCGAACACGCCCGAGGGCCACGCGATCCACGGCGACGTGCGGCGGCGCGCGTGGCGGCTGCACGCGGACGACGACGCCTCGATCGAGTGCCGCTTCGCGTCGCGCGACTTCGCCGACTTCAACTTCCCCTTCCCGCTCGAGGCGGCGGTCCGCTACGAGCTCGCCGGCGCCCGCTTCACGGCGCGCCTCACCGTGCGCAACGCCGGGACGGAGGCGATGCCGTGCGGGCTGGGCTTCCACCCCTATTTCCCGCGCGAGGGGGCGGGCTCGCCGAACGACGCGCGGCTGCAGCTGGCGGCACGCTCGGTCTATCCGCCGCTGCCGTCGGGGCCGACGCAGCCGACGCCGCCCGAACTCCTCTTCGAACGCGAGCGCGCGCTCGGCGCGTGCGCCGCCGACCACTGCCTGCGCGACTGGGACGGCCGCGCGCGGCTCGTCGATCCGGCGAGCGGCCTCGCGAGCGAGCTCGCCGCCGGCCCGACGCTCGACCACGTGATCCTCTTCACGCCGCCGGGAAAGCCGTTCTATGCGGTCGAGCCCGTCTCGATCTGCAACCACGGCTTCGCACTGCACGCGCGCGGACAGGCGGGCACCGGCACGCGCGAGCTCGCGCCCGGCGAGGAGCTCGTCGGCGAATTCACGCTCGACGTGGGCGAAGCGGCCGCGGGCTGAACAGGCTGAAAAGTCCGCGACCGGCGCATCGCCTGCCGCGCCAGGCGAAACCCGAAGGGACCGCCCCCACGGGTTTCCGGGGCGACGCGCCGGTCGCGAAACCTTGTTCTCTCACTGCGGAGGCGGGACGCCCGACCTGGGCAGCGGCGCCCGCCTCGACGCGGATTCAATTCACACCTTGGGCTTCACCGCCGTGGTGAGGCGGTGCTTGCCGAACCGGATCTCGAGCGTCTGGAGCTTGGGGTCCTTGGCGTCGCCGACGAACTTGATCGAGAGCGTGTCGGCCGCCTCCTTGGACTCCTCGTACTTCATCGGGGCGAGCAGTCCGCCCTTCGTGCCGGTCGAGCTGTAGGCGTCGACCTTGCCCTTGCGGAGCGGCTCGGGGTCGAGCAGCACGAGGCTCCACTGGTTCTTGTCGGAGCGCTCGAGCGCGACGAAATACATGCCCGCCTTCACTTCCTTGTCGCCGATCGAGAGGTCGTTCCAGGTATCGAGCGTCGTCCAATAGTTGTTTCCGAGCCGCAAGCGGCCCTTCAACATCTTGTCGTACTCGTCCTTCCAGGCCGGCTTGCCGTATTCGATCGAGTACTCCCCGGCGATGCCGGCGTCGCCGAAGTAGAGGACGCGCGCCATGCCGCGCGGCTCGTCCTGGATGTAGGGCTTGCCTTTCTCCTGCGCGGAGAAGTGCGCCGGACGGGAGGCGGATGCGATCGACGCACCGAGCGCAATGCTCACGAGCGCGATCCACAGGGTCGACTTCACGGGAGGCTCCTGGCGTCACCGCGGAGGGGGGCGATCCGCGGCATCGGGCGATCGCGGCGAGAGCCAACCACGTGCCGAGAATGACTTCCGCATGACGGCCCGCGGCCGCGTGCGCTGCCGCTCGCGCGCCCCGGAACGGGCCGACGTTCCCGGGGCGGCGACACGAACGGACGCCAAACGAAAGCGGCGGGACCGGGGTGGCCGGTCCCGCCGCTGGAGTCACAGGCGCGCCGTCACGCGCGCGGGTCGGCTCAGAAGGCGTTCCACAGGAACTGGTTCGTCACCTCGTGATGGAACTGCACCTCGCCCGCCTTGATGAATGACCCGAGCGCTTTGGGGCTGCGCTCCGCGGCGGTGCTCTTGAGCTCGGCGAACTTCTCGTGCACGCGCTCGCCGAGGAGGTCCATCGCCCACTTGCTCCCCTTGAAGAGGCGGATGGCGTCGAAGATGTTGTCGGGGAGGAAGCGCGTGCGCGAGCGCTTCGCCTCGTCCTTGTTGTCGCCCACCGGCCCCTCGACCCCGGTCCGGAACAGCGAGAAGAGCGTCATGTAGATGTTGGTGTCGGGGCCGACCGAGCGCACCTCGATGCGGGCGCTGCGCTCGTTGCCGAGCGGGATGCGGATCATCGAGCCGCGGTCGATCGCGCTCACCTTGATCTGGTTGGGGGCCTCGAAGTGCGGGTCGAGGCGGCGGTAGGAGTTGACGCTCGGGTTCAGGACCAGGCAGAGGTCGCTCGCGCTGTTCAGGATGCGCTCGACGAACTCCCACGCGAGCTTGCTCACCCCGTCCTGGCCGGCCTTCTCGTGGAAGAGGTTCACCCCCTTGCGACCGAGCGAGAGGTTGGTGTGCGCGCCGCTGCCGTTGATGCCGGTGACGGGCTTGGGGAGGAAGCTCGCCGTCATGTCCATGCGGTGGGCGATCTGGCGGCAGAGCAGCTTGTAGAGCTGGAACTGGTCGGCGGCGACCACCGCCTCGGCGTAGGAGAAGTTCATCTCGAACTGCGACGGCGCGACCTCTGGGTGGTCCTTCTCGTTCGCGAAGCCCATGGCGCGCTGCGCCTCGGCGGAGGCGTCGATGAAGTTGCGCAGCGGGTCGGTCGGGAGCGAGTGGTAGTAGCCGCCGGTCGAGACGTACTCGAACCGGCCCGTCTCGTGGTAGTGGCGCTCCGCGTCGCGCCCCTTGAAGAGGAAGCCCTCGATCTCGTTCGCGGCGAACGCGACCGTGCCGTCCTTCTTCCAGAGCCCGTCGAGGAACTGCTTCAGCTGCCCGCGCATGTCGGCGTGGTAGGGCGCGCCGTCGCGTCCGAGGACGTCACCGAAAACGAGGACCTTGCCCGCCCCGAAGACGTCGCTCGGCAGCCAGTAGAAGGAGGACCAGTCGATGCCGAGGCGCAGGTCGGACTCGGCCTGCTGCGAGAAGCCGCGGATCGAGCTGCCGTCGAAGGTGAGGTTCTCGAGCGACTTCAGGAGGAACTTCTTGTCGTAGTCGAGCATGTGCAGGCGGCCTTCGAGGTCCGTGAAGCAGACCGTGACCGCCTTGATGCGCTTCTCCGACTGCAGGTACTTCACGCGCTCGGCCTGCAGTTTCTCGGGCTCGATGCGGTCGAGCCGCTGCTGCTTCGAGGCGAGGTTCATCTCCTCGAGCTTGTCGTAGGGGATCTCGAGGAAGTCACGCAGGCCGCTCACGATCTCCATGGACGGGTCTCCGCCGGGGAAGGGGTGGGTCGGGGTTGGGGCGCCGGACTGGGAGTCGGTCGCCAGCGCTTAATCCTGAAGTAGTTAGTCTTCAGAGCATGATCCGTAAAGCAATTAGCACGCTTCTTAGTGTCCGAACCCGTGCACGAAGTGTTGACAACAATAGTGCTTAAAGCGATCCGTCGCGGGGAGGGAGCCCGGCGCCCGAGTCCCCCCGGCCGCCGGCCGCCCGCGGCTTTTCCGGTAACGCCGGGCCGCGGATCCGGATGGAGGTCCAGACGCCGCAACTTCAGGGCAGGCGATCGCCTGCCCGCCGGCTCGATCCCGGCCGATCCGCCGCGGCAGCAAGGAGACCTTCCCCGTGAACAAGAACATGAACTCGTCGCAGCGCGCCGCGCTGGCCCTCTTCGGGATCGCCGCGAGCCTCGCAGCCGCGGGCGAAGCGCGCGCGCAGGCGTCCGGCGGAGCGGTGTACGGCACGCCGGCCGGCGGCTTCGGGACCGCGATCGCCAACGCGGGAGACGTGGATGGCGACGGGGTCGACGATCTGCTGGTCGGCGAGCCCTTCTTCTTCCAGAACGGCCTGACCTACCAGGGCCGCGTCTCGCTCATCAGCGGCGCCACCCACGCCGTGATCCGGACCCATGAGGGCACGCAGGCGCAGGAGCAGCTCGGCACCGCCGTCTCCGGCGCCGGCGACATGGACGGCGACGGGCTCGCCGACTACGCGATCGGCTCGTGGAACCACGGCTCCGGCGGCCTGCTCGGCAACGGCGAGGTGGTCGTCTACCGCGGAGCCGACGGCTCCGTCCTCTGGTCGGTCGACGGCACGGTGACGAACCAGTACGTCGGATTCGCGCTCGCGCCCAGCGACGACGTCGACGGCGACGGCAAGCCCGACCTGCTCGTCGCGAACTACAACAACGTCGTGAACCTCTACGGCGCGACCGGCAGCGTGATCTACACGCTCTCGGGCCAGCAGAGCTCGCTGTTCGGAGACTCGCTCGCGCGCTGTGGCGACGTCGACGGCGACGGCGTCCACGACTTCATCGTCGGCGCGCCCTACTACAGCAGCGGCTCGCCCGCCATCGTCTCCCGCGGCGGCGCCTACGTCTTCTCCGCCGCGACCGGCGCGCAGCTCTACGTGGTCGAGGGCGACGCGCAGAACGACAACCTCGGCCGCTCGGTCGGCGGCGTCGGCGACGTGGACGGCGACGGCATCCCCGATCTGCTCGCGGGCAGCTACACGTCCTTCGGCAACGGCTCCCTCTCCGGGATGGTCCGCGTCGCGAGCGGCGCGACCGGCGCGACGATCCGGACCACCTACGGCGACGGCGTGAACGACCGCCTCGGCTGGGCGCTGGTCGGCCTCGGCGACCTCGACCAGGACGGCGTCCCCGACTACGCGGCGAGCACGATCGACGGCCCTTCGCCCTGGCTCGGCCGTGTCCGCGCCTACTCCGGTGGCACCGGCGCCGTGATCTACGAGTGGCTGGGCGAGAGCACCCCCGACTTCGCGAACGGCGACCTCGGCTCGGCGCTCGCCACCGGCGACTTCAACCGCGACGGCGTCCCCGACCTCGTGATCGGCGACCCGAGCTACTTCCTCTACAACGCGCCGACCGGTCAATGGACGAAGCCGGGCGCCGCGCTCATCTACCTCGGCTGCCCCGCGTCGTCGACGAACTACGGCGCCGGCTGGCCGGGCCTGAACGGCATCCCCGCCATCTACGCGCTGAACAAGCCGGTGCCGGGCCAGCCGCTCACGATCCAGATCGACAACTCGCGCGGCGCGCCGACGGCCTCGCTGCTCCTCCTCGGCTACGCGCCGGCGAGCATTCCCACCAACAAGGACGGGACGATCCTCGTCAGCGCCGTGCTCGCGGTCGGGCTGCCGCTCTCCGCGACGGGCGCGTCGCTCGGCACCACGCTGCCCGACGATCCGGCGCTCGACTTCTTCGACGTCTACCTGCAGGCGCTCGAGGCCGACCCGTTCGCGAGCAAGGGCGTCTCGTTCACGCGCGGCCTGAAGCTGCACTGCGGCTTCGACCTGTGATGAGGCGGTTCACGCCTCGGCGAGCGTCGTCAGGCGCATCGTCGCGTGCTGCAGATGGAGCGATCCGTTCTCGCCGTCGGGCCGGCCCGCGCCGGCCCGCGGCGCGATCGCTCCGTAGGAGTAGAAGCCGATCTGCTGCGTCCCGTGCGGCAGCGCGGCGAGCAGCGCCGCGACTTCGTCCGGTGCCGCGTCGGGGAGCGCGTGGCGGCGGCCGACGCCGCTGATCGCGACGGCGAGCATGTCGCCCCGGCGCGGCCCGTCGCCCGTGCGGTCGCGCGGGACCTTCAGCGGCTCGACCGCTTCGACGCGCACTGCATCGCCGTAGAGACCGACCGCGCAGACGCCGTGCGCGCGCGGCTGCCGGTCGACGAGGACCCAGGTGCGGTCGAAGCGGTCGCCGTCGCCCGCGAGCCCGCCCGACACCACGACCGTCTCGGGCAGCGCGTCGACCAGGCCGCTCACCAGCGCCTCGCCGTCGACGTGGATCCCGTCGCACATGACGAAGACGGCGCGCAGGTCGGGCGAGGCGAGCTCATCCGCGAGCGCGCCGCCGGCCGCGTACGCCTCCGCTCCGCCGGACTTCGCGCCGGTCTCCTGCAGCGTCGCCGTCGCCGCGCGCAGCCGCGTCTTCTCGAAGCGCGCCACCGCCGCGACCAGCGTCCCGTCGCGCACGCTCGTGCCGAGGATCTCGCCCGAGGTCGAGCCGCCGACGAAGGTCGCGCGCGGATAGGCGCGCCGCAGCTCCTCGAGCGCCGTCTCCTCCTCGTCGAATCCGGGCGCCGCGAAGACCAGGACGAGCGTCTGCTCCGAATCGAGCGCCGGCAGCCACGGCTGGCTCCAGCCCGACTTCGAGTGGCTCAGCGTGCAGAGCTTCACGGGATCCTCCTCGCTCCGGCGCGCGCGGCGCCAGAAGGGCTTTCGGAGGTCCCGTTCGCGCGGCTTGAGGCGGGCTGCGCCGCGCCCGTGCTTCGGCGCGTCGCGCGAATCGGCTAAGACCGCGCCCCCATGGAAACGCAGAAGGGCACCAAGAAGGCTTCCTCCGGAGCGGCGAAGCGGCGCGCGCCGCGCGTCCGACCCGTCGATCCGGCCGCGCTCACCGGCCAGGAGTCGCCGCGCGCGCTGCTCGAGGGCTTCTTCCCGGCCTACGTCGGCCGCGGCCTGCGCGAGGCGCACCGCCTGATGCGCACCAGCATCGAGGAGGACCACGCCGTCTTCGCGACGCTGTCGGGCGCGATGACGCCGGCCGGCATGCACCAGTCGTGCGTGATCCCGATGGTCGAGCGCGGCTTCATCCAGTGCCTGACGACGACCGGCGCCAACCTCTACCACGACCTCCACCGCACGCTCGGCCACCTGATCCACGAGGTGAACCCGGCTGGCGACGACGGCGCGTACCGCAGGTCGCGCATCATCCGCATCTACGACCTCGGCTTCGACGAGGACGTCCTGCTCGACACCGACCGCTTCTTCTGCGAGCTGCTGAAGACGAAGCCGTTCCAGCGCGCGATGACGACGCCCGAGCTCCACTTCGAGATCGGCCGCGTCGTCGCCGGGATCGAGGACGAGAAAGAGCTGCCGCGCCCGTCGCTGCTCGCGACCTGCTTCCGGCACGGCGTGCCGATCTTCGTCGGCGCGCCGCAAGACGGCTCGATCTACCTGAACGTGGTCAAGCTCGAGCGCGAGGACCCCGAGAAGTTCAAGTTCCGCCTCGACGTCGCGCGCGACGTCTACTCCATGGCCGCGCTGCAGCACTGGGCGCGCAACGGCGCGCGGACGAATGCGAAGTCGCGCGCCGCCGCGGGCCAGGCGTCGGTCTGGATCTTCGGCGGCGGCGTCCCGAAGAACTACACGCTGCAGGGCGAGCCGCTCCTCTCGCAGATCCTCGGCGTCGACGCGCGCGGCTTCGACATCGACGTGCAGATCTGCGTCGACGTCTCCGACAACGGCGCGCTCTCGTCGTGCAGCGCCGGCGAGGGCCACACTTGGGGCAAGACCTCGATCGAGTGCGTCGAGTCGCGCAGCGTCTACCTGCGCAACGACGTCACCGTCGCGCTGCCGGTCCTGACACAGGCGCTGCTCTCCGACAGGAAGCTGCGTCGACCGCAGCGGCGCCTCTACGACCGCCTCCCGCAGGCGATCGCCGCGCTCGACGCGGCGTGGATGAAGTGACGGCGAGGAGGTCGTGATGCGTGGTGCTTCGTTGCTGGTGGCGGTCGTCGCGTGCGGCGCGCAGGGGTCGAGCGGCGAGCACGGCCTCGCCGACGCCGGCCGGATCGCGCTGCCGGGCGTGAGCGGCCGGATCGACCACCTCGCCTTCGACGCCGAGCACGGGCGCCTCTACGTCTGCGCGCTCGGCAACGGCAGCGTCGAGGTCGTCGACGTCGCGGCCGGCAAGGTCGTGAAGACGCTCGCCAAGTTCGACGAGCCGCAGGGCGCCGCCGCGATCCCTTCCACGAAGCAGGTCGCCTTCACGAGCGGCGGCGACGGCAAGCTCCACTTCCTCGACGGTGCGACGCTCGCCGTGTCGAAGAGCGTCGTCGCGGGCGGTGACGCCGACAACGTCCGCCTCGAAGCCCGTCCCGACGGCGATCGGCTGTGGGTCGGCTGCGAGGAAGGCCTCGCCGTCTTCGCCGCCGCCGACGGCAAGCGCGTCGCGCTCGTGAAGCTCGCCGGCCACGCCGAGTCGTTCCAACTGGAGAAGGAGGGCGGCCGCGCTTTCGCGAACGTCCCCTCCGCGAAGCACGTCGCCGTGGTCGACCGCGCGAAGGGCGAGGTGGTCGCGACCTGGCCGCTCGACGGCGCCGCGTCCAATTTCCCCCTGGCGCTCGACGAGAAGGGCGCGCGCCTCTACGTCGGCTGCCGCTCGCCCGCCGAGGTCGTCGTCCTCGACACCAAGACGGGAAAGGTCGCCGGCAGATGCGCGATCGGCGGCGACTGCGACGACCTCTTCCTCGACCCCGAGCGCGCCCGCCTCTACGCCACCTGCGGCGAGGGCTGCGTCAGCGTCCTCGCGCTCGACAAGGACGGCACCCCCAAGCCCGCCGGCCGCTTCGCCAACGCCGACGGCGCGCGGACATCGCTGTTCGTCCCGTCGCTCGCGAAGCTCTTCGTCGCCGCGCCGAAGCGGGGCGGGCACGACGCGGAGCTGCACGTCGTCGACGTGAACGGGAAGGCCGCCACCGCGCCGGAGAAGAAGTAGTCCGACGGTCCGCGCGCTCGACGGCGCGCCGCGTCAGCGCGCTCGCGGCGTGACGCGGATCTCCGCCCCTTCGCTCACCGTGAACTCGCCGTCGTCGTCGGCGCGCGTCGCGAAGTCGACGTGGTAGCGGTATTTGCCTGGCGCGAGCGTGATCGTCTTCGGCCAAGGACGCTCGAAAAAGCGTGTGCAACGCAGGTCCCAGTCGTCGCGGACGATCGTGCCGTCGAGGCGGGTGATCTTGAGCACTCCCGGGAGATCGTTTCCTTTCGCGTCGGGCGACGCCGTGAACGCCACGGTCACGCCGCGTGCGAGTTCGATCCGCGTGGTCGCGTCCTCGGTGCCGGCGGCAACGTCGGAGAAGGCCGGAACGAGGTGCTCCGCCTCGACGGCGACGCGGCCACGGTTCGCGCCGACCGCGACGAATTCGAATCGACCGGAAGCGTCGGTCGACACGGGCTCGACCGCCGTGCCGCGGAA
>DASRRB010000122.1:0-4220 GCA_035695985.1 Planctomycetota bacterium | reverse complement strand
TTCGACCCGACTGCGATCGTGCGTGCGCCGTGCATCTCCCGTGGCGCAGCAACGACGTCGGACGTCGTTCGAGGACCGTCGCGAAGAGGACGCGGGGAGAAGGCTTCGTGGCGAGAGGGGCTACGCGCGGCCGTCTTCTCGCATTCAGATGAAATCGACGGTCCCATAGGCCGCGCGTTCAGCCGGAGCCGCCTCTTGTCAGTTGGTATTGGCGGCGGAGGGCACCCCGATCCGCCACGAAGCCTTGCTCCCCGCGGCCTCTTCTCACCCGCGTCCTCGACGTCCGCTCCAGTTTCCAGCCACGGCCGCGGCTTCGGCCGGCCGAACGGCGACGGGGAACCTGCCGGGATCGGCTCGAACGCTCAGCCGGCGGACTTCTGCGCGTCGACCCAGCGCATGCGGAGGTCGGCGAGGATGCGGTCGAGGAAGGCGGACTCCTCGGCGGTGCGGTTGCCCTGGGTCTTCTCGTCGAGCATCGCGAGCAGGTCGATGAAATTGCGCGCGCGCTCGAGGTCGACCTCTTCCTTCTGCTTCGTGATCGGGTTCTCGATCACGCCGAGGAGGATCTGCGCCTGTGCGCCGAGCCCCGTCACGAGCGCGACGAGGCTGGAGGGGTCGTAGCGCGTCTCGCCTTGCGTTCCCGGCTCGCTGCGTTCCATGGCGTTCCTTGCGCGTCCGTTCAGCCGGCCGCGGCGCGCGACTGCGGCGCGGTGCCGCCGGCGCGGTACTGCAGCGCGGCGGCGATGAATCCGTCGAACAGCGCGTGCGCGCGGGTCGGCTTGCTCTTGAACTCGGGGTGGTACTGCACGCCGACGAACCACGGGTGGTCGGTGCGCTCGACGATCTCGGCGAGGTGGAGCTGCTCGTGCTCGCCCGTCACGGCGAGGCCGTGCTCCTCCAGGACCTTCTTGTAGGCGGGGTTGAACTCGTAGCGGTGGCGGTGGCGCTCGGAGACGACCGGCGCGCCGTAGGCGTCGAGCGCGCGCCCGGGCTTCAGCCGGCACGACTGTGCACCGAGCCGCATCGTGCCGCCCATGTCGATCACGCGCTTCTGCGCGTCGAGCAGGCTGATCACCGGGTGGGGCGTCGCGGGGTCGACCTCGGTGGAGTTCGCGCCGGCGAGCCCGCACAAGTTGCGCGCCGTCTCGATCACCGCGATCTGCATCCCGAAGCAGAGGCCGAAGAACGGGATCCGGTGCTCGCGCGCGAATTTCACGGCGGCGATCTTCCCCTCGACGCCGCGCTTGCCGAAGCCGCCGGGCACGAGGATCCCGCTCACGCCGGCGAGCGCCACGTCGGCGCCCTTCGCCTCGATCTCCTCCGCCTCGATCTTGCGCACCTTGACGCGCGTCTTGCGCTGGATGCCGGCGTGCGCGAGCGACTCGTAGACCGACTTGTAGGCGTCCTGCAGCTCGATGTACTTGCCGGCGACCGCGATCTCGACCTCCTGCTCGGGATGTCGCACCGTCGCGACGATGCGCTCCCAGTCGGAGAGGTCGGCGGTCTTCTGCGGCAGGTTCAGGCGGCGGCAGATCAGGTCGTCGATGCGCTGGTCGCGCAGCACCAGCGGCACCTCGTAGATCGTGTGCGACACGTCCTGCTCGACCAGCACGCCCTCGCGCGGCACGTTGCAGAAGAGCGAGATCTTGCGGAGCATGTCCTCGGTCGGCGCGACCTCGCAGCGGCAGATCAGGATGTCGGGCTGGATGCCGATCTCGCGCAGCTTGCCGACCGACTGCTGCGTCGGCTTGGTCTTGAGCTCGCCGCTCGCACGGAGATACGGCAGCAGCGTGAGGTGGATGTAGAGCGCCGCGTCGGCGCCCTTGTCGAGGCGGAACTGGCGGATCGACTCGACGAACGGCAGCGACTCGATGTCGCCGACCGTGCCGCCGATCTCCGTGATCACGACGTCGACGTCGGGGGCGACGAGCTTCTCGATGGCGCGCTTGATCTCGTCGGTGACGTGCGGGATCACCTGCACGGTCTGGCCGAGGTACTCGCCCGCGCGCTCCTTGCGCAGGATCTCCTGGTAGATGCGGCCCGTCGTGTAGTTGCACTCGCGCGTGAGCGGCGCGGAGCAGAAGCGTTCGTAGTGGCCGAGGTCGAGGTCGGTCTCGGTCCCGTCGTCGAGCACGTAGACCTCGCCGTGCTGGTAGGGGTTCATCGTGCCGGGGTCGACGTTCAGGTACGGGTCGAGCTTCTGCAGGCGCACGCGCAGCCCGCGCCGCTCGAGCAGGAGGCCGATCGACGCCGCGGTCAGCCCCTTGCCGAGGGACGACACGACGCCGCCGGTCACGAAGATGTGCTTGGTCAACGCGTCCCCCCCCGCACGAAGCGCCGGTAGTCGTCCGGCGTGTCGATGCCGATGCCGTCGCGCGGCGTGACCGCCACGCGCACCCGTTCGCCGTGATGGAGCCAGCGCAGCTGCTCGAGCCGTTCGAGCTGCTCGAGCGCCGCCGGCGCGAGCGCGGCGAGCTCGAGCAGCTTCGCGCGCCGGAACGCGTAGACGCCGCGGTGCTTCAGCGCCTGCGGCGGCCGCGCGCCGGCGCGCGCCCCGTTCGGGATCACGCTGCGCGAGAAGTAGAGCGCACGCCCCTCCGCGTCGACCACCACCTTCACGGCGGCCGGGCTCGCGAGGTCGTCGTCGCGGACGAACGGCGTCCCGAGCGTCGCGACGCCGCACTCGCGCTCGCCCTCCATGCGCTCGACCAGGAGGTCGAGGTCGGCCGGGTCGATCTCGGGCTCGTCGCCCTGGACGTTCACCACCACCTCGTCGGAGAGGCCGCGCGCCACCTCGGCGACGCGGTCGGTCCCGCTCGCGTGGTCGGGCGAGGTCATCACCGCCTCGGCGCCGAAGCTCTTCGCCGCCTCGAGGATGCGCGGATGGTCGGTCGCGACGATGACGCGGCCGATGCGCGCGGAGCCGCGCACCCGCTCCCAGACGTGCTGGATCAGGTACTTGCCGGTCTCGCGCAGCAGCGCCTTTTCCGGCAGCCGCGTCGACCCGAGCCGCGAGGGGATCACCGCCACGGCGCTCACGGCGACTTCCCTTCCTTCGCCTGCGCCTTCATCTTGTCGCGATTGGACTCGAACAGCTTGCGCTGCATGTCGAGGAAGGTCTCGTCGTCCGCCTCCATCTTCGCGGGGCGGAAGTCGACGATCGCGTTGAACATCTCCGTGACCGAGCGCGCCATCGCCGAGTAGCGCTCGGCCGCCTCGCGCGGCGGGCGGCGCGGCACGACGAACTGCACGATCTGGTCGTCGACCGAGACGGAGAGGCGGGTGATCGCCAGGGCCGGGTCGAGCGCGACGAGCTGGGGCACGCGCACGCCGTACGTGAGCAGCCCCTGCGACTCGAGGCGGTCGAGCAGCGCGTCGACGTCTTCCTGCGGCGCCTTCTTGAAGCCGCTGCGGCGCAGCGCCGAGTCGTGGCGCTGCACGCCGGGATGGTTCTCGCTCACCAGGCCGATCGAGCGCGGCGGATCGTGGCGCACGTCCTCGAGCGTGACGACCGTCGGCTTGCCGCGCTCGAGCTCGATCCCGCCCGTTCCGGAGCACGCGGAGAGGTCGAGCGACACGGCCGGCAGGAGCGCGACCGCGCAGAGCGCGCGAAGGCGGGGACGAGACCCTCGGTGCATCGCGACAGCGTAGCGCGTTGACCGCTCCGGCAAAGGCCCCTAACGTCGCGCCGCATGCCCGCTTCGAAGAAGCCGACGCTGCGCAAGCTCGCCGTCTACGCGTGCGGCGCGCTGGTCTTCCTGGTGGCGCGGCCGACGCCGGTCGTCTTCGCGTGCGGCGCCGCGCTCGCGCTCGCCGGCGAGGCGCTGCGCGTGTGGGCGTGCGGCCACCTGCGCAAGAACCAGGCGGTGGTCAAGAGCGGACCGTACGCGCACGTCAAGAACCCGCTGTACCTCGGCACCTTCCTGATCCTGGTCGGGCTGGTGCTCGCGGCGAGCCGTCCCGAGGCGGGGAGCAAGAACCGCCTGCTGCTCACCGTCCTGCTCCCCTTCGTGCTCGGCGTCTATTTCTTCTACTACCTGCCGCACAAGTTCCGGGTCGAGGGCGACCGCCTGCGGCGCGTCTTCGGCGGCGAGTACGACGAGTACGCCAAGCGCGTCCCCGACTTCATCCCGTCGCCGTGGCCGCGCGTCGCCGCCGCGGGGAGCTGGAGCGTCGAGGCGTTCCGGAAGAACCACGAGGTCGGCTGGGCGGTCGCGATC
>DASRRB010000121.1:0-23199 GCA_035695985.1 Planctomycetota bacterium | reverse complement strand
GGTCGATCACGATCAACAACGTCCTGGGCGGCGCGTCGGGCTTTCTCTGGGTCGGCTTCGGCATGAAGGACCAGAACGCCTTCGGCGGCCACTTCTACATCGACCTCTCCGCGCCCTACTTCCTCGCGCCGATCGCGTTCGGCGGGACGCCGGGCCTGGCGGGCGACGGCTCGCTCACGATCCCCGGCGTCGACGTGAGCAGCTACGCGCCGCTCACCCTGTTCCTGCAGGGGACGATGATCGACGCCGGCGCGCCGAAGGGCGTCTCGATGACCAAGGGCATCGAGATGGACGTCCGCAACTGACGCGGCGCAGCATCGGATTCGCAATGGACGGGGCGCGCATCGAGAGGTGCGCGCCCCGTCTCCGTTTCAGCGGCGGCTCGTGCTGCCGATGATGCGGCGCGGCGCGGCGGGGCGCGCGGCGGAGGGTGAAGGCGCGTCGGACGCGTTCGCGGCCCCGTTCACGGGAGGCGTCACCGCGGAGAACGCGTCGAATGGCGCGGGCGACACGACCGGCGTGCGCCAGATCAGGAAGCAGAGCGCCGCGCCGCCGACGATCGAGCCCCACAGCACCAGGAAGGCGACGCCGCGCAGGATCCCCGCGAGCGTCGTGTCGGCGCCGAGCATCCCGAGCTCGCCGAGCAGGAAGTTCCAGTCGTGGCGCGCGTCGCCGCCGCCGATCGTCACGAGCTGCAGCGCCTGCGCGCGCGCGTCGGCGACGTAGCGCGCCACCTCGAAGAGGTTGACGCCGAGCCAGACGCCGCAGAACGACGCGCCGAACCAGTCGGGGATCCGCAGCAGGACCACCGCGCAGAGCAGCGGCGCGAGGCACTGCAGCAGCGACCCGCCGAACGCGCAGACCATGTCGCCGCCGAACCGGAAGACCACGTGCCCCGCCTCGTGGATCCCGAGGTCGATCGCCCCGAAGATCGTCGCCGCGTCGCAGTCCGCGACCAGCCTCACCCCGAGCCACGCGCACGCCAGCACCACCGGCACGCGCGCCCACCAGGTGCGTCCGCGCGCCCACTCCCGGATCGATCCGAGGATCCGCTCGACCACGGCACACGCTCCTTCGCAGAGATCGTGAGAACATCGTCGGACGGCGGGGCGGCGCGACTGTCGTCGAGATCCAGGGACGCACGGACGCGCCCGGCGGTGCCGCGCCGGCGCTCGCGAACACCCCGGCTATGCTCCGCGGCCCCTATGAAGTTCCAGGACTACTACGAGACGCTCGGCGTCGCGCGCGAGGCCTCGGCCGACGAGATCAAGAAGGCCTTCCGCAAGCTCGCGCTCCAGTGGCATCCCGACCGCCACAAGGAGGACAAGGCGAAGGCGGAGGAGGAGTTCAAGAAGGTCTCCGAGGCGTACGAGGTCCTCTCCGATCCCGAGAAGCGCGCGAAGTACGACCGCTTCGGAAAGGACCTGAAGGAGGGGCAGGACTTCCGGCCGCCGGCGGGCGCGCGGACGATGAGCCCGGAGGAGTTCGAGGGGCTCTTCGGCGGGCGCGGCTTCTCCGACTTCTTCGCGTCGATGTTCGGCGACGAGCTGCGCGAGGGGGCGCGCACGCGGCGCAGCCACCGGCGCTTCCAGCGGCGCGGCGCCGACGTGCGCGCCGAGCTGCCGCTCCCGATCGGCGAGGCGATCCGCGGCGGCACGCGCAGCTTCGCGCTCGCGGCCGACGTCGTCTGCTCCGACTGCGGCGGCGTCGGCACGATCGGCGAGCGCGTCTGCCCGCGTTGCGGCGGCGTCGGCCACCTGCCCCGGAACCGCAGCGTCGAGCTCAAGATCCCCGAGCGCGCGCGCGAAGGACTCACGCTGCGCCTCGCCGGCCTCGGCGAGCCGGGGGAGAGCGGCGCGGAGGCGGGCGACCTCTACGTCGCGATCCGGCTCGAATCGGACGGCGCCTACAAGCGCAACGGCGCCGACGTCGACGCGCTCGTGCCGGTCTCCCTCGCCGAATGGCTCGACGGCGGGACGGTCGAGGTCGCGACGCTCGACGGCGTCGCCAAGGTGAAGATCCCGGCGCGCTTCCCGTTCGCGACGCGGCTGCGGCTGCGCGGCCACGGGCTCGCGCGCGAGGACGGCGGACGCGGCGACTTCTCGGTCGTGCCGATCGTGACGCCGCCCGAGGGCGTCGACGGCGAGCCGCTCGAAGCGCTGCGGCGCGCCGCGGCCGCGGCGCCGGGCCCCGTGCAGGGCGGCGCGCGCCAGCGAGGCGGACCATGAGCGACCCTGGGAGCGACTTCATCCTCGTCCGCGGCGAGCGCTACCTCCGGGTCGAGGTGGTCGCGCAGTGGTACCGCGTCGACGTCGCCTTCCTCGAGGAGGCGGGCGAGCTCGACCTGCTCGAATTCGAGGCGGGCGCCGACCAGCGTCCGCTCCTCGCCGAGCACGAGCTCGACCGCCTCGCGCAGCTGCTCCACTGGCACTGGCTGACGGGGCTCGATCTCGAGGCGCTGGCGCTGCTGGTCCCGCGGGGGCGGCGGCGCGACGGCTGAGCCGCCCGTTACCGACCGGACGCGGCTCGGTGCGCCGCTCGTCGGCGCGATCGAGCCTTTCGCGACCGGGCGCTGTCGCGGTCCGCGCGTTGCGATCGCGCGCGCCCTTCCGATCCGAGCCCGCGTGCGCGGCTCCTTCGAAGTCCGGGACCGCGCTTCGATCCGAGGAGCGGTCCCATGTCGAATCTCCGGTGGTTCGTCGCGTTCGCGTCTCTCGTCGGCGTCGTCGCGATCGCGCCGCGGGGCTTCGCGCAGCGACTCGAGGTCGGCGGCCCGAACGGGGGCTCCGGCGCGATCAAGATCGAGATCGACCGGATCGAAGCGAAGGTCGAGGAGGGGGTCGCGAACGTCACGGTCGACGAGACGTTCCGCAACACGACCGGCCAGGTCCTCGAAGGGGTCTACCGCTTCCAGCTGCCCGAGGACGCCGTGATCGGCGCCTTCTCGATGTGGATGGGGGGCGTCGAGAAGCGCGGGCGCGTGCTCGAGGCGGCGCAGGCGCGCCGGACCTACGACGCGATCGTGCGCAAGCAGAAGGACCCCGGGCTGCTCGAGCAGGTGGGCTGGCGGGAGTTCCGCGTCAACGTCTACCCGATCCCGAAGTTCGACACGGTCCGCGTCAAGCTCGAGTACTCGCACGTCGTGCGCGACGACCTCGCGCTGCAGACGCTCGAGATCCCGCTCCCGACGAAGTGCGGCGCGATCGGCGACCTGCGCGTGCACGTGACCGTCTCGGCGGCGCACGGCCTCTCCGGCCTCGACTGCCCGTCGCACCCGCAGGCGCTGCTGAAGGTCTGTGCCGAGGAGGCGGAGGCGAGCTTCTCCGCCGACGGCGCGACGCCCGCCGGGCCGTTCGTCGTGCGCGCGATCCCGCGCCGCGAGGGCTTCGACGTCGCGCTGCTGGCCGACCGGCCGGGCGACGCGGCGGAGGGGTGGTTCATCGCCCGCATCGTCCCCAAGCTCGCGGCGCCGCCCACGATCCCGCGCGACGTCGCGTTCGTGATCGACCGCTCCGGCTCGATGGCGGGCAAGAAGATCGAGCAGGCGCGCGCCGCGCTGCTCGCCGGCCTCGACACGCTCAAGCCGGGCGACCGCTTCGACGTCATCTCGTTCTCGTCCGACGTGACCTCGCTCGGAGACGGGCGCTGGCTCGAAGTCACGGCGGAGAACCTGGCGCGGGCGCGCCGCGCCGCACTCGACATCGCGGCCACCGGCGGGACCAACATCGCCGACGCGCTGAAGACGGCGACGCGGCCGCGCGGAACGGACGGCACCGGCCGGCTCGCCGCGGTCGTCTTCCTCACCGACGGCGACCCGACCGTCGGCGAGACGTCGCCCGAGCGCATCCTCGCCGCGTGGCGGCAGGAGTCCGCGGGCACCCGCCTCTTCGCCTTCGGCGTCGGCAACGACGTGAAGGACTTTCTGTTGACCAAGCTCGCCGTCGAAGGGCGCGGCGACGCGCGCTACGTCCGTGAAGACGAGAATCTCGAGGTCCCGCTCGGCGCGCTGTTCGAGCGGCTGAAGACGCCGCTCCTGATCGACCCGGGGGTCGACGTCGAGAGCGCGGGCGACGCGGTCGCGCTCCTCGACCGCGAGCCGCGCCGGCTGCCCGACCTCTTCCAGGGACGCGCGCTGCTGGTGTGCGGCCGCTACCGCGGCGCGGGCAAGGCGGTGCTCCACCTGAGCGGGAATTCGGGCGGAGAGTCGATCTCGGTCGATGTTCCGGTTGAGTTTCCGAAATCGACGCCGCGCCGCGACTTCGTCGCGCAGATCTGGGCCAAGACGCGCGTCGAGCGGCTGCTCGACGACCTGCGCGTGTCGGGCGGGAACGCCGAGATCCGGAACGAGGTGCTCACGCTCGGCCTCGCGCACCAGCTCGTGACGCCCTACACGTCGTTCCTCGTGGTCGAGGACAACGTGAAGCTCGCGGACGGCGGCGCGGCGCCGCGCGAGGGTCGCGTGGCGGACGAAGGCACCGACCCCGGGCGCATGCCCGGCGTGCCGGGATTCGGCGGCGGCGGCGACACGACGCCTCCGGGCAGCGCCGGAGGGCCCGGCACGCCGGGTCCGGTCGGTCCGACGAGCAGCGGCGCGTCTCGCTTCGGCGGGCCGGCCGACGGCGTGCCACCCGGTGTCGGACGCGGACACAACGGTCCCGCCACGGGCGGCGGCATCCGCGGCGGCGGCGGCGGATTCACCAAGCGCGCCAGCGGCGAAGGGTTCGAGCGCTGGGAGTTCTGGTGGGAGCACAACAAGGATCCGTTCCTCGTCGAAGCGGCCGCGACCGCCGGTGAAACGAGCTCGGCGGCGGATCCGTTCGCGGCGGTGCGCGCCGGCGTGGTCGACGCGCTGCTCGCCGCGCTCGACGAATCCGACTCCGACCTCGTCGACTCCGCCGCGCTGGCGCTCGCCCGCGCCGCGCAGGGTGGCGACGCCGACGGCCGGGTGCGCGGCGCGCTGATCCAGACACTGCACCACCCCGGGAAGACGGCGCGCGAGGCGGCGACGCTCGCGCTCGGCGTGCTCGGCCGGACCGAGGCGGTCCCGGTGCTGCGCGAGCTGCTTTGCGACGGCGAGCGCGGCCGCGCGCTCACGAACCACGCGGCCGGCGTCGAGCCGCTCGTCCGCGCGTTCGCGGCGGCGTCGCTCGGAATGCTGCGCGCCGCCGAGGCGGCGCCCGACCTGAAGGCGATCGTGCAGGATCCCGCTTGCAGGGACTCGAGCTTGAAGCAGATGGCCCTGCTCGCGCTCGGCATGGTGCCCGCGGCGGACGGCGAGACGGCGGCGGAGCGCGTCGCGTACCTGCTCGACGTCTTCGCGGACCGCGCGCAGGACGTCGCCGTGAGCGCACAGGCGCCGATCGCGCTGGTCCGGTTCGCGCGGCTCGACGCCGCGAGCGCCGACGCCGTGCACGCCGCGCTCGCGACCCGGCTCCTGCCCGCGCTGCGCGACGGCGGAGTCGACGACGACCGGCGCCGCTCGCTCGCCGTCGCGGTCGGAGGGATCGCGACGAGCTCGGACGACGCCGCGCTCGCAGCGCTCGACGACGCGATCGAGCAGGCAAGAGACGACATGACGCGCCACTTCGCGCTCCAAGCGCTCGCGGAGATCGGCGCGCGCGACCGCACTCCAGCGAGCCACGCCGCCGCGCACGCGCGGCTGCAGGAGCGGCTGTTCCGGGAGCTCTCCGGCGGAAAGCACGTCATTCACCCGCCGCACGCCGCGCTCGCGCTCGGCGTCTACTTCCGCAACCCGGCGCTCCCGGAGGCGGTGCGCGCCGACGCGGTGCGCCGGCTCGCCGCGGCGTTCGACGCGACGACGAACCCGTCCTGGCAGGGGGCGATGGCGGTCGCGCTCGGGCTGCTCGGCGCGAAGGGCGAATCGGAGCGGCTCTGGAAGCGATACGACGCGTCGAACGACCAAACCCTGAAGGGCTACGTCGCGGTCGCGCTCGCGCTCATGGGGGCGCGCGGCCACGCGCCCGAGCTGCGGGACGAGATCGTGAAGACGGGACTCGACCCGAAGTTCCGCCTCGAGCTCGCCTACTCGCTCGGCGTCCAGGCCGATCCGGGCGCCACGAAGACGCTCGTCGCGTACCTGAAGGGCGGCGAGACGATCGCGGAATCGGGAGCGGCCGCGCGCGCGCTCGGCCTGTCGCGGGATCCGGCGGCGGTCGCGCCGCTGCTCGCGCTCGCGCGCGACGCCGCGCGTCCGCCGTTGCAGCGCGCGTTCGCCGAGGTCGCGCTCGGGCTGCTCCTCGCGAAGGAGCCCCTGCCGTGGCCCGCCGCCTTCTCGGTCGATTCGAACTACCGGGCGAAGCAGTCGGCCCTCGCGGAGATCCTCGACATGCTGTGAACGCGGCGCGCGCCGGGGCGCGCCGTCACGGTCCGGGGTGCTTCACCTCGTCGGCCAGGTCGGCGAGGGCGCGTGAGAGCATCGTCCGGACGGCGCCTTCCGATTTGCCGAGCCGCTCCGCAATCTCCGCGCGTGTAAGGCCGGCGACGTGGGCGAGCGTGATCACCTCGCGCTGCTCCTCTTCCAGCCGGTCGAAGGCGCGCTCGACGTGCTCGATCTCCTCGCGCTTCATCGCGTGGCGGCTCGGCGAGGAGAACGACTTGTAGACGCCGCCGAGCGACGCCATGGCCGCGGACTCGCCGAGGCCGTCGAGCGGCGACTCGCGCCGGTGGTCGCGCTTCTCCGCGGCCCAGTACTCGTGGCGGTTCGCGATCTTGCGCAGCGCCGTCGTGTAGAGCCACGCGCGGAACCCCTTCTCGTCGCCGTAGGCGAAGCGGTCGAGATGGTCGAGCACCTCCCGGCAGACCGACTGCGCGAGGTCGGACGCCGACTCGCGCGCGCGGACCACCGGGCCGGCGCGCAGCCGGATCCAGGCGCGCAGCCCCGGCAGGTGGAGCGCGAGGAGCTCGTCGAACGCGCGGCGGTCGCCGCGCGTGGCGCGCTCGAAGAGGGGGCGCGTGGCGTCGGGCATGGCGCAGCGATTCTTGGCGAGTGACCTGCGCTCGTCCATGGCGCGCCGGCGCGGAGGGGGTCAGTGCCGCTCCGGCCCCGGCGATTGCGGCGGCGCCGCGGCCGTGGAGAGGGGGGCGAGCGCCTCGTTCGCGACCGCCGCGAGCTCCTTCGTCCGCTCCTCGATCTCCGCCTCGTCGAGCTCCGTCGCGCCTTCGAGCAGCGCCGCGGCGTCGTTGCAGGCGGCGGCGAGCTCGCGCCGGTCGGCGCCCCGCTTCCCGCAGCACGGCAGCGCCGCGCGGAACGCCGCGACCGCGCCGTCGAAATCGCGCAGCTCGGCGAGCACGCGCCCGAGCACGATGCGGTGGCGCACCATGAAACGATTGCAGTCGGGATCGCCCGGCGTCGCGGCGAGGCACTCCTCCTGCGCGCGGATCGCCTGCTGGACGAGAGCGCCCGCCTCCTCGAGCTTCCCGTCCTCGCGCAGCAGGTCGGCCTGCTGCGAGAGCGTCGCCGCCATCTCGGACCGGAAGCCGACGCGGCCCGGCGACTCGCGGACGAGCGCCTGCTGCAGCACGAGCGCCTGCGCGAACGCCTCGCCCGCCTCCGCGCGCCGGCCGAGCGCGCGCAGCGTCTCGCCGAGGTCCATGCGGCTCTCGGCGAGGTCCCAGCGGTAGGCGAGGATCGCGGGGAAGTCGTCGGCGAGCTTCTGGCGGATGCGCACCGCCTCGCGGAACTTCTGCTCCGCGTCGGCGAACGCGCGCGCGCGCAGGCGGTGCGTCCCGACGTCGTGCAGCGCGATCGCGTAGTACTGGAGGAAGTCCTGGTCGACGCGGCGCGAGGCCTCGACGCACGCCCGGAGCTCGCGCTCGGCGCGCAGCTCGGCGGCGAGCGAATCGTCGAGGCGGTCCCCGGCCTCGTAGGCGGTGCCGAGGTACTCGAGGACGCGCCCGAGCTCGAAGCGGCTCGAGACGTCGTCGGGCGCGCGTGCGACGAGCTTCTCGAGCAGCGCGACGGCGCGCAGGCCGTCCGCGATCGCCTCGGCGGTCCGACCCAGCCGCGTCAGCGACTCGCCGCGCGTGCCGACGGAGTGGGCGAGCTGCCGCTCGCTCTCGCCGTCGTCGGCGCGCGCCGCCACGACCTTCGTGAAGCGCTCGATCGCCTCGCCGTACGAGGCGACCGCGTCGGCGAGCTTCTCCTGGCGCGACTGCACGCGCGCGAGGTCGGACCAGGCGAGCGCGAGAGCGAAGCGCAGCTCGACGTCGTCGGGCGCGGCCGCGACCGCCGCGTCGAGCATCGCGATGCGGCCGGCGAGCTCGGCGCGCGCGGCCTCCTCCATCCCGAGCTCGAGCTCGACCTGCACCAGCTTCGTCCCGGCGCGCGCCGTCTCCCGGCGCAGGAAGACGTCGGCGTGGCCCTCTTCCAGGAGCTGCCGGTAGAAGCGCAGCGCCTCCTGGAGCAGGTCGCGGCGCAGCGTCTCCATCTGCGGGACGTTCGCCAGCTTCTCGGCGCCGGCGCGCTTCAGGAAGACGTCGATCGCGTCGAGCGCGCGGACGTAGTTCGCGTGGGCCTGGTCGCGCTGCCGCTCGGCCTCGCGCTTCGCGGCCGACTCGGCGTCGAGCGCCGTGCGGATGCGGCGGTTGGCCGCGTGCTGCTGCAGCAGGAACGCGCTCGGCAGGACGAGCACGCCGAGCAGCGCGGCGGCGAGCGCGACCGAGCGCGCCGGGTGGCGCTGGACCCAGCGGCGCGCGCGCAGCCGCCAGCCGGCGCGGCGCGCCTCGATCGGCCGCAGCGCGAGCACGTGGCCAAGGTCGCGCGCGAACGCGCCGGCCGTCGCGTAGCGGCGCGCCGGATCGCGCTCGAGCGCGGTGAGGCAGACCGTCTCCGCGTCCCACGGGACGGCGGGGTTGCGCACGGAGAGCGGCGGCGGTTCGGCGTGGAGGATCGCGCCGCGCAGCGCCTCGGCGTCGCCGCCGCGGAAGGGGAGCTCGAGCGCGAGCAGCTCGTAGAGCGTCACGCCGAGCGACCAGACGTCGCCCGCCGCGCGCGGCTCGCCGGCGCCGCGCACGCGCTCGGGCGGCAGGTAGGGGAGCGAGCCGAGCAGCGTGCCGCTCTTCGTGATTCGCGACGTGTCGTGCGAGCTCGAGAGGCCGAAGTCGAAGAGGTGCGCCCGGCCGTCGCGCGTCACCATGACGTTCGAGGGCTTGACGTCGCGATGGACGACGCCGCGCTCGTGGGCGTGTTCGAGCGCCTCGGCGACCTGCTGCGCGAGACGGAAGCACGCCTCGACCCAGCTCGCGCCGAAGGTGCGCCGCGCCTCCGGTGCGTCGAGGCCGAAGAGCGCGCCGAGCGCGGCGCCGTCGAGCTCCTGCGGCGGACGCCCGGCGAGCCGCTCGAGCACGGCGTCGAGGCCGAGCCCGTCGACGCGCTCCATGGCGAAGTAGGGGACGCCGTGCTCCTCGCCGAAGGCGTAGATCGGCACGATCGCGGGGTGCTGCAGGCGGGCGATCGCGTGCGCCTCGCGCTGGAACCTCTCGCGCGCGTCGGGGAAGTAGAGCTGCTCGGGCCGCACGAGCTTGAGCGCGACCTCGCGGCCGAGCGACTCCTGACGCGCGAGGTAGACCACGCCCATGCCGCCGCCGCCGAGGCAGCGCAGGAGGCGGAAGTCGCCGAGCCGCTCGGGGAACGCGGGCGGCGCGTCGCCGCCGCCGAGGAAGCCGAGCTCGGCGAGGACCGCGAGACGCGCGCGGATCGCCGCGGCGTCGCCGGGATGCGCCGCGCAGACCGCCTCGACCGCCGCGTCGCCCTCGCGCTCGCGCCGCTCGAGGCACTCGGCGACGAGCGTGCGCACGCGCTCGCGCTCCTCGCCGTCCGTCATCGCCGCGCCTCCCCGCGCGTCCCGGAAAGGGAGCGCGCCGCGTCGAGCCAGTCGACGCGGCGCGCCTCGTTCATGCCAGGAACGTCGAGATCTACGGGACGATCTCGAGGTGCGTCGCGCTCGACGCCCACTTGACCTTGCCGGCGACCTTCACGAACGCCGCGAAGTCGAACTGCAGGCCGATCAGCGACGGCCCCACGGGCGGCACCACCATCGAGGCGCCGGCGAGGCCGCCGGACGCGGTCACTCCGAAGAAGCCGGGGAACGACGCCGTGTTGGCGTAGAGGATCGTCAGCAGCGTGAACTGGTCGTAGTTGACCGGGATCGGCACGCCGTTGAGCTTGATGCCGGGGTTGGTGCCGGTCACCGAGCCGAGGATGCGGTAGTCAGCGAAAGAGAGGGACGAGCCGGCGTCGAGCGTGAAGTTCGGGGTGGCGCCGGTGGCGGCCGAGATCTGATCGATGTCGGTCCGGAAGTCGAGGTTGACCGGCGACATGTAGACGTCGTTGTCGCCGTTCCGGCCGTCGGTCCACATCGCGTAGACCATCCGCTCCGACGCCGCGATCCCGGAGTAGTCGCCGAGGTAGCCGCCTTGCGGGTAGCTGTTCGGGTCGAAGCTCGCGTCGGAGAGGCGCGTGTTGGGCTCCCACGTGATCCCGCCGTCGTCGCTGCGCGAGCAGTAGTAGTTGATCGCCACGTCGGCGGGGTCGTCGCGGCGGTCCATCCACCCGACGTTCACGTGGCCGGTCGGGTCGACCTGCAGCGCCGGGAAGAACTGGCTGTTGCCGGGGAAGTCGTTCACCATGAAGAGCTTCGTCCACGTCACGCCGCCGTCGTAGGAGTGCGTCACGTAGACGTCGGAGAGCGTGCCCTTCGCCTTGTCGCACGCGAAGCAGATGTAGAGCGCGCCCGTGTAGAAGCCGCCGCTGCGGTCGACGTCCATCGACGGGATCGAGTTGGTGTGGAACGACGTGTTGGGGACGGTGAAGAGGTACCTGCCCTTCGCCGCCTGCACGTCGACGCCCCACGTCACGCCGCCGTCGAACGACTTGTCGAGCTTGATCGTGTTGTCGAAGAAGTCGTAGAAGCAGCAGTAGAGCTCGCCGCCGTTCCCGACCACCGGGCAGGAGCCCTGGCAGACCTGGTTGTCGCTCAGCTGGATCTCGGTCGACCAGGTGACCCCGCCGTCGGACGACGTGGTGACGTAGATGGGGGAGACGCCGCTGAGCCCGAAGCGCGTGAAGGTGAGGTAGACCGTGCCGTCGTAGGTGCCGCCCGTGGTGTCGACCGCGAGCGCCGGCTTGTCGTCCTGGTGGTTCGAGCCGGGGCCGATGACCTGGAGCCAGGTCGGGATGGTCAGTCCGCCGTCGGTCGAGGTCCCGACGTAGATCGCGGTGTCGCCGTTGCTCACCTTGATCGCGTTCGCCGCGTAGTAGGTGACGCCGTTCGGGGCGAAGGCGATGGCGGGGGTGAGCGCGTTGCCGAAGTTGTCCGGGTCGGGGAAGAAGTTCTCGACCCACGTCGCGCCGCCGTCGAACGAGGCGTAGTAGCAGCACTCGTAGTGGCCGCTGCGCGTGTCGTTGGCCGCGGCGATCAGGTGATTGCGGTCCTTGGGATCGACCAGGATCACCGAGTCGGTCTGGGCGGCCGTGCTGGCCGAGTTCACCCGGACGTCGTCGCGGTCGGGCAGCGACGTCAGCCCGAGGCTCGAGCTGGAACCCGGCAGGTGGTTCACGGCGTCGAGCAGCGAGTAGCCGGGGAGCGTGCGCGCCGTGACCGGCGGCGCCGGCGGGGGGACGACGTGCTGCGCGAGGAAGAGCGAGATCGAGAGCGTGGTCACGGGTCCGAACATGGGTGGGATCCTTTCCGCATCCGCGCGGCCGGGGCAGCGGCCGAACGCGGTCCTCGAAGCGCCGGCGAGCGGCTGACATCGCCCGCCCGGCGAGGTCGCCGGAGGTTAGTGGCGTCGGTTCCGACCGGCAACGGGTGACCGGGCGCCGGCGGCTCGACGGCTCCGCGCGACCTCCCGGCAGAGACGAAGTCCGTCGCCCGCAGGTTCCGGCCTATGGCTGCTGGTCGACGACCACCACGCGATCGAGGGGCGGCGCGGCCACGACCTGCGGCGTCTTGCTGCCCGGCCAGAAGATCTCGACGCGCTCGACGGCGGTGACGGCGCCGAGACCGACGTGCAGCACGGCGCTCGACTGCGTCAGGTAGCCCTGCGCGTTGGCGAGCTCCCGCGACCAGGTGCGTGCGGCGGTCACGACACGCACGCGCGCGCCCCACGCCGCGGACTTCGCGCGGTTGCGCAGCTGGAGGCGCAGCGCGTGGTGCGGCGGCGAGTCGTTGCGGTAGAGGTAGGGCTCGTGGTTGAAGTTGTTGACCACGAGGTCGAGGTCGCCGTCGCCGTCGAGGTCGGACACCGCCGCCGCGCGCGAGCTGCGCGAGATCTTCGAGCCCTTGATCGACGTGCCCTCGATGCGGCGCATCTTGGCCGGGATGCCGAGCCCGACCTCGTCGGCCTGCTCGCGGAACACCCCCTTGCCGTCGTTGCGCAGGAAGGCGTTGGGCCAGAAGTAGTAGGGGTAGCCCATCCCCGTCGGCACGTAGAGGTCCTCGGCGCCGTCGTCGTCGAAGTCGCCGACCGCGATGCCCCACGGGAACCACGTCTCGAGGTTGGCCTGCGCCGACGCCTCCTCGAACTTCCCGTCGCCGCGGTTGCGGAAGAACGTGTTCCCGAACAGGACGGTGTGGGCGTGCGTCTGCTCGGGGGAGGTGATCTCCTTCCAGTCCTTCGCGTTGGTGCCGGCGGGCGTGTTGTACTTCGCGGTCGGGTGCACGCGGTCGCGCTCGTCGGGATTGAGCCACATGTCGGAGTGCATGTCGACCACGTAGAGGTCGGGGAGCTCGTCGCCGTCGGCGTCGAAGAAGCGCGCCCCCATCGCGCCCCAGCTGGTGCGCCCGAGCGCGGTCGTCGTGATCTCCTCGAACTTCCCGTCGCCCCCGTTCCGGTAGAGGTGGTCGCCGCCGAACATGTTCGAGACGTAGAGGTCGAGGTCGCCGTCGAGGTCGATGTCGGCGACCGCCGCGTCGGCGTTCCACTCCGAGGCCGACACTCCCGCCTCCTTCGTCACGTCGGCGAAGGTGCCGTCGCCGCGGTTGTCCCAGAGGATGCAGCCCTCGCCGGGATTGCGCGCGTCGGGGGTCTTGGTCACCTCGCCGAACGGGAGCGAGACGCCCTCGAAGAACCAGTCGGCCTCCTGGCTCACGGTGTCGGTGGTGAACTTCCCGAGATTGCAGAGGAAGAGGTCGAGGTCGCCGTCGCCGTCGCGGTCGAACCACGTCACCGCGCTGGAGTGGCCGGTGTAGCCGACGCCCGCCTTCTTCGTCACGTCGGTGAAGACGCCGTGGCCGTCGTTCTGGAACAGGTGGTTCCCGCCGCGATAGGTCGTGACGTAGAGGTCGAGGTCGCCGTCGTTGTCGTAGTCGCCGAACGCGGCGGCGACCTTGATCGCGCGGTCGACCGCGACGCCCGCCTGCGCCGTCACGTCCTCGAATTTCATCCCGCCGCGGTTCAAGTAGAGGGCGGCCGGGCCGAGGAAGTCGAGGAAGTAGAGGTCGTCCTGTCCGTCGCCGTTCACGTCGGCGACGCAGACGCCGCTGCCGTGGTCGTAGGGGTTCACCCGGAAGTTGGTGCCGCTCTCGCTGTCGAGGAAGTGGTGGCGGAAGCGGATGCCGGACGACTCGAGCACTTCGGTGAAGTGGAGCCCCGGGTCCTTGGCCGCTTCGGCCGCGGGCTGCGCGCGGCCGTCGGCCGGTGGCGCCGGTGTCTGCGCCTGCGCGGCAGCGAGCTGCGTCGCGGCGACGGCGGCCAGCGAGGTGATGAGGAAGGGAGCGGCGCTGCGGACGGGGAGCCGACCGGTCATGGGAGTGTTCCTGGCGGGAACGGGCCGACGGGGGCGGCCGGATGGCGGGTTCGGACCACGAGACGGGAACTGCGACGCGTTCCACTCGCGCAACGACGACCGCGCTAGGGGTTTCCGCACGCCCGGTAACGACCTGCGCTGCCCCATTTGGGACGCGGCAGCGTGTTCAACTTCAGGATGACGAAGGGGTGACGGAAGCAGCCCACGGAAAGCCCCTCTAGGAAAGCCACCTCGGCCTCACTTCTCGGGGGCCGACGCGCCTTCGTTCGACGACTCGTACTCCTGGTACGGATTGATCTTGCCGTTCGCGATGTGCAGCACGAATTCGTCGATCGTCTTGTCGAGGTCCTTCACCTCGTCGAGCAGCTTCGGGAAGCAGCGCTTGAACGACTCGATGCCGCCGTTCCCGGCCATCTCCTCGCGCGCGTACGCCTCGAACTGACGCGGGCGACCGGCTCCCGACTTCAGGTTGAGCCAGAGGATGAAGTTGCTCATGTCGGCGTAGAAGCCGGCCGAGATGGTGACGAGCGCCTCCTCGCGCTTTTTCACCTCGAGGCTCTGGATCTGCAGCTGCGCCCAGAGGTCGAGGCCGTGCAGCGGGATCTCGAGCGCCTTCGTCATCGGGATGCGCCAGCCCGGCGGACGGAACGACGACGAGACGCGGCCCGAGCGCCACGGCTCGAAGCGCACCTCGCCGCGGTCGAGGAACTGGCACGACATGAACTCCGCGATCCCTTCGCTGAACCAGTGCGACTTGAGGCAGTGGATCCCCCGCGTCGCGCCGCCGTCGGGCGAGGCGAGCTGGTCGACCCACGCGTGCGTCAGCTCGTGCAGCAGCGACTGCGTCCCCTCGGTGAACGCGCCGTAGCCCACCTTGAGCACCGGCGAGTAGGTGAAGCACTGCTTCTTGCCCGGCTCGTAGTGGGCGCGGCGGCCGGGCGGCGACTTCTCGCCCGAGTCGGCGACGCTGTAGTCGTTGTACCGGTCGAAGTTGAGGAAGACGAAGACGGGGAAGAGCGGCTCCTGGCTCGGGGGCTTCGGAGCGAGCGGGACGAGGTAGGAGCGGATCTTCTTGTCGTACGCCTCGAGGAAGGGCGTGTAGCTCGCCTCGGCCTCGGCGCGCCGCTTCCTGCGCTCCTCGGGCGTCCCCTTCACCTCGATGAAGAGCGCGTAGGGCGGCTTGCTCTCGACCATCTCGTACTCGAGCGTCGAGAAGAACTTCTTGTCGGCGAGGTCGATCCGCAGCTGGTCGACCTGCGCGTAGTAGGGCTGCGTCTTCGACTTCTCGACGCGCGCGTCGATCTCCTTCCTGGCCGCGTCCCAGTCGGCGAGCAGCGCGGCGCGGTCGCTCTTCGTCAGCTCGCCGCGCGCCGCCTCGCGGAACGGCTTCAGGTGCACGCGCTGCGGCGTCGCGGCGATCGCGGCGAAGCCGGGCAGGTCCTTCATCGGGTCGAGCGCCTCGACCCCGAGCTTCGCGCGCGCGTCCTCGTGGTTGGGGTCGAGCTTCAGCACCTTCGTCCAGCACTGCTCGACGAGCTTCGAGTCCTTCGTCCGCTCGGCGTCGCGCGCGACCTCGGCGGCCTCCTCGGCGGTGGTCGCCTTCTCGATGCGCTGGATCACCTCGGCGAGCGACGGCGGCGGCTTCTGCGGCGGCGCCGCGACGACCGGCTTCACCGGTTCGGGCGCAGGGGCCGGCGCCGCAGGCTCCTTCTTCGCGGCGGCCTCGGCGGGGTCGGCGGCGGGGGCGGAGGCGGAGGCGGTCGGCGGGGCGGCGGGATGGGTGTCGGAGCCGCGGCCGTGGACGATCAGGAAGACGACCAGCCCGACCCCCACGACCCCGAAGCCGGCGAGCACCGGGACGAGCGGGATCGGCTTGGGCGGCGGGGGACGCCGCGCGCGCGGACCGGATCGGTGCGACCCGCCCACGGCAGCGCCGGCAGTCGCCTCGGTGTCCGTCTCCGCATCCGGCAGCGGCTCGGGCTCGGGCTCGGGACGGGGCACGGGTCGCCGCGCCGCTCCCGGCGTCGGTCGTGCACTCGGTCGGCGGCGCGGGTCGGGCGTGGGCACGGGTCGGCTCCGGATCGGTTCAGGAGGCGCGAAATGCTAGCTCGCGCCCGTCATCGCGGGTCCTGAGACGGCGAGGGTTTCGCCGGCTCCGGCGGCGCGGGCGGCGCCTCTTCGAACGGTCCGTGCCGGCAGGTGTCGTGCTCTTCCGTGAGGTGGCGGGCGCACGCCTCCTGCAGCGCGGCGATCTGGACCGCGGCGTCGGCGGCGCCGAACGGAGCGTCGGCGGAGCGGAGCTGCCGGTCGCCCAGGAACCACGCGAACTCCTCGTCGGTCGCGTTGGCCCGGCGCTCGTCGGAGTGGTTCGAATACCGGAAGAGGAAGATCGTCTCGAGGTAGTAGGCGACGCCGTTCCAGAAGCCGATCGTGCCCTCGCGCCAGACGACGTGCGTCGTCTCGTGCAGGACGAGGTCGGCGACGTCGCGCGCCGGCTTGCGCCAGCCCGAGGCGTACACGAAGAGCGAATTGTCGACGCGGCGGTCGCGCTCCGGCGCCATCGAGCCGACGACGAAGCCCCACTCCCGCTCCTGCGCCGCGAAGCCGAACGCGACGCAGACGTCGCCCCACGTCGTGCAGTACACGGCGATCGGCCAGCTCCCCGCGTCCGTGACGAAGCGCATCCCCGCGTCGTCCGCGAGCTCGAAGCGTCCCGCCGGCAGCGTGGCGCGGAACGGCGAGGCGAGGAAGTCGTTGGCGAGCGCGACCGCCTCGCGCCAGGTCGCGACGACGTCGCGCCGCACGTCCTCCGGCACCGGCGCGCCGGAGATCGCCGCCGGCGTGAGCGGAACTCCGCCGCAGCCGCCGACCGCGATCGGCAGCAGCGCGAGCAGCAGCGCACGCTCCGCGGCCGCCCGGAGCGCCGCCATCAACGCTTCGCCCGCCCGGCCCAGCGCGCGATCACGGAGTGCAGCGCGTCGAGCCCGTCGGTCAGCGCGGCCGGCCCCGGCTGCAGGATGAGCGGCGACGGGACGTCGTGGAGCTCGCCGTCGCGCACGGCGGGGAGCGCGTCCCAGCCGGCGCGCGCCGCGACGCGGGCGGGCACGAACTTCTTCCCGCACCACGACGCGAAGATCACGTCGGGCCGGCGGCGGACGACCTCGGCCGGGTCGGCGACGATGCGGTCCTTGGCGAGGCGCGCGGCGGCGAGCTCGGGGAAGACGTCGTCGCCGCCCGCGATGCGGACCAGCTCGGCGACCCACTCGATCCCGCTGATCAGCGGGTCGTCCCACTCCTCGAACCAGACGCGCGGCCGGCGGGCGAGCTCGAGCGCGGCGCGTCCGACCTCGTCGACGTGGCGCTCGAGCCCGCGCGCGTACTCCTCGGCGCGCGCCGAGGCGCCGACCAGCGCGCCGAGGCGGCGCACGTAGGCGAGGATCCCGGCGACGCTGCGGTGGTTGCTGATCCAGACCTCGACGCCGCGCCGCACGAGCTCCCGCGCGATGTCGGCCTGGAGGTCGGAGAAGCCGATCGCGAGGTCGGGTCGAAGCGCCAGGATCTCGTCGAACTTCGCCGAGATGAACGCCGAGACGCGCGGCTTCTCCTTGCGGGCCCGCGGCGGCCGGACGGTGAAGCCGGAGATGCCGACGATCCGCCGCTCCTCGCCGAGCGCGTAGAGGACCTCGGTCGGCTCCTCGGTGAGGCAGACGATGCGCGAGGGGAACGCGTCGTTCACGCAGGCCGGCGCGCGCCGGTCACTTCGCGTCGGGAGTGACGGCGATGTGGCAGCGCTGCTTGCCGAACGCGACGTGGATCTCGCCGGTGTTGTCCTTCTCGCCGGCGAGCAGCCCGACGCGCAGCCGCTTCGACTCCTCCTCGACCGTCTTCAGGTCGAGCGGCAGGGTCACCGACGCGGCGTCGCCCACCAGCACGATCTGCCACTTGTAGTTGTCGTCGAGCGTGAAGCGCAGCTTGTACGCGCCCGCGGCGACCTTCTGGCCGCCGATCGTGACCGCGACGCTCGTCTCGAACGAACCGAGGGGCTCCTTCTCGGCCACCTTGTTCAGGTTGGCCTTCGCGGCGGCCTTGGTCGCCTCGTCCGAGAGCTGCTTCGCCCACTGCCCGTCGGCCCACGTGATCGACGTGTAGTCGAGCTTGATGGTCTCCTTGCCGAAGGTCAGCGTCTGCGAGACCTTGGGGGCGTTGGCGTTGGCTCGGCCGGTCTTCTGTCCGAACGCGTTGGCGTTCACGACCAGCAGCAGCAGGCTCGCACCGGCGATCTTCTTCCAGGTGGCGGTCACGTTCTTCTCCTTGGCTCTTGGTTTCGCTCTCTTGCCGAGGCGGCGACCGGTGAGCGGGGAGCGGCCGGTCCCTCGGAAGGGCGCGGCAGCATAGCCCGAGTCCGCGGCGGCGCGCCCGACGGCGCGCGCGTCCTCACTCCTCGGGATCGAGGTAGGGGATCGGGCGCAGGTCCTCGCCCATCACGGGCGGCGCCTGCGTGCGCAGCGCGTGGGCGCCGGCGCGGCCGGGGCGGGGTGCGGCGGCGAAGTTCTGCCCGCGGACGCAGGCGACGGAGTCGATGGCGACCGGCCCGATCGGACGCGGGGCGGGCGCGGGATCGCGGGCGCGCCGCGCGTCGTCGAGGATGATCTCCGCGACCGCCCGAGGGTATTGCAGCTGGAGGTCGTGGATGCCGTTCTTCAGGAGGAGCGTCTCGACGTTGCAGCGGCGCTCGCGGAAGAAGGCGATGTTCGCCTCGGCCACGTCGCGGTAGCGCGACGACTCTCCGTAGAGGTAGAGGATCGGCGCCGTCTCGCGCTCCATCTCCGCCGTGAAGTCGATGTAGCCCGTGATCGCGCGGTAGACGTCGTACATCGCGCTGCGCACGGTCGTCTTCAGGTAGGACGCCTGGATCGCGACGATCTGGTCGCGCTCCGGCTCGGAGAGCTGGTCCCACGCGTCGGCCATGATCGACTTCGCGATCGACTCGCGGAAGAAACCGAGGCTGCCGAGGAACAGCACCGAGTCGCCGAAGACCGGGACGGCGAAGATGGCGTCGAAGTGGCCGTACTTGAGGACGTCGGGCGCGATCACGACGCCGCCCTCGACGCAGACCACGCGGCCCGGCAGCTCGGGGTAGCGCGCCGCGACGTTGAGCGCGATCGACGCGCCGTAGGAGACGCCGGCGAGCAGCGGCTTCTCGAGCCCGAGCTCGCGGAGGAACGCGGCGACGACGTCGGCTTCCTCGCCGACGGTGTAGCCGAACCCCTCCTCCGGCTTGTCGGAGTCGCCGGTGCCGATGTAGTCGAGCGCAAAGACGCGGTGGTGCGCGGCGAGCAGCGGCAGCACGCGGTTCCAGACGCGGTAGGTGCTGAAGGCTCCGGGGATCAGGACGATCGGCGGGTCGGCCGCGGCGGCCGGCTCGTCGGGCCCCGCCTCGACGTAGTGGACGTTCATGTCGAGGACGCGGACGAAGCCGTCGCGCCCGTGCTCCGCCGGCTCGTAGAGCTGGTGCGCGTCGTTCTTGACCACCGGTGCGTGGCAGCCCGAAAAGACGGACGCGAGCGCGAGCGCGACGAGACGCGCTCCACCCTGTGCGCTGCGACGACCCGACCGTTCCCCTTCCCTCAAACGCCCCCTTCTCCGCTGCGAGTGGCGCGCCCACATCCGACCGGACCCGAGCCTCGCAGCCTCTCCGATCCGGCAGCGCAGGTCAATGCGCACCGGAGATTCGGGCGGCTACGCTCCTGCGACCGCGCCGACCGGAGGGATCCCTCGTGGCGGACATCCTCTTCGACTTCCCGATCCAGGCGACTTCAGCGCGCGTGTTCGCGGCGGTGAGCACGCCGGCGGGGCTCGACGCGTGGTGGACCCAGCGTTCGAAGGGGACGGCCCGGCCCGGGGCCCCCTTCGAACTGTGGTTCCCCCCGGACTTCGATTGGCGCGCGCGCGTCACCGCCTGCGAGCCGGGCGTCCGCTTCGAGCTCGAGGCAGAGGGCGCGTCGACCCGGCTGCGCTTCCACCACCTCGGCTGGCCCGCCGGGAACGAGCACTACCGTGGGTCGTGCTTCTGCTGGGCGATGTACCTGCGCCTCCTGCGCCGCCACGTCGAGGCGGGGGAGACGGTCCCGTACGAGAAGCGCCTCGACGTCTGAGAAAAAGGAAGCGGCGTCGACGCGGAATGGAGCGTCGTTCCGCCGTCCGGTCACGGGAGTCCTGTCATGCCGTCCGCCGTGCTCCGCCTCGCCCCGCTCGCGCTCGTCGCGTCGATCGCCTTCGCGCCGCGCGCGCCGGCCCAGGTCAAGCTGCCGCAGGAGAGCCCGGCGGCGACGCTCACGCTCGACGTGGGCGTATCGACGCTCACGGTGAGCTACCACCGTCCGGCGCTGCGCGGCCGCGACCTCATGAAGGACGTCGCCGCCGCCGGCCCGGTCTGGCGCCTCGGCGCGAACGAGGCGACGACCTTCACCTGCAGCGACCCGTTCACGATCGGCGGCCAGGCGCTGCCGGCCGGCACGTACGCGCTCTTCGCCAAGGTCGAAGCGGAGCGCTGGACCTTCGTCCTGAACCAGGTGGCGAAGCAGTGGGGCTCCTACTTCTACGACTCGACGAAGGATGTCGCCCAGTTCGTCGTGAAGGTCGAGCACGCGCCGAAGCCGTCGCGCCGCGAATGGTTCACGATCGCGCTCGATCCGACCGGGGCCGACGGCGCGGAGCTCTCGGTCGCGTGGGACGACGTGCGGGTCGTCGTCCCGATCCGGGTCGACGTCGACGCGATCGTCGCGAAGCGCATCGACGAGGCGCTCGCCAAGGCGGGCCCCAAGGACTGGACGACGCGCATGCAGGTCGCGCAGTACTGGTGCCGGCGCAAGGAGAAGCTCGACGCCGCGCTGAAGCTCATCGACGAGGCGCAGGCGATCGAGTCGAACGCGTGGACGTGCGAATGGAAGGGCCGCATCCTCCACGAGCTCGACGACGAGGAGCCGGCGCTCCCCTGGATCGAGAAGGCGCTCGAGAAGGCCAAGGACCCGAGCTTCCCCGAGGGCTATCGCGAGGGGCTGCGCAAGCTGATGAAGGAGTGGAAGGCCGCGGGAACGCCTTGAGCGGCGAGCGGCGCGGCGCCCTCAATCGGCGAAGAAGCGCACGCCGTAGATCGGCGGCAGGTGGCTCGAGAGCTCGCTCCAGCCGCGTCCGCCGTCCTCGCTGACCCAGAGCCCTCCGGTCGTCGAGCCCATGACGAGCATCCGGCCGTCGGCGCTGATGTCGAGGCCGTGGCGGTAGACGAGGTCCCAGACCGTCTCCTTCGGGAGCCCCTGCTTCAGCACGTCGAAGCTCTTCCCGCCGTCGCGGGTGCGCGTGACGACGAGGCGGCCGCCGACCGGCACGCGGCACTCGTCCTTGACGGCCGGCACGAACCACGCGACTTCGGGATCATTGGGATCGACCGCGCACGCGAAACCGAAGCGGCTCGGCGCCTTCCCCTCGACCTCCTGCCACTTGCCCTGCGCCGGCTTCTTGAAGATCCCGTTGTGGTGCTGCGCCCAGAAGCGGTCGGGCGCGGCGCGGCACTGCACGAGGCGGTGCACGTCCTGCGTCTGCGGGTCGTACGCCTTCTCCGCCGGCGCGTAGTCCTGGCGCATGCCGTGCGCGGCCTGTTCCCAGGTCGTCCCGCCGTCGACGGTCCGCCAGACGCCGCCACACGAGACTCCGACCGCGACGCGCCCGCCGTCGCGCGGGTCGACGCAGATCGAGTGGATGCCCGGGTCGTTGTAGCCGCCGCCCATCCACTGCTTGCGCTCGGGCCGGCTCCAGAGGCCGCGCACGATCTCCCACGTGGCGCCGCGGTCCTTGCTGAGGAAGAGGCCGCCCGGCAGCGTCCCGCACCAGAGCGCGCCGCCGCGGCGCGGGTCGATCTCCATCGTCCAGATCATCTTGAGCGTCGAGGAGAGCGGCCGCCCGAACGGGTCCTCGCTCTTCGTCCCCTTCGCGCGCGGCGGGTACTTCGGCGTCGCGAGCTCCTCCCACTTCCCGTCGCCGCCGCGCCGGTGCAGCTTCGTCCCGAAGTGGCCGTGGTCGAGCGCCGCGTAGACGGTGCCGTCGCGCGGATCACCGAGGCACGCCGAGACCGGGACGCCGAGGAACGACGGCTCCTGCGCCGACCAGCTCCCCTTGCCGCGGCGACGGAACTCGAAGAGACCCTTTTTCGTGGCGACGAGCAGCGATGGGGGCACGCCTCAACCTCCCGAGATGGCCTGGAACACGTCGATGCGGGAGTCGGGCGCGATCGCGTCCGACAGTTTCTTGCGGTCGCGGAGGATCTTGCCGTCGACCCAGACGGCCATGTGCAGCCGGAGCGAGCCGTCGTCGTCGAGCAGGTAGCCGCGCAGGCGCGGATTCAGGTCGAACGCGGCGTCGAGCGCCGCGCGGACGGTGGCGCCCTTCACGTCGACCGGCGGGCAGTCGACGTGGCGCGCGAGGACGGCGGGGAAGGTGATGTGGGCCATGGCACTCCGCGCCGCGCCTCCCGGCGGTGTTGCCGGGGGGGCGCGGCGCGGGGGTGGGATCGTAACGGCGTTTCAGCGCGCGCGGCGGTCGGCCGTCCCCGGCTCGTCTCCCCCCGCCTCGCCTTCGAGGAGGCGCTTCACCTCCTCGGGGACCTCGACCGTGACGTTGCCCGTCTCCCGGATCCGGTAGCGGCGCAGCGTCTCGACCTGGCCGTCGGTGTCGGCCGGGGCGCCGCGCAGCGGGACGCGGTGCTCGAGCGCGAGCTGGGCGACCTGGCCCTGGACGACGGCGATGCGCAGCGAGTAGGCGGCGGTGAGCACGTCGACGCGCGGCGCTGCGCCGTCGAGCAGCGCCGCGACGGCGCGTCGCGCCACGTCGGGCTCGAGCGTGCACTCGAAGACCGTCCCCGTCTCCTCGCCGTCGCGCGCCGACACCTTCGTGCAGCTCGTGACGCGGCCCTCGACGGCTTCGAGCAGGTCGCGCGGCGTCGTGAGCTGCGCGACGACGCGCAGGACCCGGAGATCCTCGCCGTCCGGGAGGACGGCCGGCTGCGGCCGCGCGGCCGGCGGGCCTTCGTCGCCGCCGCGCTTGAGGGTGAAGAGCTGCCACTCCTCGCTCCCTTTCGCCCGCCACGCCACGCGCTCGCCGAGCCGGAAGGCGTCGAGCCGCTCGTGCTCGACCTGAAGCGGCCGGTCGTGCTCGGCGCGCGTGGTCAGGCGGACCTCGTCGGCGACGTCGGGCGCGCGCAGCGGCGGCCGCTTCGCCGCGTCGGCGAGCGCGCGCGGCTGCGGGGCGTGGGCGTTCACGACCGCGTCGAAGCGCATGCCCCGGGTCGCGCGCAGCAGATCGACGGCGCGCCGCAGCTCGGGGTCGAGCGCGACGGCGGGCCGGCGCTCGTCGGACTTGGGCGGACGCGGTGCGGGTGC
>DASRRB010000120.1:0-17984 GCA_035695985.1 Planctomycetota bacterium | reverse complement strand
AGCCCCCCCGTCCATCTTGGGTCTGGGGCGAGCGGGTCCCGTCCCTCGACCTTCTTCCCCTCCGCCCTCTCGACCCGCTCTCGCCCGTCGCGCGTTCGCGCACGAATCCTTCTCCCCGCGCCCTCTTCACCCCCGTCCTCGACGTCCGCTCCAGTCAGATCAAGCCGTATCGCTTGAGGCGGTTGTAGAACGTCCGACGCGGCAGCCCGAGCAGTCGCGCCGCCTCGACCCGCTTGCCGCGCGCCGTCTCGAGCGCCTGGCGGATCGCCTCCTTCTCGAGCTCCTCGAGCGTCCGCCCGCCCAGCCCGATCTGCACCGGCCGGACCCCCTCGCCGAGGCTGCGCAGCGCGCGCGCCTCGATCCTGTCGGGCGCGAGCGCGGCGAGCTTCACGACCTCGTTGCGCAGCTCGCGGACGTTGCCGGGCCACGCGTAGTTCAGGAGGATCGCCATGGCGTCGTCGGTCACGATCGGCGCGGGGCGGCCGTTCTCCTTCGCCGCGAGCGCGAGGAAGTGGGCGACGAGCGCGGGGATGTCGCCGCGCCGCTCGCGCAGCGGCGGCACGCGGACGCTCATCACCTTGAGCCGGAAGTAGAGGTCCTCGCGGAACGAGCCGTCCTTCAGCCGCTGCGCCAGGTCGGCGTTGGTCGCCGAGAGGATGCGCACGTCGATCTTGATCGGCTCGCGGCCGCCGACGCGGCGGAACTCCCCCTCCTGCAGCACGCGCAGGAGCTTGCGCTGCATCGAGAGGTCCATGTCGCCGATCTCGTCGAGGAAGAGCGTGCCGCCGTCCGCCTCCTCGAAGAGCCCCTTCTTCTCGCGGTCGGCGCCGGTGAACGCCCCCTTCTCGTGGCCGAAGAGCTCCGCCTCGAGCAGCGTCTCGGCGATCGCGGCGCAGTTCTCGGCGACGAACGGCTTCTCGCGCCGCCGGCCGAGCCGGTGGATCGCGCGCGCGACCACCTCCTTGCCGGTGCCGCTCTCGCCGAGGATCAAGACCGGATAATCGGTCTCGACCACCACGTCGAGGAGGCGCAGGAGGTCGAGCATCGCCGGCGAGCGGCCGATGACCTCGGGGTAGTCGTGGCGGACCGGCACCTGGTCCTGCACCTTGACCAGCGCGTCGCGGATCGACTGCAGCTCGGTGTCCTGCACGTCGACCTTGCGGCGGAGCTGGCCGTTCGCCGTCTCGAGCTCGGCGCGCGCCGCCTCGGTCTGCGCGTGCAGGCGCGCGTTCTCGACCGCGATCGCAGCCTGGTCGGCGAAGAGCTCCATCAGCTCGCGGTGCTCCTCGCTGAACTTCCCCTTCTGGAAGCGGTTGTCGAGGTAGAGGCAGCCGACCACGCGGCCGCGCGCGCGCAGCGGGAGCGCGAGGATCGAGACGAGGCGCATCTCGCTGATCGACGAGGAGGGGCCGAGCGTGGCGTCCTCGAGCGCGCTCTCGATCAGCTGCGAGGCGCCGCTCTCCACCACCTTCTTCACGACGGTGCGGCTCACTTTCGCGGCGGCGTGGCGCACCTCCTCGTGGTCGAGGTTGCGCGAGGCGGCCACCTCGGGGTCGGCGTCGCCCTCGCGCACGAGCAGGAAGGCGCGCTCGGCGCCGGTGAGCTCGACGGCGGCGTCGAGGATCTTCGCGTAGAGCCGCCGCGGCTCGAGCTCGCTCGCGAGCGCGCGGTTGACCTCGAGCAGGCGGCGCAGCTCGGAGCCCTGCGCGTCGCCGCGGCCGCCGAAGTGGAAAAGCGCGGACAATCCGCGGCGCCCTTCGTCGTTCACGGCCATGCTCGAGCTTCTCCGCCGCCGGAGCCGATGATCCCGTTTCGGCGCCCCGGCACGGCCTTCGGATGAGTCCCGGGCCGAACCCCGGCGCGTCCTTCCGATGAGTTCCCGGCCGTGCCCCGGCGCGTCCTTCCGACGACGGGGCGGGTTTGCTTGAATCTTCCCCTTCGAAACCTGGACGCGGCACCCCCCGGCTCCCCGGGGAAACGGGCCGCGGATCATAACGCGACACGAACAGGCGATGCCCCACTTCATCCTCGAGACCTGCGTCGGCTGCACGCTCTGCGCGAAGAACTGCCCGACCGGCGCGATCTACGGGGAGAGCAAGAAGCTCTTCGTGATCCAGCCCGAGCTCTGCATCGACTGCTCGATCTGCGCGAACGTCTGCCCCGTCGCCTGCATCACCGACCAGCTCGGCCAGATCCCGCCCAAGATGAAGGTCCCGGAGAAGCCGAAGGCGATCATCATCGAGTCGGGCTGCACCGGCTGCGAGGCGTGCATGCAGGTCTGTCCGGTCGACGCGATCTACAAGCCGACCGCCGAGAGCGATCCCGACATCGTCGCCGAGACCTCCGGCGTCTTCAGCCTCTGCCGCGTCGACCCGGTCAAGTGCATCGGCTGCGAGCTCTGTTACAAGGTCTGCCCCTGGGACACCATCGAGATGGCGGCCGAGGCGACCGCGACCACCGCCTATCGCGAAGGCGGCTTCGTCTCGCGCCAGACGACGTCTTGACGTCGTCGTGATTCGTCCGACGTCTTGAAGTCGCACTGACGCGCTTCAGTTCCCGAGCCCCGTCTCCGGGGCGAGCAGGTCGTCGATCGTCTCGCGCCGCCGGACGAGGCGCACGTCGGCGCCGTCGACGAGCACCTCCGCGGCGCGCGGCCGCGAGTTGTACTGGCTCGCCATCGCGAAGCCGTAGGCGCCGGCCGTCTCGATCGCGAGCAGGTCGCCGCGCGCGGGACGCGCGAGCACGCGATCACGCGCGAGGAAGTCGCCGCTCTCGCAGACCGGGCCGACCACGTCGGCGCGCAGCGGCTCCGCCGAAGCCGGAGGCGCGAGCACGGGCGTGATCGGGTGCTCGGCGTCGTAGAGCGCCGGCCGGATCAGGTCGTTCATCGCGGCGTCGACGACGACGAAGGACTTCCCGTCGCGCTCCTTCTGGCCGGCGTGCGGCCCCTTCACGGTGAGGACGCGCGTCACGAGCAGCCCCGCTTCCGCGACGACGTAGCGCCCCGGCTCGAGCAGGATCTCGACGTTCAGCGGCGCGAGCACCGGCACGACGGCGGCCGCCACCGCCTCGATCGCCGGCGGCTCGCGTTCGTAGCGCGCCGCGAAGCCGCCGCCGACGTTCAGCAGGTGGACTTCGAACCCTGCGCGGCGCGCCGCTTCGACCCGGCGCGCCGCCACCTCGGCTGCCTCGCGGAAACGCGCCGGGTCGGTCACCTGCGAGCCGAAGTGGACGTGGAAGCCGCGGAACTCGAGCGCCGCGTCGCGGCCGTGCCGCGCGAGCAGCTCCATCGCCTCGTCGAACGGGACGCCGAACTTGTTGCGCTTGAGGCCGGTGGTCACGTACTCGTGCGTGCCGGCGTCGACGTCGGGGTTGAGGCGCAGCGCGTAGCGGATCGCCCGCACCGGGCGGGCCGCACGGGCAGCACCGGCAAGTTCGGCGAGATCGGCGAGCTCGTCGGCCGACTCGACGTCGATCAGGCCGACGCCGACCGCGAGCGCGCGCTCGAGCTCGCGCACCGTCTTGCCGACGCCGGCGAAGACGATGCGCTCCGGCGCGACTCCGGCCCTCAGGCAGCGCTCGATCTCGCCGCCGGAGACGACGTCGAAGCCGGCGCCCTCGTCGCGCAGGAGGCGCAGCAGCGCGAGGTTCGAGTTCGCCTTCACCGAGTAGTGGACGTCGGCGCGCAGCGCGGAGTAGGCGGCGCGCACCCGCGCGTAGCGGTCGCGGATCGTGCGCGCGCTGTAGACGTAGAGCGGCGTCCCGAAGCGGTCGGCGAGCGCGGCGACGTCGGCCCCCTCCGCCCGCAGTCGCCCGCCTTCGTGGCGGAACGCGCGGTACGGCGCTCCGGCCGGCGCTCCCTCAGACGCCTCCATCGGACCGCTCCACGAAGCCCCCCTGTGCGCCGGCTCACGCCTCGGCGGCGAAGCGGCGGTGGAGACGCAGCAGCAGCCGGGTGTGGAGCTGGCAGACGCGCGACTCGGAGAGGCCGAGGCGCCGCCCGATCTTGCGCATCGTGAGGCCGTCGCGGTAGCGCAGGCGGATCAGGTCGCGCTCCGCCTTGGTGAGCGAGAGGGCGATGCTCCCGAGGAGGTCGTTGCGGAGCGCCGCCTCGGACGGCTCGGGCAGCTCGCGGTCGACGAGGTCGTCCCCGAGGAGGAGCGTCTCGTCGTCGTCGACCACCTCGGAGATCGCGACGTCGAGGGAGAGCGTCTGGCGCGTCGCGACGCGCGCGAGGATGCGCTCGAGCTCGGCGGTCGTCAGGCGCGCGCGCTCGGCGAGCTCGTGGTGGTTCGGCTCGCGGCCGAGCTCCTGGCGCAGGTCGAAGCGCGCGCCGAAGACGTCGCGCGCGCGCTGACGCGCCTCGCGCGAGAGGCGGTCGTGCGTGCGCAGCTCGTCGATCATCGCGCCGCGGATGCGCATGCGGCAGAACGTCTCGAACTTGACGTTGCGCGCCGGATCGAAGCCCTCGATCGCCTGCAGCAGCCCGAAGACTCCGACCGAGACGAGGTCCTCGGCGTCGATGCTCTTGGGGACGCGGCTCGCGATCTCCTCGGCGACCATGCGCACCAGCGGGACGTAGGCGACGGCGAGGTCGTTCCGGTGCTGGCGGCGGCGCGTGCGCAGGAACTTGCGCCAGAGCTCCTGGCGCGGCGCGTCGCGCGCGGAGGTCACGAGCGGGCGCGCCAGCGACGCGCCGTCGTTCGCCGGGAGCGGGAGGCGGAGCGCGTCGTCGGGCCGGATCACTTGCCGCCCTCCGGACGACGCAGGAGATCGCGGATCTCCATCAGCGTGTGGGAGCGGCGGAGCTGCTTGATCTTCTCGAGCAGCTCGAAGGACTCCTCGTCGTAGAGGCGGTGGCCGCTCGGCGTGCGCGACGCCGGCTCGATCAAGCCGAGCATCGTGTAGTTGTGCAGCGTCTGGCGGGAGATGCCGCTGCGTTCGATCAGCTCTCCGATCTTCCAGAGCTTGCGGATCGGGCCGGGCTTGTCGGGACGCTTGCGCTCGCTGGCCATCCACGGCTCCGCGCGCCCGAGTCCCGGCGCGGTTCCGTCCGGCCTTTCGCCGGAAGTCCGCCGGGGGCCTCCGTCCCGCTCCCCACCCACTCGTCCCGTCCGTTGCTGCCGGAGGCGTCCACGCCGCGTTGACCGTTCCCCCCGGAGTCCTTCGACTCCCCCCATGCGGTCGTGGTGAGGGGGAAGCGTATCCCCACCCATGGCGTAAAGTACACTTTATATTTTATGTTTTACGTCCGGTTCGGGGACCGCGCCTTTACCCGAGCCCTCCCTCGGCGTCGGTCCGCTTCAGCGATCTCCGGACGCCGGTGTGGCGGCGGACGCCGGACGCGGCGCCGGCGCCGCCGCCCAGCCGTCGATGCGCCGGTCGGCGACGGCGTGCACCGTCCCCGTCGCCGGGTCGCACGCGATCGAGTGGGCGTCGCCCTGCGGCTCCTTCACCACTTCGACGACGTGGCCGCGCCTCGCGAGCTCTTCGCGCGTCGCCGCGTCGACGCCCGCCTCGATCCGCAGCACGTCGGGGAACCAGCCGTGGTGCTGGCGCGGCAGCGCGACCGCCTCCTCGAGCGGCAGTCCGTACTCGCAGACCGCGAGCACGACCGTCGCGACGGTGTTGATGATGGAGCGGCCGCCCGGACTGCCGGTCACGAGCACGGTCCGCCCGCCGCGCTGCACGATGCACGGCGTCATCGAGGAGAGCGGCCGCCGTCCCGGCCGCACCACGTTCGGCGCGGTCCCGACGTGGCCGGCGCGGTCGGTCAGCCCCGGCTTCAGGTTGAAGTCGTGCAGCTCGTCGTTCAGCAGGAAGCCGGTTCCGGGCGCGACGAGCTTGCTGCCGTACCAGTCCTCGATCGTGTAGGTGTTCGCGACCGCGTTGCCGTCGGCGTCGACGACCGAGAAGTGCGTGGTCGAGTCCTCTTCCGAGCCGGTGAGCGGAGGGCCGAGGCGGTCGCTCGGCGTCGCGTGCTGCGGGTCGATCGTGGCGCGCAGCTCGTCGAAGTGCTCCTTCGAGAGGAGCCGCGCGAGCGGGACCTCCGTCGCGTCGGGGTCGCCGAGGAACTGCGCGCGGTCGGCGAAGGCGCGCCGCTGCGCCTCGGCGAAGCGGTGGCGCGCGTCGGCCCCGAAGGCGCCGCCCTTCGCGAGCTCGAACGGCTCGAGCACGCCGAGCATCTCCGCGAGCGCGACGCCGCCCGACGACGGCGGCGGCATGAGCAGCAGCTCGAAGTCGCGGTAGTGCGCGCGCAGGATCGCGCGCTCGACCGGCCGGTAGGCGGCGAGGTCGCGCGCGACCATCGGCGCGCCGGCGCGCGCCATCTCCGCGGCGATCAGCGACGCGATCGGCCCCTCGTAGAACGCCTGGGCGCCGCCCTCCTCGATCCAGCGCAGGCTGTTCGCGAGGTCGGCCTGGACCAGCCGCTCCCCCACCGCGTAGGGCCGCCCGTCCGCGTGGAGGAAGCAGGCGGCCGACGCGGGGAAGCGGCGGAACGCCTCGACGTTCTTGGCGAGCCCGTCGCCTAGCACGGCGTCGACCTCGAACCCCTCGGCGGCGAGTCGGCGCGCCGGCTCGACCAGCTCGGCCCACGGCCGCCGCCCGAAGCGGCGGTGCGCCGCCTCGAGTCCGGCCACGGTCCCGGGCACTCCGACCGTGAAGTGGCCCGAGTCGCTCTTCGAACGGTCGATCCGCCCCTTCGCGTCGAGGAAGAGGCGCGCGTCGGCGGCGGCGGGCGCCGTCTCGCGGTAGTCGATCGCGGCGCTGCGCCCGTCGGCGAGCGCGACCAGCATGAAGCCGCCGCCGCCGAGGTTGCCCGCCGCCGGATAGGTGACCGCGAGCGCGAAGGCGACCGCGACCGCGGCGTCGACCGCGTTCCCGCCGTCGGCGAGGACGCGCGCGCCGACCTGCGCGGCCCGCCGCTCGACGCACGCGACGGCGCCGCGCTGCGAGGTGACGGCGCGATCGCTCACGAGCTCCGCCGTCTCCTGGGCTCGCAGGAGCGGCGTGAAATCGAGGAGCGTGGCGGCGCAGACGGCGAGCAGGAGGGCGCGCGGCGTCATGCGCGCCGAGTGTAGCTCAGCTCCCCCGCATCGACTTGAGGCGCGCCGCCGCCGCGAGCAGCGGATCGGACGGCGAGTCGGTGGCCGGCGCCTTCTTCGGAGCGGGCGCCGCCTTGGGCGCGCTCGCGCTCTCGACCGGCGCCGCGACCATCTGCGGCGCGAGCGGCTCGCCGCGCTGCATCGAGCGCAGCCGCGCCGCCGCCGCGAGCAGCGGATTGAAGCCGCCGCCGCCCTCGGTCGCGACGGAGCGCTTGGGCTCGACCGGATTGCCGAACGTCGGCAGCGACTCGGCCTCTTCGCTCGGCGGCGCCTCGACGAGGGGCGCGGGAGGCGGCGGGGCCGCCGGTTTCTTCGCCGTCTTCGGAACGGGAGCGCTCGCCTTGGCAGGCGCGGCGCGGGGCGGCGCGGCGGGCGGCTCGATCTCGATGATCCCGTCGGGCGCCGCGTCGTCGGCCGCGCCGCCGTTCACGGCCGGCGGCTCGAAGTCGCCGTGCGCCGGAGCGAGCTGCCCGACCATCGAGGCGAAGTCCTCGACGGGCGCCTCCTCGGCGGACGGCGCCGCTTCGGACGCGGGCGTCTCGGCCTCGATCGGCTCGACCGGCGCCTCGTTCAGCGTCTCCTCGACCAGCGCGTCGACGTCGGGGACCGCGGGGGCCTCCGCTTCGGCTTCCGTCGATTCGTACGCGGGCTCCGCAGCGGACTCCGGCTCGGCTTCGGGCTCGACGGACTCCTCCGCCGGCTCTTCCACCAGTGCTTCCGCCGACGGTTCCGCTTCCGGCTCCTGCCCCTCGTCGCGGATCGCCGTGCCGGCGTCGTCGGCCGCCTCGTCGAAGGATGCGTCCGCGACCTCTTCCGGCGCGGCGCTCTCGTCTCCGCCGAGATTCTCGGCGACGACCGACTCGAACGCGCCCGACAGGGCCGAGAAGTCGGCGCTGTCGTCGATCTGCGAGAGGGCCTTGCGGCGCGCGTCGGCGGCCTTCGCCGGCTCCGCCTTCGGCTTCGCGGGCGGCGCCGGCTCCTTCTTCGCGCCCGCGCCGCCGGCGTTCCTGGGATCCTCGGGCTTGCGGTCGACCATGCAGGTGACCGTGTAGGTGTCGGGGTCGACGCGCCGCGTCACCGCCGGATCGATCATCGAGAGCTGCGAGCCGCACAGCACGCGCAGCTCGGCGAGGCTCGGCGCGCGGAACTGGCGGCGCCCCTTGTCGATCACGGGCACGAGCAGCGGCATCCCGCCCGGCGGCGGCGGCTTCGACTCGGCCTGGACGGTGTCGCTCTTGAAGCGGCCCGCCTCGCGGCGGCGCCAGACGGTCCGGCGGCCGACGCCTCCGTCCTTGCGCGGCAGCGGGATGCGCTGGCCGTCGACCTCGCGCTCGACCAGCTCGTAGTCGAAGGCGACGCAGGGCGAATCGGCCGCGACGATCAGCTCGCCGCCGACGCAGTAGCCGTCGACGTCGACGCCGGTCTTCTGCAGCGTGTCGATCACCTCCTCGTCGACGCGGCCGCCCACCAGCAGGCGCGTCGTGCGCCACCCGAGAGCTTGGATGCCGGCGCGCATCGCCGCGACGCGCGCGGCGAGGTTGCGCGTCCCGGCGTCGAGGATGATCGCGCGCGGCGGCGCCGCGATCGCCGTGATCGCGGCGTCGCCCTGGTTGGCGAGCGCGCCGTCGATCATCACGCCGCACGACTCGAGCCCGGCGATCTCGCCGCCGAGCGCGGCGAGGAGCGTGAGCGGGACGATCGGCATGGTCGGCAGCCCGAACTGGATCGCGGCGCCCGCGTTGGCGGTCGCGCTCGCGCCGCCGACGTGGGCCGAGCGCGCCGCCTGCGCCGTCGTCTCGCGCACGCCCGACCGCACGCCGATCTCGTAGACCGGCTTCCCGCCGGCCGCGAGCACGAGGCGCGCCGCCTTGGTCGCGACCGCCGTCTGCGAGCGCAGCGCGCCGACGAGCGCCGCTCCGACCAGCACCGCCTCGGCCGCCGGCGCGCGCAGCCGGAGCACCGGCTCGCCCGCGAAGACGACGGTGCCCTCCGGCACCGCCTCGACGCTGCCGGTGAAGCGCAGCGACTCGACGTGCTCGAGCAGGTCCGCGTCGAGCGGCGCCGGCAGGCGCGCCGCGTCGAGGTCGCTCAGGTCGGGCCCTTCCTGCGCGAGCCGCTCGAGCAGCGCGACGGCGTGCTCGAGCCCGGCCGCGATCAGGAACGAGCGGCGCGGCGGGAGCGAGGGGAGCGAGATCTCGAAGGTCCACGTCTCCTCGCTGCCGGCCTGGCGCAGTCGCCCGGCAAGCAGCAGCTCGGCGAACCCGAACGGAAGCGTGGACACCCTGGACCTCCCCGCGAATGCGCGCGCCCGCCGCCGGGGGCGGCGGTGCGTGCATCCCCACGTCAGGATCGACCGGAGGGCGGCGCGCGCCGCTCCCCCGGGTCGCCGGGGTCACGGGAAGAGGTTTCTCGACACTCCGGCGGCGCGCAGGGCCTTCCGTTCGGCGGCGCGCATGCGGCGGCGGTCGGCGGGCGCGTGGTCGTCGAAGCCGAGCAGGTGGAGCACGCCGTGGACGACGTAGAGCAGGAGCTCGTCGTCGGGCGCGAGGCCGCGCGCGGCCGCCTCGCGGCGCGCCGTCTCGGCCGAGGCGACCACCTCGCCGAGCGCGCCGCCGGGCGCGCCCTCGAGCGGGAAGGCGAGCACGTCGGTGGCCGAGTCGAGCCCGAGGTGGTCGCGGTGGAGGCGGCGGATCGCGCGGTCGTCGACGAGCGCGATCGAGAGCGCGCCCCCGCGCCGCGGCCGCTGCGCGCGCGCCGCCGCCACCACGCGCCGGATGCGGGCGCGGGCGAGCCGGACCGCGCGCTGGCGGACCTCGATCTCGAGCGGCGGCAGCGTCGGCGCGGGGCGTCGCCGGCGACGGCGCGCCCGGACCAGCCGCTTCACGAAGCGGCGCCGCGCTCGGGCTCGCCGACTCCCGGCGGCTCGGGCGCGCGGCCCGTCTCGATCTCCGGCACCAGCTCGACCTCGGCGAGCGGCACCGAGAGGCGTCCGGTCGGGTCGCGCGGATAGGCCGGGCGGCGGTGGTGGATGCCGACCAGCACCTGCAGGAACGCGACCTGCACGCTGGTGAGCTCGCGCATCGTGAGCGTGCAGTCGTCGAGCTGCCCGTCCTTCATCTTCATCTCGACGATGTCGCGGATGAGCTGCTCGAGCCGCGCCGGGGTCACGTCCTTCAGCGTGCGCGAGGCCGCCTCGACCGAGTCGGCGATCATCACGATCGCGGTCTCGCGCTTGTTCGGGCGCGGGCCGGTGTAGCGGTAGCTGTCCTTGCTCACCTCGCCGTCGGGCCGCTGCGTCGCGGCGAGCCGCCAGAAGTACTCGACGGCGGTCGTGCCGTGGTGCTCCTCGATGAAGGCCTGGATGGGCTTGGGGATCTTGTAGTGCTCGGCCAGCTCGATCCCGTCCTTGGGGTGGGCGGTGATGATGAGCTTGCTCATCTCCGCGCTGATCTTCCCGTGGCGCGCGCGCGCGTCCTGCGAGTTCTCCGAGAAGTACTCCGGCTTGTTCATCTTCCCGATGTCGTGGAAGTAGGAGCCGACGCGGCAGAGCAGCCCGTTGGCGCCGATCGACTCGGCGGCCGCCTCGGAGAGCGTGCCGACGATGAAGGAGTGGTGGTGGGTGCCGGGCGCCTCGACCTGGAGGCGGCGCAGCACCGGCTGGTCGTTCTGGTTGCTGTACTCGAGGAGCGTCAGGTCGGAGAGGCGGTCGAGCAGCCGCTCGAAGATCGGCAGCAGGCCGAGCACGAGGAAGCCGGTGGCGAAGCCGTGCGCGAGGCCGAGCAGCAGGCGCCAGATCAGCAGCCGGTTGGCGGGGAGCTCGTCGCGGAAGAGCGCCACCGCGGCGAGCACGACGACGTGGGTGACGCCGACGATCGCTCCGATGCCGAGCAGCCGCGACGGGCGGCGCACCCGGAACGAATAGAGCGCGCCGGCGAGCGAGCCGGCGCCGAGCGTGAGCAGCGACGGGAGCAGCTCGACCGCCCCCCACGCGACCAGCGCGACCAGTGCGAGCAGCAGGCTCACGAAGGCGATCGCGAAGCGCGGCGAGAGCAGCAGCGAGAGCAGGATCGCGAGCGACGGCACCGGCAGCAGCAGCAGCGAGAGGCGCTCGGAGCCGCGGGCGATGCGCGCCAGCGCGAGCAGCGCGAGCGAGACCAGCAGCAGCGCCGCGACGCGCCGCAGGCTCGCGACGACGTCGCGTTCGAACTTGAGGAAGTAGCGGCCCGCCAGGAAGACGATCCCGGCCGCGACCACGGCGAGCCCGAGCATGCGCGTGAATCCGGCGCCCTCGTCGGCGGCGAGGAAGACGACGCCTCCCGCGAACGCCGCCGCGAGCAGTGCGCGCTCGTAGGGCGAGTCGTCGTAGCGGCGGTCGGCGCCGTGGCGCGACAGCGGGCGCACGAGCTCCGGCGCGACGCGGCGCGGGCGGCGGCGCAGCAGCGACGGCATCGTCACCCGCCCCCGTTGCCGCGCGGGTCGGCGCGGTCGTAGGCGTCGACGACGCGCTGGACCACGGGGTGGCGCACGATGTCGCTGCGCGTCATGCGGACGATCCCGATGCCCTCGGTGCCGTCCAAGATGCGCACCGCCTCGGAGAGGCCGCTCCCCTGGCCCTGCGGCAGGTCGATCTGCGTGACGTCGCCGGTGACGACGATCCGCGAGTGCAGGCCCATGCGGGTGAGGAACATCTTCATCTGCTTGGGCGTCGTGTTCTGCGCCTCGTCCAGGATGATGAAGGCGCGCTCGAGCGTGCGGCCGCGCATGTAGGCGAGCGGCGCGATCTCGATCACGTCGTGGTCGATGTACTTGCGGACCTGCTGCGCGTCGAGCAGCGCGAAGAGCGCGTCGTAGAGCGGCCGCAGGTAGGGGTTGACCTTCGCCTCGATGTCGCCGGGCAGGAAGCCGAGCCGCTCGCCCGCCTCGACCGCCGGCCGGCAGAGCACGAGCTTGCGGAAGTTGCCGCGCCGCAGCTCCGACACGGCGACCGCGACGGCGAGGTAGGTCTTGCCGGTGCCGGCCGGCCCGATGGCGAAGGTGATCGCGTGGTCGCGGATCGCCGCGACGTAGTGGTCCTGTCCGGCGGTGCGCGGGTGGACGCCGTCCTGCGGGAGTGCGCGGGGTGGCGGCGCGCCGGCGCCGTCGTTCCCGGGCTGCGGCTGCGCGTCCGACTCGGCGACCGGACCGCCGTCGTCGACGACGCGGCGCATCGCCTCGTCGGTGAGCTGGTGGTCGCGCCGCCAGATGCCGATGGCGCGCCGCACGGCGGAGGCGGCCTCGACCACGGCGGCCTCCTCGCCGACCAGCTTGACCCCCTGGTCACGCAGGACCACGTCGACGCCGAAGCGCTGGCGCAGCCGCCGCAGGTGGCGATCCCCCGGCCCGAAGAGGGCGCGCAGGAGATCCTCGTCTCCGATCGGGATCACCTGCTCCATGAGGTTCCGCAGGCTCGCAGGACGTGGCTCGTACGGGCTCCTCCGATGCGTGGAGCGGGCATCCTACCCCTGCAGCGCCGCCAGGAGCCCCCACCCGACCGGCATGGCCAGGAAGAGGGAGTCGACGATGTCGAGCGCGCCTCCGAACTCCGGGAGGAGCTGCCCGGAGTCCTTCACGCCGCCGGCTCGCTTCCAGAGCGATTCGTAGAGGTCCCCCACCTGGCCGGCGACGTTGACGGCGCCGGCCACGAACACGATCTGCACCGTCGTCCAGCGCCCGCCGCCGAAGACCGAGAAGAGCCACGCCCCGACGGCCAGCGACGCCAGCAGCCCGCCGATCGCCCCCTCGACCGTCTTCTTGGGGGAGACGTGCTCGATCAGCTTGTGTCGCCCCATCGCCTTGCCGACCAGGTAGGCGCCGCTGTCCCCCGCCTTGGCGGTCAGCACCAGCGCGAAGAGCACGTCGGTGCTCCAGTCGAACGAGACGTCGACCATCGAGGAGAGCAGCACCGCCAGCACCAGCCCGAGCACGAGGCCGGCGGCGCGCGCCGCCCCGGTCTTCAGATCGCGGTCGCGCAGCTGCCACGCGGCGAGCACCACGAGCGTCGCGACCGCGAGCGCGACGAACCACGCGCCGGGCGCGCGCACCGCCTGCATGCGCAGCACCGTCTTGCCGGCGAGCAGCACGAAGCCGGCGGCGACCAGCGGGCGCGCCGGCGTCGGGAGGCCGGCCGCGGTCAGGATGCGCGCGAGCTCGGCGAGGGCCGGCAGCGTGAAGGCCGCGATCATGAGCGACGCCGCGATCGGCGGCGCGCCGCGCTGCGCGCGCCCGCGGTCGAACCAGAGACCGAGCCCGAGCATCCCGACGAGGAGCGACCCGAAGAGGAGGCGCTTGGCGATGCGCGATTCGATCACGGGAGCTGCGCGCTCAACGCCGGATGGTCTGGTCGCGCGCGGGACCGACGGAGACGATGGTCGCGCGCACGCGCACGAAGTCCTCGATGAAGTCGACGTAGTCGCGCGCCGCCTCCGGGAGGTCGTCGAAGCGGCGCATCCCGGTCAGCGGCTCGCGCCAGCCGGCGAGCCGCTCGTAGACGGGCTTCACCCGGTCGAGCGGAACGTCGCCGCACGGGAAGCGGTCGGTCGTCCGGCCGTCGATCTCGTAGCTCGTGCAGACCTGCAGCGCGTCGTAGCCCGAGAGCGTGTCGAGCTTGGTCAGCGCGAGCGCGGCGACGCCGTTGACCTCCATGGCGAAGCGGGTCGCCACGCCGTCGAACCAGCCGCAGCGGCGCGGCCGTCCCGTCGTCGCGCCGAACTCCTCGCCCTTCTTGCGCAGCGCGTCCGCCTCGGCCGGCGGCATCTCGGTCGGGAAGGGTCCCTCGCCGACGCGCGTCGTGTACGCCTTCGCGACGCCGATCACCTCGCCGATGCGGTTGGGCGGGATGCCGGTGCCGGCCGCGATGCCGAGCGCGGAGGAGTTGCTCGAGGTGACGTACGGGTAGGTCCCGAAGTCGACGTCGAGCAGGATCCCCTGCGCACCCTCGACGAAGAGGTATTCGCCCGCGTCGAGCGCCTCGCGGAGCAGGTGGAACGTGTCGACGACGTACGGCTTCAGCCGCTCGGCGTAGCCGACGAACTCGTCGAGGATCGGCGCGAAGGGGAGCGCCTCGGCGCCGTACATCCCCTGCAGCATCCGGTTCTTCTCGGCGACGTTCGCCTCGAGCCGGCCGCGGAACCGCGGGTCGTAGAGGTCGCCCACGCGCAATCCGGTGCGCGCGATCTTGTCGGCGTACGCCGGCCCGATGCCGCGGCCGGTCGTCCCGATCTTCGTCCCGCCCTTCACGCCCTCCGACGCGCGGTCGAGCGCCTTGTGGTACGGGAAGACGAGGTGGGCGGCGGCCGAGACGAAGAGGCGGCCCTTGATCGCGATCCCGCGCTTCTCGAGGCCGTCGATCTCTTCGAGCAGCTGGCCCGCGTCGAGCACGACGCCGTTGGCGATGACGTTGCGCTTGCCGGCGTGGAGGACGCCCGACGGCAGCAGGTGGAAGACGAACTTCTCCTGCCCGACGATGACGGTGTGGCCGGCGTTGGCGCCGCCCTGGTAGCGCACGACGACGTCGGCGCGCTCCGCGATGAGGTCGAGGATCTTGCCCTTCCCCTCGTCGCCCCACTGGGTACCGATCACGCTCAGGACGGGCATCGTCTCGCGCAGCTCCGGCGCAGGCCCGCGCGCACGCGCCGGGCGGGATCGTCCCGCGCTTCGCGCGCGGGTCCGTTCGAAGCGCCGGATCCTATCAACGATCCGCGGTCCCGCCCTGCGCGTAGCCGAGCTTGCGGAGCACCTCGCGGACGTCGGGCGCCTCCTCCAGCGTCGGCAGCGCCGAGTCGCACCGCCGCTCCTTCGCGAGCCACGCCGCGAGGAGCGCGAAGCGGGCCGCCGCGCCCTCGTCCCACGCGACCCGTTCGGGCGCGAGCTCGCGGGGATCGCGCGCGAGATCGAGGAGCTCGAGCGCGTCGCCGGCCCCGAGCGGCGCGCTCCCGCGCCCGACCGGACGCCCGAGGATCGACTTCTTGTCGCCCACGCGCACCACGCGACCGGCGCGCGGGGCGATGCGCGCGACGAAGCCGTCCTCGTCCGCGGGCCAGCCGGGCTCCTGCACGTCGATCAGCTTCTCGGTGGAGGCGGTCACCGGTTGGCCGGCCCACTGCTCTTCGAGCCGCTCGGCCACGAGCGGCCATTCGGGGGCGGGCAGCGCGTCGCTCCCGAAGTCGCGCGCGCCGAGCGCCGCGGCCGCGATCCGGCTCGCGAGCAGCGACTCGACCGGGACGTCGACGCGGCCGGCCGGGACGCCCGCGCCGAACAGCAGCAGCGGCACGTGGAGCGACTCCTCGTAGAGCTGGCTGCCGTGGCCGAACCAGCGGTGCTCGCCGAACTCCTCGCCGTGGTCGCCGGTCACCACCACGAGCGTGCGGTCGAGCAGGCCGCGCCGCGCGAGCTCGGCGAAGAGGCGCTCGACCTGCTCGTCGACGCGACGCACCTCGCCGCGGTAGCGGCCGCGCAGGAACTCGAGCGCCGGACCGGAGTCGCGCGCGTCTCCGCACCGCCGCATCGCCCGCTTGGGCGCGCTCTCCTCCTTCGCGTACGGGAGCCCGCGCAGCTCCGGGGCGACGAACGCCTCGCGCATCCAGCCGGGGGCGTTGAGCGGCGCGTGCGGCTCGAACCAGTGGAGGTAGGCGAAGAAGCGGGACGACGGCTCCTCCGACTGCCAGTCGAGGAAGAGGCGGCGCACCGCGGCGGCGTTCGCATAGGCGAACGGGGCGAAGCGGTCGAAGCCGGCGGCGAAGCCCGCCTCGCGCCGGAGCAGGTCGTTGGTCACGCAGGCGAACGTGCGCGCGCCGGCGAGCGCCGCGACGCGGGCGAGCGTCGGCAGCCGCTCGGGCAGCACGTCCTCGAGCTCGGAGCGGGCGCCGTGCTCGAAGGGGTGGAGCCCGGTGAGGTAGCTCGCCACCGACGGGAGCGTCCAGGGCGCGGGCGAGGTCGCCTTCGAGAAGACGAGCGCGCGCGGCGCGAGGCGCGCGAGGAACGGCGTCGTCATGGGCGTGACCGCGGTCGAAGCGTCGTCCGCGCGACCGAAGCCGACTTCGTCGGCGCGAAACGTCTCGACGCAGATCCAGAGCACGTTCGGCGCCGTCGCGCTCGCGGCGACGCGCGCGACCGGGCGCGCGCGCACCAGCCGCGGCCGCGCCAGCCCGAACCACGGCCGCTCGAGGTGCATCCGGCGCGAGCGCGCCGCGCCGTCCGCGGCCGGCGCGCGCGCGACGACCGCCTCGACCGGCGCCGAATAATCGGAGACCTCGACCGAGACGACGAGCTCGTGCGCCGAGGCACCCGGATCGGCGACGAGCGCGACGTCGACCGGCGCGCCCCAGCCGCGGTCGACCGTCCGGCGCGGCGCCGCGAGGTCGCCGGCGATCAGCTCGCGCCCGTCGAGGACGACGCGCCAGCGCGCGCGCGCATCGGCGAGCGAATCGGCCGGAATGTCGCTCCAGTCGAAGAAGCCGGGCTCGAAGACGAGCCGCGTCCCGCCGGCGCACGCCTCCGAGGTCAGCTCGAAGCGCGCCGTGCCCCGCCCCGCGAACGCGAGCGCCGGTCGCGCGCCGCCGTTCGGGAGCTCGATGCCGAGCCCCGTCTGGAAGTGCGCCTCGACCGCGACGCCCGGCCGCACCACCGGCTCGGCGGGCGTCGGCGCGCCCGGCGCGGCGGAGCCGTCGCTCCGCGCGCCGAGCTCGACGCGCGCCGCGCCGGCGCGGCCCGGCGCGAAGCGCGGGTCGAGCAGGTCGGCGACGAGCTCTTCCCTCGTCTCGATCGCCGCGGCCACCGCGGGACGTCCCGCTCCGTCGCGTGCAGACGGGGCGTGCTCGACGCGCGGCCCCCACAGCGTCGGCAGGATCGAGAGGTCGGCCGCGGGCCCGTCGCTGCGCGTCACGCGGAAGCGCAGCCGCCCCTCGCCGCGCGCCGCCGGCGGCCAGGCGACCTCGAGGTCGACGCGCACGCGCCCGTCGACGGCGGTCGCCGGATCGAAGTCGACGCGGCGCGTCGCGAGGACCACGGCCGGCGCGCCGGCGTCCGCCGCGACCCACTCGATCGAGAATTCGTGCCGCGCGCGCGCGCCCGCCGGACGCGGCGCGCCGCTCCCCTCGGCCGGCCAGACGGAGTCGTGGAACTCGCAGCCGACGCCGCAGAGGAGCCGGACCGCGTCGTCGCCGTGCAGCGGCGCGGAGAGCAGGCTCCCGCTCGGCGGCAGCCACAGCCGCATGCGCTCGTCGCCGTCGTTGCGGTCGGCCGACTGATCGGTGAGGAGGAAGCGGCGGCTGCCGTTCGGGAAGCCCGACTCGGGGATCGCCTCGTCGAGCCGCGCGAACAGCGTGTCGACGCGCGCGACGGCAGGCGCCGGGGCGCCCGCGGATCCCGCCTGCCGCGGCGGTCCGGCCGCGAGCGCCGCGATGCAGCAAAGGACGTCGACGGCGATCGCCACCCAGCGCTCCTCCGATCGGTCAGGCTACTTTTTTTCCGATCGCGCACGTTCTTCCGCGCCGGGACGCCTTCGCGGTCAAGTCGGCGCCGCCGACCTCCCGAAGTCCGTTCGGACTCCCTTGGAGTGAGTGATGTCCCTAGGTTCAGACAAGGCGTCCGACGCGTCGACGAAGGACCCTCGGTCCTCCGCCGCGGACCGCGACGGGGGGAAGGAGCGGCGCGTCCAGAAGCGCGTGCGTTCGCGGACGTTCGCGAACGGCGGCGTGGCGGGCGACGCGGCGCGCAAGGGCGGCTCCTTCCTCGGCACGACGGTCAACCTCTCGATCGGCGGCTGCCTGCTCCGGACCTACGAGGCGCTCGAGTCGGGGATGGAGGTCTCGCTCCAGTTCAAGCTCCCCGAGGGCGAGGTCG
>DASRRB010000119.1:0-13332 GCA_035695985.1 Planctomycetota bacterium | reverse complement strand
TGCACGCCGACTGCTCCGCCGCCGAGCCCGGGGTTGGTCGCGCTCGCGTGGAAGGCGCCGTTCGCGTCGAACGCCAGCGGGAAGACGAGCAGCCCCGAGCTCAGGTCGAGGCCGAAGAAGAGCGGACCGTTCCCCGCGTGGTTGGCGAGCTCGATCTCGCTCCCCGTGATCCCCGCGGGCGCGAGCAGCAGCAGGCCGAAGCCGTTCGGCTCGCCCTCGGCGTCGAGGTCGAACGGACCGACCGGGATCGGGCTCGCCGGCGTGGATGCGACCGGCGGCCGGCGCGGCGCGATGGTCGCGAGGACGTTGAACGAGAAGAAGTCGGTCTCCGTCACGAGCAGCGTGCCCGCCTCCTCCGGCTGCCACGGCTCGAACGCGCCGCGCGTCCCCTTCGCGAAGACGACGTAGCCGAGGAACGAGAAGGGGTCGGCGAGCGCGATCGTCTCCTTGCGTCCGGTCGCGGGCGTCACCTGCACGGCGCGGCCGCCGTTGGGATCGGTGACGATCAGGTCCTCCTTCTCGTCGAGCACGAGCGAGCTCGCGCCGTCGAGGTGCCCGAGCACGGTGCCGTCGGCCTCGGTCAGCACCGACGCGCCGAGCGCGCCGGCGATCTCCGCCGCGTCGTAGAACCAGAGCGTCGCGGCGTCCGGCGGCGGCGGCCAACCCGGCACGTGCGTGGTCGCCGTGAAGAGGTTGCCGGCCGCGTCGAAGACGATCGGCCCGCTCGGGTCGATGAAGTCGATCACGTCGTCGGGGATGCCGGTCGTGAAGTCGATCGCGGCGACGTGCGAGCCGCCGTTGAAGTTCGTCGCGTAGGAGACGAACGGGTTGCCCTGCGGGTCGAAGGCGAGGTCGTAGGGGAAGCCGAGCGACGCCACGATGTTCGCGTTGCCGCCGGCGAGGTCGAGCTCCCAGACGTAGCCCGACGAGCTCTCGCCGAAGTAGAGGCGGTTCTGGTCGGGCGCGAGACGCAGGAACGCGCCGAACGGCGCGCCGGGAGGCGTGAAGATCGTGCGCACGAACGAGCCGTCGGCGCGCGCGATCTCGACGACGGAGGTGCCGTCGTAGACGACGAGGTCGCCGTTCGCGAGCGATTCGAGCCCGCCCACGAACGCGCCGCCCGGCGCGAGCGTGTAGGAGGACGACGAGAAGCCGGGGTCGGGCACCTGCGCCGGGATCGGCGGCGCGAGCGCGGCGGACAGGACGAGCACGGCAAGACTGGAACGTCGCAGACAAGCCACGGGAGCAGCTCCTTGCGGCGCGATCCCCCTCGGACCGCATCCGCATGCGGCGGACGCGCAAGACGCGGCCGCCAGGCCTCGCTCCCCGAGGCGGAGACGCAGTCGCGTGGCGACGACGGAAGACCGCAGTCGTCCACGGCGGCCCGCGCCCCTCCCCCGAGGAGCGTGGATCGGTCGGCGCATGCGCCTCCGATCCGGAATCTGGACCTGCGGTGGAGCGGTCTTCTGGCTCTCGGGCTCTCTACTCCCTCGCCCTTCCCAGCGCGTTCGCACGCACCAGTGGTTCCCGCGACTTCCGGGCGTCTTCGCCCGTCATCGCGCCGAGGTTTCGCTCCCGATCACAGCGGCGGGGCCGCGCCGGAATTGCACCGGCTTCCCGGATTCGCACCGCACAGGAAGGTCGGGACGCTAGCTCGCGTTGCGCGAAGGGTCAATGACGCGTTGAGCGCGCGGCGAGAGGGGAGATGGAGCGGACGTCGAGGGCGCGGCCGATTCGCACGGTCCTCGAACGACGTCCGACATCGTTGCTGCGCTGCGGGCGATGAACGGTGCACGAACCATTCGACTCGTGGAGCGTCGCGACGTTCATGTACGGCTCAAGACGGTGCAGGCGGTGGTGAGCTGTCGCTGGCTGAGGGGGTTCGCGACGATGTACGGTCGTGAGCTTGCGACGGTGAGGCGCCGGCAATGGGTCCTGGTGATTGGAGAGCGTCGGCGATGCGTTGAAGGTGGCACGCGCGGACGTGGATTCTGGTCCTCAGGTGCGTCAGCGGCGGCCGAAGCGTTGGGCGATCGGGAAGCGCCATCCGGAGCCGAAGGCTTTCGGCGTGACCTTGAGGACGGGCGCGGCCTGGCGCCGCTTGAACTCGGCGGCGAAGAGCATGCGCCGCGTTTCGCGCACCAGCGCGTCGGGCGAGCCGTGGGCGACCTGCTCGCTGACGCCGAGCCGCTCGACGACGAGGTTTTGCAGCACCGGGTCGAGCACCGAGTAGGGCGGCAGCGAGTCCTCGTCCTTCTGGTTCTCGCGCAGCTCCGCCGTCGGCGGGCGCTCGATCGAGCGGCGCGGGATCACCTCGCCGGCGCGGTTCACGTGCTCGGAGAGGCGCGTGACCAGGGTCTTCGGCACGTCGCCGATCGGCGCGAGCCCGCCGCACATGTCGCCGTAGAGCGTGCAGTAGCCGACCGAGAGCTCCGACTTGTTGCCGGTGGTGAGCAGCAGGTGGCCGAGCTTGTTCGAGATCGCCATCAGCAGCGATCCGCGCACGCGCGCCTGCAGGTTCTCGTCGGCGACGCCGCGGTGGTCGCCGCCGAGCACCGGCGAGAGGGCGTTGCGGAAGGCGTCGGCGATCGGCTCGATCGGGATCACGTCGAAGCCGATCCCGAGGCGGCGCGCCAGCGTCGCCGCGTCCTCGTCGCTCATCGACGACGTGAAGCGCGACGGCATCGCGACGCCGAGGACGTTGCGCGCGCCGAGTGCGCGCGCCGCGATGACGGCGACCAGCGCCGAGTCGATGCCACCCGAGAGGCCCAGGACGGCGCGCTCGAAGCCGGTCTTGCGCATGTAGTCGCGCACGCCGAGCACAAGGGCGTGGAGCGCCTCCTCGCACTCGTCGTCGCGCGCCGGGTCGGCGACCGCGGCCGGCGCGGGGCGCGCGGCCTTGGCGTCGTCGCGGCGCGGCAGGTCGACGACGACCAGGTCCTCGTCGAAACCGCGCCCCTGCGCGAGCAGCGTCCCGTCGGGCGCGACCACCATGCTGTTGCCGTCGAAGACGAGCGAGTCGTTGCCGCCGACGAGGTTGCAGTAGACGACGCCGAGGCCGTGGTGCTGCGCGGCGGCGGAGAGCATCGCGCGGCGCAGCTTGGGCTTCCCCATCTCGAACGGGGACGCCGAGCCGTTCAGCACCCACTCCGCCCCCTTCGCGCGCAGCTCGGCGATCGGGTCGAGGCGGTAGAGGCGGCGCGGCCAGAAGCGCTCGTCGTTCCAGAGGTCCTCGCAGATCGAGAGGCCGACCGGGACGTCGCGCGCCGTCACGACGGTGCGGGCGTCCGCCGGATCGAACCAGCGCCGCTCGTCGAAGACGTCGTAGTTCGGCAGCAGCGACTTGCGGCCGACCACGCGCACCGCGCCCCCCTCGATCCAGGCGAGGCTGTTGCAGCGGCCCAGCCCCGCGTCGGTGGCGTGCGACTCGACGAAGCCGACCACGACGATCGGTCCGCCGGAGAGGCGGCGCGCGAGGTCGTGCAGCGTCGCCTCCCCTTCCGCGACGAAGTCCCCCATCTCGACGAGGTCGCCCGGCGGGTAGCCGTTGATCGCGAGCTCGGGGAAGAGGACGAGGTCGGCGCCGCGGTCGGCCGCGCGCGCGCTCCATTCGGCGATCTTCGCCGCATTCGCCGCATGGGCCCCGACGGTCGTGTTGATCTGGGCGAGGGCGACGCGCATGAGGCGAAACATCTTGCCCGTCCCGCGCCGCGATCTCCAGCGCGGCGGCGCGGCGCCGGCCGCCGTCGCGCGAAGCCGCCTTCGCGCGTCCGCGGGGCACGTCGCGTGCGATCGCGGCGCCGGGAGAGCGCGCCATGTCGATCGTTCTCGAATTCGCCGCGACGATCCGCGCCCAGATCGACGACTTCGCCGGATCGCCGCCGTTCGGACGACTCGAGAGCGGCGCCGCGACGCGCGACGAATTCGACCGCTTCCTCCTCGCCGTCGCGCGCGTGCACCTGCCGTCGCCGCGCTACCTCGCGTTCCTCTACGCCCTCTCGCCGCCGGCGTCGGAAGCGCCGCTCGAACGCAATCTCCTCGAGGAGCTCGGACGCGAACGCCCCAGTGAGCCGTCGCATCCCGCGCTGCTGCGCGCGCTCCTGCGCGCCGCCGGACTCGGGGACCGGATCGCGCGCGTCGAGTCGGAGGCGGCCGAGGAGTTCCGCCGCACGGTGACGCGGCCGCTGCCGTTCACGACGCTGCGCGACTTCGCGTTCGGAGCCCTCTGCGAGGTCGTGGCGGTCGAGACCCTGCTCGCGACGACCTCCGCCGCGATCGCGCGCGCGCTCGCCCGCCACCGCGGGGTCGCCGAGGCCGGCCTCGCCTGGTTCCTCCACCATTCGGAGGTCGACGTCGCCCACGCCGAGCAGGGGCTCGCCGCGATCGACGCGTACGCCGCGCACTACGGAATCGACGACGAGACGGCGCGCGCGATCGTCCGCGCGGTTTTCCGCGAGAACGTCTTCCTGCGCCGGTACTTCGCGCCGTGAGGCTCGCGAGCGTCGCGGCCTCCGCCGTCCGCATCCCGTTCGTCGCGGCGTTCGGCCACGCCGCGACGATCCGCTCCCGCTCGGAGTCGATCGTCGTGCGCGTCGGGTTCGACGGCGGCGCGATCGGCTTCGGCGAAGGCGCTCCGCGCCCGTACGTGACCGGCGAATCGGTCGCGAGCGCGCTCGAGGCGCTGCGCCGCCCGCTCGTGCCGCGCGTCGCCGATCAGGACTTTCCGACGGACGGACCGCCGGCGGCGCGCTTCGCGCGGTGGCTCGAGCTGCTCGAGGAGGCGCTGCCGACGGAGGGGGACGACGCGGCGCGCCGCGCCTCCGCGCGTGCCGCTCTCGAGATGGCGGTGCTCGACGGGCTCCTGCGGCAGTGCGGCGAATCCCTCTCGGCGATGTTCCCGCCGACCTGCGCGAGCGTGCGCTACTCCGGCGTCGTCGGCGCCGGCACGGTCGCGGACGCGCGCCGCGCCGCCGAAGCGATCCGCGCGCTCGGGATGGACCACGTCAAGGTGAAGGTGGGCGCGGCCTCCGACGGCGAGCGCCTGGCGGCGATCCGCGCGATCCTCGGCCGCGACGTCCGGCTGCGCGCCGACGCGAACCGGGCGTGGTCGCTCGACGAGGCGCGCCGCGCGCTCGACTCCTTCGCGCCGTTCGAGCTCGAGGCGATCGAGGATCCGCTGCGCGAATGCGATCCCGGGAACGCGCGCCGCCTGCGCGAGGGGACTCCGGTCGCGCTCGTCCTCGACGAGCCGGTCGCGTCGCTCGCCGACCTGCGCCGCTACGCCACGGCCGGCGCGTGCGACGTCGTCAACGTGCGCGTCTCCAAGTGCGGCGGGCTCGCGCCGTCGCTCGCGATCGCGGCGTGCGCGCGCCGCCACGACGTGCGCGTCCAGGTCGGATGCCACGTCGGCGAGACCGCGATCCTCTCGGCCGCCGGACGCCATCTCGCCGCCGCGCTTCCCGACCTCTTCGCGATCGAGGGCTCGTTCGGGACCCGGCTGCTGCGCGAGGACGTGACCGCGGCGCCGGTCGGCTTCGGTCGGCTCGGCGCAGCGTCCCTGCTGACGGGAGCCGGCCTCGGCATCGAGGTCCGCGAAGACGTCCTGCGCCGCTACACGACCGCGCACGTCGCGCTCCTCGGAAACGAGGGCGGGCCATGAGCCTCGCGGAGTCGTCGTTCGAGGCCGCGACCCGTTCGCCGGAGCGGAGCCAGGCGCGGTGCCTCGCGCGACTGCTCGCCGGCGCGCGCGACACCGCCTTCGCGCGCGAGCACCACCTCGATCCGGGAACGACCGTGCAGGAGTTCCGGCGGCGCGTCCCGGCGCGCGACTACGAGGCGCTCCGGCCCTATTTCGAGCGCGTGCTCGCCGGCGAAGGACGCGTCCTCACGCGCGAGCCGGCGCGGCGCTTCGTCTCGACCAGCGGGACGACCGCCGCGCCGAAGCTCCTTCCGGTGACGCGCACCTTCCGCGGCGAGCTCGCGCGGCTCGGCGCGATCTGGCTCGAGCGCGCCCTGCACGACCATCCGCGCCTGCTCGACGCGTCGATCCTCGCGCTCGTCGGCGCCGATCGCGAGGGCGCGACGGCCCGCGGCGCCCCGATCGGTTGCGCGAGCGGGCTGGCCTGCCGCGACGCGCCGCGCTTCCTGCGCGAGCGCTTCGCCGTCCCCGCCCGGCTGCACGCGCTCGCCGACGACGACGCCCGCTACCGGCTCGTCGCGCGGATCGCCGCGACGCGGCGGATCTCGTGCATCGCGACGCCCAATCCGACGACGCTGCTGCGGCTCGCCGAGACGATCGCGGAGGAGGCGGACGCGATCCTCCGGTCGCCGGCGCGCCGCCCGCATGCCCGCGACCTCGAGCGGAAGATCGCGGCCGACGGAACGCTGCTGCCGCGCCACCTCTGGCCCGAGCTGCGCCTGATCGGCTGCTGGCTCGGCGGCAGCGTCGGCCTCCACGCGAAGCGGCTCGCTCCGCTCTACGGGACCGGCGTCCCGATCCGCGATCTCGGCTACCGCGCGAGCGAGGGGACCTTCACGATCCCCTGGTCGGACGCCACCGCGGCCGGCGTCCCCGCGCTCGAGTCGACGTTCTTCGAGTTCGCCCCGGAAGCGAGCGAGGATCTCGCCGAGGCTCCGACCCGCCTCGTGCACGAGCTCGTCGACGGCGGCCGCTACCGCGTCCTCGTCACGACGAGCGCAGGACTTTGGCGCTACGACCTCGGCGATCTCGTGGAGGTCCGCGGCTTCCGCCGCCGCGCGCCGCTGCTCGCGTTCCTCCGCAAGGGCGACGACTTCTCGAGCATCTGCGGCGAGAAGCTCCACGTGAACCACGTCGTCGCCGCCTGTTCGGCCGCACAACGGGAGCGCCCCCTTCCCGTCCGGCAGCTCCGCCTGATCCCCGACGTCGGTCGCGCCCGCTACGACGTGCTGATCGAGCTCGACGGAGCGACGCCCGCGGACGAGCGGCTGCGCGATTGGGCCGCGCGCCTCGACGCCGCGCTCGCGCGCGACGACGTCGAGTACGCCTCCCGCCGCCGCTCGCGCCGACTCCACGCACCGGCGCTCCACGTGATGGCGAGCGGCTGGTCCCGCGAGGTCCAGCGCGAAGACGTCCGGCACGGCCGCCGCGATGCCCAGTACAAGTGGCGCCTGCTGGCCGCCCAGTGGGACCGGACGAGCACGCGCCGCGTTCTGCGATCGCTCGCGCCGGACGCGCCGGACGTCCCTCAGCGGATCCTTCCGATCCAGGGGAGGAAGCGGCCGACGCGCTGCGCGTAGCGGACGTACGCGGCGCCGTGCGTTGCACGGAGGTGGCGCTCCTCCGCCGCGACCTGCGCGCGCATGCCGGCGAACGCGGCGAGCAGCATCGCGAGCGAGATCCAGGTCGGCGCGAGCAGCGCGATTCCGACGACCGCCAGCAGCACGAACGAGTAGATCGGGTTGCGGCTGAAGCGGAAGAGGCCGCGCGTCACGAGTTCCGAGGGTGCGTCGGCGTCGATCCCGATCCGCCACGACGCCCCCATCTGCGCCTGCGCCGTCATCTCCAGCGCAGTGCCGATCGCGAGGACGACCGCCCCGATCCACACCGGCGACCGGAATGCGCGGCAGGCGTCCAGCGCGTGCGGTCGCACCGCGAGCACGATCGACTGCGCGAGCAGCACGACGACGATCCCGACGAGGAGGCGGCGGCGCGCGACCTCGCCCCGGTCCCGCGCCCGCAGCAGGACGAGGCCCGACGTCCCGTAGCGCCGGCGGTAGAGGACGCTCCGCGTGCCCATGCCGAAGACGAGGAACGTCGCGATCCCGACGAGTGGAAGCCAGCGCTCCATGGAGACTCCCCGACGTGCCACCCGCTCTACGCGAAGAGCGCCGGCTCTTCGAAGCGGGTGCCAACGAACCGCTCCCGACCCGCCGTCCGCGGTGCGCGGCGAGCGTAGGATCGCCGCGGTCCGATCGGGAGGGGCCATGGACGTCGCGAAGCTCGTGGGTTCGTTCGTCGGGGGTCTCGCACTGACCGCGGGCTGCGCGCAAGCGCCGGCCGCCGAGCTGCGGGTCGACGCGGCCGCGCGGTCCGACGCGCGCGCGACGGCGCCGACGCCCGCGCCCGAGCTTGCACGCACCTTGGACGATCTCGGCCTCGTCGGCACGCTCGTGCTCTTCGATCCGGCGCGCGCGACGTTCGAGGCGTCCGATCCCGAGCGCGCCGCGCGCGGCTTCCTGCCCGCGTCGACGTTCAAGATCGTGAACGCGCTGATCGGACTCGACGCCGGCAGCGTCGCCGACGAGCACGAGCTCTTCCGTTGGGACGGCGTCGACCGCGGCTCGGACGGCTGGAACCGCGACCACGACCTCGCCTCGGCAATGTGCGTCTCGGCCGTCTGGGTCTTCCAGGAGCTGGCGCGCCGGACGGGAGGCGAGAAGCTCCAGGAGGGCGTCGACCGCCTCGGCTACGGCAACCGCGACCTCGGCGGCGCCCTCGACTCCTTCTGGCTCGACGGCGCGCTGCGCGTGAGTGCACGGCAGCAGATCGACCTCCTCGTCGGCCTCGAGCGCGGCGCGCTTCCCTGTTCCGCGCGCAGCCAGGAGATCGTGCGGCGCATCCTCGAGCGCGAGCGCGGCGACGGCTTCGTGGTGCGCGGCAAGACCGGCTGGGCCAACGCCTGCACGCCCCCCGTCGGCTGGTACGTCGGCTGGGTCGAGCGCGCGGCCGGCCCGCTCTTCTTCGCGCTGAACGCCGACCTCGCGTCCGTCGCCGACGCGCCGAAGCGGATCGAGGTCGTGCGCCGCGTCCTCGTCGCGCGCGGCGTGCTGCCGGAGGGCGCGAGCGGCGGGCGCTGACGGCGCGCGCGCCGCCTCACGAAAAGAGCGGCAGCACCTCGAACTCGTTCCCGAGCACGCGCTTCGGCACGACGCCGAACCACTCCTTCAGCAGCGTCGCGTAGACGCGCCGGAAGTCGACCGAGTGGACCAGGTCGCCGTCTTCGCCTCCGTCGAGGTCGGCCGGCGCGAGCGACGGCGCGCGGCCGACGAGGCCGCCCTTCACTGCGCCGCCCAGCACGAAGAGCGGCGCCGCGGCGCCGTGGTCGGTCCCCTTCGAGCCGTTCTCCTTCACGCGCCGCCCGAATTCGCTGTAGACCAGCACGGCGACGCGATCGAGCGCCTGCGCCGCCTCGACGTCCGCGAGGAACGCGCCGAGCGCGCCGTCGAGCTCCGCGAGCAGGAGCGCGTGGGAGTCGGCCTGGAAGGCGTGGGTGTCGTAGCCCTCCTGCCTCACGAAGTACGCCGCGCACTCGAAGCCGCCGGCGATCAGCTGCGCGACGAGCCCGAGCTCGCGCGCGAGCCGCGTGTCGGGCCAGGCCGTCGCCGACCTCCCCTTTTCGACCGCCGCCTCGACGCGCGCCGCGCTCGCCCGCGTCTCGCGCGCCGCGTCCTTCAGGAGCGCGAGCGCGCCGCCGTCGGAGTGCTCCGCCGCGGTGGTCGTCGTCGCCAGGCGCGCGAGCGCGTCGCGCCGCCCGTCCTGCGACGGATCCTTCGGACCGACCGGCACGCGGAAGCGCCCGACGTCGCCGACCTGCAGGGCCGACGAATGCTCGCCGACCAGCGCGAGCGGGACCTTCGCCGTCCCGACCATCAGCGCCGGGAGGCCCGGTCCGATCGGCGCGCGCTTTCCCGAAGACTCGCACTCACAGGTGCGCCCGATCCAGCCGGTGCGCGCGCGCTCGGGCTCGAGCGACGCCGCGTGCCAGATGTCGGTCGAGCGGAAGTGGCTGCGGTCGGGACCGGGGTAGCCGACGCCCTGCACGATCGCGAGCTGGCCGCGGTCGAAGCGGTCCTTCAGCGCGCCGAGCTCCCTCCGCAGACCGACGCCGTCGGCGATCTTGCGCACGCCGTCCGCGCCGATCCGCAGCGACGGCCGCGCGCGGACGTAGAGCGGGTCGGCGAACGGCACCACCGTGTTGAGCCCGTCGTTGCCGCCGCCGAGCTCGACCACGAGGAGCGCGCGCCCGGTCGCGGCCCCCTCGAGCCCGCGCGCCCACGTCAGCCGCGACAGCAGCGGCGCCGCCGCGGCGCCCAGACCGGCCAGCATGAATCCTCGGCGCGTGGTCGCCATCGATCAGCTCCCCGATTCAGTGCAGGTTCGCCTCGGCGCAGCAGAGCAGGAGGTGCGCGACGTTGCGAACGCGCGCCTCGCCCGTGCCGGCGGCCGGCGATGCCGCGAAGGCTTGGAGCGCGGCGCGGCTCGACGTTCCGAGCGCCGCGCCCAGCAGCACGTCCCCCATCCGCTCCACCAGCGCGTCGCCGTCGGCCGCGAAGGCGTCGCCCGCCGCGCGCTTCCAGTCGGCGCGCACGTCGAGCGCGCCGCCCCCGAAGGCGACCGCCTCCGCGAAGCGGCCGCGCTCGAGCAGCGTGCGCGTGTTGATCCATTTGGCGTAGCCGTCCCACCCCTTCACGTTGGGCGGCGCGAAGAGCGCCTGACCCATCGTCGCCGCCGTCTCGCCGAGCTCCTTCCAGGACGCGGTCGCGCCGACGGCGCGCAGCGTCGCGACGCAGTGCTCGACCGGCGAAGGGATCAGCGCGCCGCGCATCACGGGCGCGAAGAAGAGGCGCGAAGCGAACAGTCGCGCGAGCGTCCGCCCGACGTCGAGCTCTTCTTCCAACAGTGCGTGTGCAAGCTCGTCGACTGCAGCGTCGTCCGGCTCCGGATGGACGTAGAAGCGCAGCAGCTTCCGTGCGAGGAAGGGGGCACACGCAGGATGGTCGACGCAGAGGTCGACGACGTCGCCGCCGTCGAGCCGCCCGGTCTTCCCGAGCACGCGCTTCTCGCCGCCGTCGTGCTCGTGCTCGTCGAGCCAGAAGTCGAGGTGGCGCACGTGCCAGCCGGTGAAGGCGCGCGCCGCCTCCTTGACGTCGGCCTCCGTGTAGCAGCCGACCCCCATCGAGAAGAGCTCCATCAGCTCGCGGGCGTAGTTCTCGTTGGGACGCAGCCGCTCGTTGCTGTCGTTGTCGAGCCAGATGACCATGGCCGGGTCGCGCGACACTGCCTGCAGCAGCGCACGGAAAGACGCGACCCCCGTCTCGCGGAAGAGGCGGTACTGCCGCCAGATCAGGCGCATGTCCTGCACCTTCTCCACCGACGTCGCGAAGTGGCCGTGCCAGAAGAGGGCGAGCTTCTCGGGCAGCGGCGCGCGCGTCTGCGCCATCCGCAGCAGGCAGAGCGCACGCAGCTTCTTCAGCGGCTCGCCCGCGGCCATCTCGCCGGTGTCGGCGGCCGTCGCGACCTCGATCGCGGTGCGCGACGTCCACGCGGCGTCGCGCCCTTCGTCGGTCGCGAGCAGCGTCTCGAGCGCGGCGTCGAGGCCCTTCTGCGCGAGCGCGCCGCATTCGTCCCACGGCAGGCCGAAGCCCGCGCGCCGGAAGAGGTGGCGCACCTCCGCGGGGCCGAACGGACCGTCGGCGCCCGGCCGGTAGCGCGCGAGCGCGCTCACGACCCCTCCGTGCGCGCCGCCTTCGTCGCCGGTGCGAGCACGCTCTCGAGCGAGAGCTCGAGCGCGTCGTCGGTCACGCGCTCGAGGATTCGCCCTTCCGAGAAGAGGTCGATCAACTGCACGCCGAGGTCGAACTCGAGCTCGGCCTGGACGCGCGTCTTCCCCTTCTCCACGACGGTGTCGCTCACGAGCTTCTCGCGGTTCTCGCGGAGGCTCTCCGCGATCGCGCGGCCGTCCATGCGGACCGCCACCGTCGTGCCGGAAGGCAGCGGCGACGACTTCGCGAGCGCCGCAGAGTCGCTCTTCAGGAGCCGGACGAGGTTGTGCAGCATCTCCTCGGAGGTGGCGAGGACGATGCGGTCGTTCAGCCACGTGAGCGCCGGCGCGTAGTTGAGCGACGTGTCGGGCGTGCGGTCGTCGTCGGGCAGCATGCGGCCCCCGTAGACGGTCACCCCCTCGAACGATTCCACGAACGGGAGCAGCTGCGCGTTGCGCTTCTGCGCGCTGTCGGCGTTCAGGATCCCGATGAAGGTGTTCACGCCGATGGCGAACTGCTCGCCGAGCTTCTTCGCGTCGCCCTTCGTCTTCCAGACGAACCCGAAGGCGGGGACGCGCACGCGCGGCGGCGCCTTGGCGTTCGGATAGGTCTGGCGCGTCACGACGACGACGAGCTCGTCGTCGAGCTGCGGCAGGATCTCGTCGGGGAAGCTGCGGCCGCCGAAGAAGAGGCCGAGGCCGGTCTTCGCCTGGGCGAACTCCTGCTCGGTCTTGGGATCGCACAGCTCACCGCGGTCGCGCCAGAAGAGCTCGCCGTCACGGCGCAGCGAGAGGGAGACGAGGAGGTTCTTCGGCGCGAGCGCGAGCAAGGGCTGCTGGGCACGCCCATGTCCGAACGCGCGCAGGAACTCGGGGCGCGACGCCTTGGGCGACGGCACGCGCAGCGCGAGGCGGGCGCGGTCGCCCGTGAGCTCGAGCTCGCCGCAGAGGACGTCGGCGCGGCCCGCCTCCGCGAGGAGGTCGCCGAGAAGAAGCGCGCCGACCGAGTTGTCGCTCTTCGGGAAGAGCGGGCCGTCGGTCTTGAGCGCGACGGCGGCCGCGACGTCAAGCGCGACCTTGACCTGCGACGACGCGCCGAGCGTCGCGCGCATCCGCTTCACGAGCGGGCCGACCGTCGCGGGCGCAGCGGTCGTTCCCTTCTCCCCCGCCGACAGCGCGGCGTCGCGCTCGAGGGTCGCGCGCGCGAGCACCTCGCTGGTCGCGGCCACGAGGTCGCCGCCCGCGGCGGCGAGCCAGACCTTGCCGTCGAGCACGACGCCGTGCGCGCCGGCGTGGTCGAAGTCGCGCGGCGGCTGCGCCGCCTCCTTGTTCGCGGACGCGAGCGAACGGGCGGCGCGCACGAGCTGCTCGGCGACGTCGGGGTCGCCGGTGCGCGCGGCGGCGACGAGCGCCGGCGCGCCCGGTGCGGTCCCCTCGACCACCAGCGCCACGACCAGCGGATCGCCGAGCAGCGCCGCGGCGAGGTCGGCCGGCTTCAGGCCCGACGCGAGCTGCGCGAAGGAGAGGCCGGCGAGGAGCTGCGCGTACTCGGGCGTCTTTTCCATGCGGCGGAACGCCTCGAGCCCGGCGACGCGCGCATGCAGGTCCGATTCGAGGAAGCCGCGCGCGAGCGCCGCGAGTCCATGCGCCTCGAGGACCGCGACCGCCTTTTCGGGCAGCACGCACGCGAGGTCGTTTGCGGGCGCGGGCGCAGGCGCCTTCGCGGGCTGCGCCTGGGCCTGCGCTCGCGACGGAGCCGGCTCGCTCCGTTGCCACGGCGAGCGGGCGGCGATCGGCGCGAGCGAGAGCA
>DASRRB010000118.1:0-7385 GCA_035695985.1 Planctomycetota bacterium | reverse complement strand
GCGTGCTGCGGGAAGAGGAGGTTCGCGGCGACGCCGCCGAGCGCGGTCGCGAACCACGGCACGACCACGTACCAGGTGCGGTGCGGCGCGTCGCTCTCCCGCGCCAGCGCCTCGTAGCCGGGCGACGTGAGCGGCGGCCCGAACGTCCCGCGCACGACGACGACCGCGATCGCGGCCGACACCGCGACGCCGTACGCGAGCGTCCCGCCGAACCCCGCCCGCCCCTGGACCAGCGCCGCTCCTCCGAAGATCAGGAGGTGGAAGAGCTTGCGCGTGTCGCCGGTGCGCCAGCGGCGACCGACCTTGAGCCGCCCGACGAGCAGGAGCGAGAGCGCCGCCCACGGGAGGGCCGCCGCCGCGATCCAAGCCCGCTCACGCCACGCGTCCAACGGCGCTTCCCTCCGCCCCTCGGCGCGGACCGCCGAGGTCGACAAGGTAGCCTCCCCCGGACGAAGAGGTGTCGATGGCTGCTCGCGCCGACGAACGAACGCCGCCGCCTTCGCACGATTCCGCGCACGACCACGTGCACGAGGCGGTGAACGCCGCGACCCACGACTTCCTGGCCGAGGCCGGCCACGGCGGCGAACGGCGCACGCGCGTCGTGATCGTCGTGACGCTGCTGATGATGGTGGCCGAGATCGCCGGCGGCTTCTGGTCGGGCTCGATGGCGCTGCTCGCCGACGGCTGGCACATGGGCAGCCACGCCTCCGCGCTCGGCATCGCGCTGTTCGCCTACTCCTTCGCGCGCAAGCACGCCGGCAACCCGCGCTTCGCGTTCGGGACGTGGAAGGTCTGGATCCTGGGCGGCTACACGAGCGCCGTCGTGCTCGGCGTCGTCGCGCTGCTGGTCGGCTGGGAGGCGGCGACGCGCATCGTGACGCCCGAGCCGATCCAGTGCGGCGAGGCGATCGCGATCGCGGCGGCCGGGCTGGTCGTCAACTTCGTCTGCGCCATGCTCCTGCGCGACGACCCCGGCGACGCGCAGCTGCGCGACCTGCCCGAGGGGGCCGCCTGCGCCGTCCACGACCACAACCGGCGCGCCGCCTACCTCCACGTGCTGGCCGACGCCTTCACGTCGGTGCTCGCGATCGTCGCGCTGCTCGGCGTCTGGAAGTTCGGCTGGAAGTGGCTCGACCCGGTGGTGGGGATCGTCGGCGCGCTCTTCATCGCGCGCTGGTCGATCGGGCTCCTGCGCGACACGTCGCGCATCCTGGTCGACGCCGACGTCCACGCCGACGTGCGCGAGCGCGTCGTCGCGGCGCTGCACGCGGCGGGCGTCGCGCGCGTCGTCGACGTCCACGTCTGGCGCGTCGGGCCGGCCGCGCTCGCCGTCATCGCGTCGGTCGACGTCGAGCAGCCCGCCTCCGCCGCGTCCCTTGCGCAGGTCGTGCGTACTGCCGTCGGAGCGCGCCACGTCACGATCGAGGTCTGCTTCCACGGCGAGGTCGCCCGCCCCGCCGCGAGCTGAGCGCGTCCCGGGGTGCGACGAAAAGTTCTCGAGGCGCCCGCGCCCGCCCGGATTCGATCCGCGCGTCCGGCTACATTCCCGCCGCCCAGGAAACAGGAGGACGAAGAATGAAGGTGGCGCGGACGATCTTGCGGCTGCTGTTCGGCGCGGCGTGGCTCGTGTTCGGCTTGAACGGCTTCTTCCATTTCATGCCCGAGCCCAAGGATCCGCCGCCCGCGGCCGCGGCTGCGCTGTTCCAGGGGTTCGTCGGCTCGGGCTACATGCTGCCGTTCATCTCGGGCACGCAGGCCTTCGCGGGAGTGCTGCTGGTGAGCGGGCTCTTCGTGCCGCTCGGGCTGACGATCCTCGCGCCGATGATCCTCAACATCGTCGCGTTCCACCTCTTCGCGAACCGCTCGGGGCTCGAGATCGCGCTCGTCTTCGCGGCGATCGAGCTCGTCCTCGCCTTCATGTACCGCAAGGCGTTCGCCGGCGTCCTCGCCGCGCGTTACGCCGACGGTCCCGACACGCCGAAGGCTGCGAAACCGGCCTGAGCGTCGGCGCGGCGGCGCCGCGCGCGCGTCAGGGGATCCGCTCGACCACCTGGTCGTTCTGGAAGCGGACCTTCTTGAAGTTCTGGTACTTGCACTCGGGCGAGCGGTAGCCGGCGCAGCAGACGACGGTCGAGGCGAGGCCGCGCTTGCCGAGTCCGAGCGTCGCGTCGTACTTGACCGGGTCGAACCCCTCCATCGGGCAGGTGTCGACGCCCATCAGCGCGGCGCTCGTCATGAAGTTGCCGAGCGCGATGTAGACCTGGTTCGCGGCCCAGAGGTTGATCGTCCAGGCGCGCGCCCCCTCGACGAGGTCGGTCACGACGACGTTCCGGTACTTGGCGAGCGCCTCGACGCCGACGCCGCGCACCTCGGCCATCCGCTTCACGTGGGCGTCGATGTGCTCGGTGCCGAGCGGCCGGCGAATGCAGAAAACGACCACGTGGCTGCAGTCGACGATCTGCGCCTGGTTCCAGGAGAGCGGCAGCAGCTGGTCCTTCATCGCCGGGTCGGTGACCACCACGAACTTCCACGGCTGCAGCCCGTAGCTCGACGGGGTGAGGACGAGCGCGTCCTCCAGCGCCTGCCAATCCTCGGGCGGGATCTTGCGCGCCCGGTCGAACTTCTTGACCGAGTAGCGCCAGCGCAGCTGGCGGACGAGTCGCTCGCCGTCGATGGCGTCGGACGGTGTCGGGTCGGGTGGGGCCATGGTCGTCGATGCATTATGCTCGCGCGACCGATGAAAGCGCTCCTCGCCGCCGCGTTCGCCTGCGTGCTCCTCGTCGCCGGTTGCGCGTCCGTCCCCGAGCCCGATCCCGCGTCGGGCTGCGCCAACTGCCCCGTCTGCGTCCACAACGCCGACCTCGCCTGCGTCTGCGTGAAGGTCGGCGCCGACACGCCGAGCTGCGAGTGGAACGGCCGCACCTGGTACTTCTGCAGCGAGGAGTGCAGGAAGGCGTTCCTCTCCGATCCGCGGCGCTTCCAGCCCGCGGCGACGCAGTGACGAACGGCCGCGATCCGAAGGTCTGGCGCGGCTGGATCGCGCTGCTCGCGACGTCGGCGGCGGTCGGGCTCCTCGCGGGTCTGCTCGGCGTCGGCTTCCGCGTGCTGGTCGCCCAACTGCTCGAGTGGGTGACGGGACGGAGCGGCTCGATCCTCGAGGTCGGGCGCGCGCTGCCGCCGTGGGCGCGCGTCGCGCTGCCGACCGCCGGCGCGCTGGTCGGCGCGCTGCTTCTGTATGCGCTCGGACGAGGTGAGACCGCGTTCGGGGTGCGCGACCTGATGGAGGTGGTGACGCTGCGGCGCCGCTCGATCCGGGTCGGGCCGACGCTCGGACGCGTCGCGTCGGCGCTCGCGACCATCTCGAGCGGCGGTTCGGTCGGGCGCGAGGGGCCGATCATGCAGCTCGGCGCGACCGCGGCGAGCCTGGTCGGCGACGCCACGCGCGCCAACCCGCGCTCGCGCTCGATCCTGCTCGCGGCCGGCGCCGCGGCCGGCATGGCGGCCGCCTACAACGCGCCGCTCGCCGGCGCGGTGTTCGTGATGGAGGTCGTCCTCTCCAACTTCGCGCTCGACGTCTTCGTGCCGGTCGTCTTCGCGAGCGCGACGGCGGCGCTGGTGAAGCGGGCGCTGCTCGGCGCCGACCCGCTCTACGCGGTGAGCGAGGCCGACGCGCGCCTCACCTGGACGCTGGTCGCCTGCGCCATCCCGCTCGGGATCGCCTGCGCGCCGCTCGCGATCGGCTTCCAGCGGCTGCTGCAGCGCGCGACCGCGGCCTTCGCGAAGCTCCCGCTGCACGCGATCGCGCGGCCGGTGCTGGGCGGCCTGCTGGTCGGCGTCATCGGGCTCGTGCTGCCGGAAGTGTGGGGCAACGGCCACGAAGCGGTCGAGGAGCTTGCGAGCGCACGCACCGTCTGGTGGATGGCGGCGGTGCTGCTCGTGATGAAGCCGGTCGCGACTGCGTGCTCGATCGGGTCGGGCGGGCAGGGCGGCATCTTCACGCCGTCCATGGTGACCGGCGCCGCGCTCGGGTCGCTGCTCGCGACCGCGCTCCACGCGATTCCGGCGGCGCACGGGACCTCGGCGGCGCTCGTCTTCGTCGGGATGGCGGGCGCGATCGCGGCGGTCACGCACGCGCCGATCATGGCGACGCTGCTCCTCTTCGAGCTGACCGACCGGCCCGAGCTGGTGATCCCGCTCGCGCTCGGCGCAGGGGCGGCGGCGCTGACGGCGCGGCTGATCGCGCGCGATTCGTTCTACAGCGAGAGCCTGAGAGCGCGCGGCGTCCCGGTCGACGCGGGGATCGAGGAGCTGACGCTCCACCAGACCAAGGTGGCCGACCTCGTCCGGCCCGACGCGCCGACCGTCCCGATGAACACGCCGCTCGCCGAGCTGGTGCGCCGCTTCAGCGACGAGCGGCTCGACCTGCTCTTCGTGGTGGACGGCGCCGGCCGCTTGATGGGCGGCGTCACGCTCCACGACGTGAAGGAGTACTTCAACCGCGAGGGCGAAGGCGCCGCGCGCGTCGTGATCGCGAGCGAGGTGATGCGCAAGGTGCCGGTGCTGCAGCCGGAGCGCTCGCTCGCCGAGGTGCTCGACCTCTTCGACGATCCCGACTTGGACGAGCTGCCGGTCGTGAGCGCGGGCGCGCCCGACGCGGGAGGCGCGGGGGGCGCGGGAGGCGCAGGCGGCGGGCGCCTGATCGGCCGAGTGACGCGCCGCGACCTGATCGCGACGCTGAACGTCGAGGTGCTCGGCCGCCCGAACCTGCGCGCGAAGCTCGTCGTCGAGGGCGAGGACCAGACGCGTTTCCTCGAGCTGCCGCGCGGCTTCGAGATGGCGCGCATCGCCGTCACGAAGGCGCTCGCGGGCCGCCGCCTCGGCGACACGGGCCTGCGCCGCAACCACCACCTCGTCGTCCTCGCGGTCGTGCGGCGCGACCCCGAGATCGGCGAGCAGCGCATCGCCTTCGAGCCCGACCTCCTGCTCGAAGAGGGCGAGGAGGTGGTCGTGATGGGGCGCAAGGAGGACGTCGCGGCGGCGACGAAGGCGGCCGGCGCCTAACCTCGCCGCCGGTAGACGAGCGTGTGGAGCGAGACGAAACGGCTCGCCCGGACGCCGACGGGCCGAAGGACGCGCAGTCCGACGGCCGCCGAGGCCGCCAGGAACCGGCCGATCGCGCGCGCGCGCCGCGGGTTGCGCGTCGGCACGGCGTGCTCGAGCCAGCCGAAGTCGCGCACGAGGTCCGCGTCCGACTTCTCGTACACGAGGTCGAAACGCGCGGGAGGGAAGAGCGCCTCGATCGCGCGCCGCGAGATGCCCGTCGCGCCGCGCCGCTGGAAGTCCTCGTGCCGGCCGATGCGGCCGCGCAGCACGGCCCACCGGCGCGCCCACGCGACCGGCATCTGCCCGACGAACCACAGGCGCGTGGTGTGGTAGTCGTAGGGGTGCCAGCGGTTGGGCGTGTCGTCGACGACGACGCGTCCCGACGGGGCGAGCACGCGTTCGATCTCCCGCGCGCAATACGTGCGCTCGGCCGGGTACATGTGCTCGAGGACGCCGATCAGCGCGACCACGTCGAAGCTCGCGTCCGCGAACGGCAGCCGCAGGCCGTTGCGCTGATCGATGTAGGGAACCTGGACGAACGAGCAGCGGCGCGCGACGCCGAGGCTCGCAGCGCGCCGGGGCCCGACGCGGATGCTGATCTGCTCCGCCTCGGCGGCGACGACCGAGGCGCCCGCCGCCGCGAAGACGACGGCGCTGCTGCCCGTGCCCGCGCCGAAGTCGAGGACGCGTCGTCCCGCGAGCGGGCCCGACGACTCGACGACGGGCACGAGCCAGCGCGCGAACGTCGCCGACCGCCCGCCCGTGTGGTCCCTCCACCAGCCGAGCTCTTGCTCCGCGATCGCTTCGCCGCGCTCCGCCCGCCGCGGGAACTCGGGGTTCCGCGCCATGTAGTCGAAGACGCGCTCGAGGCAATCGTCGGCCAGGCGCGGGTCCTGGACCGCCTCCCGCAGCTGCTGCTCGACGAATGGATGGACGATGGGGGCCATGACCGTCCTTGCGAGCTTCGGGAGCCTCCGCCGCTATCGTCCGCGCTCCTCATTCTGCCAGGACTTCCGATGCAGTACGGATTCGTCATCGACCACCGCCGCTGCATCGGCTGCCACGCCTGCACGGTCGCGTGCAAGCAGGAGAACGACGTCCCGGTCGGGAGCTTCCGGACCTGGGTCAAGTACGTCGAGAAGGGCCGCTTCCCCGAGATCCGCCGCCACTTCGCCGTGCTCCGCTGCAACCACTGCACGAACGCGCCGTGCGTGACGATCTGTCCGGTCAACGCCCTCGAGAAGAGGAAGGACGGGATCGTCGACCTCGACCGCGACGTCTGCATCGGCTGTCGCGCCTGCATGCAGGCCTGCCCGTACGACGCGATCTACCTGAACGAGGAGCTCGGCGCGGTCGAGAAGTGCCACTTCTGCGCCCACCGCGTGGAGAAGGGGCTCGAGCCGGCGTGCGTCATCGTCTGTCCGGAGCAGGCGATCATCGCGGGGGATCTGCACGATCCGAACAGCAAGGTGAGCCGCATGGCCGCGGAGCACAAGACGCTCCAGCGGCGCGTCGAGCAGAAGACCGGACCCAACGTCCACTACGTCGGCATCGAGCCGATCGCGCTGCATCCCGGCGCCGCCGAACGGCCGCCGACCTACCTCTGGAGCGAGCGGCCGAAACACAAGCCCGAGCCGTGGCCCGCCTCGCTGCCGGTGATCCGCGACACGCGCGTCACGCTCGACGCCGGCCACAAGGTCGAGTGGGGCTTCGGCGTCGCCGCGTATCTCGTGACCAAGGGGATCGCGGCGGGGGCGGCGCTGCTCGCGCCGTTCGCGGCAGCGCTCGGACTCGCGGGGTTCGCGGCCGACTGGCTGCCGGAGATCGTGGCGCTGGCGTTTGTGACGCTGACGACGTTCCTGCTGGTCGAGGACCTCGCGCGGCCGAAGCTCTTCCTCACGCTGCTGACGCGCGGCAACAAGAAGAGCTGGCTCGTGAAGGGGGCGTACGTCCTGATCGCGTTCTCGATGACGGTGAGCGCGACGCTCGCGGCGCGGTACTTCGGGTTCGCGGCGCTGGTCCAGCCGCTGCGCTGGGTGAATGCGGCGCTCGGGATCGGCGTCGCGGGCTACACGGCGTTCCTCTTCGCGCAGTGCGAGGGGCGCGACCTCTGGCAGTCGAAGCTCCTGCTGCCGCAGCTCCTGGCGCAGGCGGTCGCGCTCGGCGGCGCGGCGCTGCTGCCGTTCACCTCGGCCGACGAGGAGCACCTCGCGGGGCGGCAGATGCTCGCGCTGGTGCTGGTGCTCGGGCTCGTGGCCCACTTCCTCTTCGCGATGCTCGAG
>DASRRB010000117.1:0-12962 GCA_035695985.1 Planctomycetota bacterium | reverse complement strand
GGCGACTCGCGCCACCACCCCCGCGTCGCCGTCAATGCAGCGGGAGAGCGCCTGCTCTGCTGGACCGAGGGCACCGGCTGGGAGAAAGGCGGCGCACTCGCGTGGCAGCTCTACGGCGCGGACGGGAAGCCGGTCGAGGGCGGCGCGGGCCGCGTCGACGGCGTGCCGGCGTGGAGCTTCGGCGAGCCGGTCGCGCTGCGCGACGGGAGCTTCGTCCTCGTGTACTGAGCGCCGCTCACGGACGGAGCGCCTCTCACTCGAGCGGCTTCAGTTCCTTGCCCTTCAGGCCCGGGTGGTCGGCCGGGATGCGCGTCGCGCGGAAGAGCGCGTTCTGCGGCGCCGGCTGGCCGGGTGCCGGATCGAACGATCCGAGCGCGTGCAGGAAGTCCCAGACGATCTTCCCGTCGGGCGTCACCTCGAAGACGCGGCCGCGCGCCCCTTCGCAGACGAGCGTATTGCCGTTCGAGAGGCGCTGCGCGCCCGAGATGAAGCTCGAGAAGAAGTCCTTCGGGTCGGGCGACTTGTACTCCCAGACGTACTTCTCGGGACCGGCCGGCGCGAGGGGCTCGAGGACGTAGTCGTGCGCGCCCTTCTTCGGCGGCTCGAACTCGACGACCGACGAGTAGTTGCCGTCGGGGCGGCCTTCGCCGTTGTTGAAGACGATCAGGTGGCCCGCGCCCGGCAGCCCCTTCGCGATCCAGTGGACGTTGTGCTGGTTGAAGAGACGCTGGTCGGCGGCGCCGCCCGCGCCGTAGTTCTTCGGATTCCCGAACCGGTAGAGCAGGTCGCCGCCGTGGCCGGAGAGTCCGCCCGCATGGCCCGCGGCTTCGTCCGACGTCGTGCTGTGGTCGATGATCCAGATCTCGCTCATGTGGTACGACGAGACGACGATCTGGTCGAGATCGGCGTCGTAGTCGATGGCGTTGCTGTGGAGCCAGTCGGCGGTGGTCGGCTTCGCGGCGACCGTGATGTAGCCGAGCTTCTTCATCTCGGCGGTCTTCGCGTCGCCGGCCGGCGCGATGCGCAGGTCGAAGTTGAAGTCGATCAGCTCGGGGTGCTCGGCGACGTTGCCGTGCTTGTCGGCCTCGGCGTCGAAGTCCTGGATCAGGTGGTCGAAGGCGTGCCACTCCCAGATGACCTCGGCGCCGTCGGGCTTCGTCGGCTCGATCTCGAGGATCATGTCGAGCAGCATCCCGTCCTTGCCGACCTGCGCCGGATGGCGGCCCGCGGCGATGCACTCGTCGCGCGGCTTCCATTCCGACGCGATGATCAAGAGCGTCCCGTGCGGCGTGCGGACGAGGTCGTGATGCTGCATGTGCTCCTGGGAGGCGTACTTCCAGTCCCACACGACCTTGCCGTCCCAGTCGATCTCCTGCAGCCGTCCCGCCTGGCCGCCCGCGTTGAAGCGCGTCTCGATCGGCTCCTTGCTGCAGCGCAGGATGTGGCCGTCGTCGAGGAAGTACTCGCAGCCCGGCGAGAAGCCGGTCTTCCAGCGGTGGACGACCTTCCCGTCGAGGTCGACGAGGTTGATCGTCTTGCTCTGCAGCGGCGCGATCAGCGTGTAGCCGGCGAGCGCGCCCGCCTCGTGCACGCGCAGCCCGCGCGGCTCCTCGGGCTGCTGCGGTCCGGGCGGACCGCCGCGGCCGCCGGCGGGCGGCGGACCTTGCGGAGCTTGCGGACCCGGCGGCACCTGCACGCCGGCGGCGTGCGCCGCGAGCCATCCCGCGAACCCGATCGCCAGCCACCCGCGCCGCATCGTTCTCTCCATGCGATCCGCCATCCCGTCGCGTCTCACGTCCCCGCGCCCTTCTCGAGGCGGCGCGGCGTCCCTTCGACCTCGTCGAGCCCGTCGAGCTTGCGCTTCGCGCCGTCCGAGACTTCGAGCCGGTCGAGCTTCTGCCCGCTCGGCAGCACGCGCGTCTGGAAGCTCCCGGCCGCGTCGTTGTACGACTGGAGCGCCTTTTCGAGCCCGCGCCCGACGTTCCCCAGGTGCTCGGCGAAGAGGGCGACCCGGTCGTAGAGCTCGCGCGCGGCGTCGCGCACGTCGACGGCGTTGCGCTCGATCGAGGCCTGCCGCCAGTAGGTGGCGACGGTGCGCAGCAGCGCGACCAGCGTGACGGGCGTCGCGATCAGCACCTTGCGCCGCATCGCGTCCGCCTGCAACTCGGGCGCGTGCTCGAAGGCGGCCGACAGGATCGGGTCGGCCGGCACGAACAGCACCGTGAAGTCGACGCGTCCGCCGAGCAGGTCGGCGTAGTCCTTCTGGGCCAGCGCGTTCACGTGGGCCTTGAGCGCGGCGGCGTGCTCGACCAGGAGGGCCGTGCGCTGCTCGGGCGGCAGGTCGCCCTCCATCGCCTCGAGGAACTTGGTCAGCGGCACCTTCGCATCGACTGGAATCCTGTCCTCGCCCGGCAGGCGCACCACCATGTCGGGGCGCAGCCCCTCCGCCATCGACTGCAGCTCGAAGTCGCAGTGCTCGGTCATGCCGGCCAGCTCGGCGACGTTCTTCAGCGCGATCTCGCCCCAGCGGCCACGCGCTTGGGAGCTGCCGCGTAACGCCGTCGCGAGCGAGCTGCTGCTCTTCTGCAGGTGGTCCGTGGTCGCCATGAGCTTCAGCAAGTGCGTCTCGAGCGAGCCGTACGCCTGCGCGCGCTTCTCCTCCATGAGCTTCGCGTTCGTCTCGAGCTTGCCGAGGTTCTCCGCCAGCGGTTTCAGGAGCCCCTCGATCTCGCGCTTGCGCTGGTCGAGCTCGCCCTGCGCCTTCTGGTCGAGCGCGAGGAACTTCTCGTTGGCCTGCCGCAGGAACTGCTCGCTGTTCTCGTTCAGGGCCTTGCGGGCAAGGTTGCCGACCGCGTCCTCGACCTGCTTCCTCGCCTGCTCGAGGAGCGTCTCGCGCGAGGCGGCGACGCGGCGCTCGCTCTCGAGCTCGGCGCTGCGGGTCGCGAGAGCGAGCTCGGCCTGCTGGCGCGCCGCCTCGGCCTCGCCCGCGTGCTGCGCGCCGCGCCGCTGCGCGACGATCCAGCCGGTGAGCAGCCCGGCGACGAGCGCGAGCGCGGCGAGCAGCAGTGCGACGGATGGGTCCAAAGGGTCCTCGCGAGGCGCCTCAGCTCGTGAGCAGCATCCAGACGGCGAGCCACGCCGCGCCGACGAAGTGCCAGACGATGGCGGTCACGTCGACGGCGACCGAGAGGCGCGGCAGCGGCGTGCCGCGCAGTGCTCGAATCGTCGTGACGAACAGCAGGAGCGAGCCGACCAGCGCGTGGAGGAAGTGGGCGCCGGTGAGCATGTAGAAGCGCCCCATCTCGTTGTCGGTGGTCGGGGTCGCGAGCGCGAAGCCCGACGCGACGAGCGAGCGCCAGATCCACGACTGCGTCGCCACGAAGCCGAGCGCGCCGGCGAGCGCCGCGACCATCCCGAGCCGGAAGAGGCCGGCGCGCCCGCGCCGCTGCGCGACGTGCGCGACGACCAGCGCGGCGCTGCTCCCGAGGACGAGCAGCGTGTTGATCCAGAGGCGCCCGGGGAGCTCGGGGATCCCGTTGCGGGGCCACTCCTTGGCCGCCCCCTGCAGCATGACGAAGGCGCCGAAGAGCCCGGAGAAGAGCATCGTCGACGCGATCAGCCCGAGGATCGTGATCAGCCGCGCGTTGTTGATCGGGAGCGAAGGCTCGCCCGGGCCGCCGCCGCCGCCGTCGTCGCGCCGCCCGTCGTCGCTGCGCCCGCGCCCGCCTCCGTGGGCGTCGGAGAGGCGCGGAGGTGGCGGATCGAGCAGGACCGACCCGGGCATCACGGCGCTCACCGTTCGATCTTCACGAACCGCTTGAGGTTCGTGAGGTACCAGGTGAGCCCGCCCGCGGCTGCGAGGCAGGCCGCCGCGACGGCGAGCGCCACCCCCTCACCGTCCTTGCGCCAGCGCGCCACCTCGAACCAGACCATGAGACCGCAGAAGAGGATCGCGGTCGTGACGAGGATGCGGTGGAAGACGATCAGCATGACGAGCGGAAAAGCATAGCCGTGCTCACGGCGGCGATCGTGGGTGACGCGGCGGCGCGCACACTGGGCGGGCGCGATGGCCCGCGCGGCGCGTGGCGGGTAGAAGGGCGCCTTCGCCCTGCGGCCGACACCACCGACCTGGAGAGAGCTTCCATGGGTCGCATCCCCGCCGTCACCGTGTGCCTCGCTGCGCTCGCCGCGGTCGCGGCCGCGCAGCAGCCACCTGCTCCGCCCGCACCCAAGCCGGCGGCCGCGCCGGCCGCGGACGGGAAGGCGGCGGCGACGAAGCCGGCCGGGACGATCGAGTACTTCGAGATCGACTCGAAGCTCGCCGGACAGAAGGTGAACGTCGGCGTCTACCTGCCGGCGGAGTACGGCAACGAGAAGGAGCGCTTCCCCGTCCTCTACTTCCTCCACCCGCTCTTCTATTCGGCCCACCGTTACTGGGAGGAGCGCCGCATCAACGTCACGATCGACGAGCTCGTGAACGACGGCAAGATCGGGCCGATGATCGTGGTCTGCTCCGACGGCGGCCGGATGTCGATGTGGGTCAATTCGATCGACGGCAAGGCCAAGTGGGCCGACTTCGTCGCCACGGAGCTCGTGCAGGCGGTCGACGCGAAGTACCGGACGATCGCCGATCGCGCGTCGCGCGGCATCAACGGCGACTCGATGGGCGGCTACGGGGCGCTCAACGTCGCGTTCAAGCACCCCGACGTGTTCGGCAGCGTGAGCGCGCACAGCGCCGCGATCTACCCGGTCGACCCGCAGCAGATCCCCGACGGGATCAAGAAGCGCGGCGAGCAGTGGAAGCCCGTCTACGGCTGGCCGATCGACGTCCCGCACTGGGAGGAGTGGAACCCCCTGAAGGAGGCGGCGACGCTGCCGGTCGAGACGCTGCAGAAGCTCAAGATCTACTTCGACTGCGGCGACAAGGACCGCTTCGGCTTCGACAAGTCGAACGCCGAGCTGCACAAGATCCTCGACGAGCGCAAGGTCGAGCACGAGTGGCACCTGCGCTCCGGCAACCACGGCCGCGACTACTACGAGGAGTACTGCCCGCTCTCGTTCCAATTCCACGGCGCGATCTTCGACGCCGCGCCCAAGGGCGACGGTAAGAACCCGAAGCACTGAGCGCCGTTCGGACGGCGAGGCGGGAGGAACCGAGAGTGTTCGCCTGGATCGACGCGAATCCCTGGTGGTCGATCGCGATCTTCTTCGCCGCCGGCGCGCTGGTCGGCGTCGTCCTGCGGCGGCTGCGCCGCGCCAAGTACGTGCACGACGCCGCCCCGCCGCCGCACGAAGCGGCGGCGTGATGCCGCGCCTAGCGCTCGCGGCGCTCGGCGCGCTGTCGCTCGCGGCCGCGCGCCTGCCCGCGCAGGAGACGGCGCCGGTCGCTACGGCGGCGCCGCCCGAATCCTTCGAGGTCGATCGCGCCGCCGGTCCGCTCGCCTTCGACGTCCGCTTCCAGCTCGCCGACAAGGACGAGGCGCGCCTGCAGGTGCGCTTCGACGAGGTCGACGAGCCCGGGGAGAAAGGCGAGCAAGGCGCGAAGGGCGACGGCGAGCACGAGATCCTCGGGCTCGACTTCCAGCCGTTCGAGGGGGCGCGCTTCGTCCTCTCGCGCAGCACGCGCCGCCAGTCGCTGGTGAGCAGCGCGCTCTTGCAGGTGCCCGAGCCCAAGGGGCTCGAGTTCGTGCTGCGCTTCGAGCTGCCGCAGGAGGGCGGCCTCTCCGTCACGCTGCCGGACGGGATGCCGGTGCTGGTCGCGACGACGCCGCGCGCGAAGCGCATGCGGGTCGAGTTCGCCGCGAGCGGCGGCGTGCTCGCGTTCGCGGCGACCAAGCCGGAGCGGAGCACGCAGCTCGCGATCGACGGCGCGCGCGAGCCGGCGTTCGGCGAGCTCGCGCGGCGCTACCCGTTCGAGCTGGTGCTGCCGTACCAACGCGACGATCTCGGGACGAGCTTCCTCGAGAAGCTCCCGAAGGCGCCGGCGGTGAAGGAGGTCCGGGTCGTCGACCGCCAGGAGGTCGAGGGCGGGATCCTCGAGCGCTGGGTCGTGGCGTTCGAGGAGAACGTCGAAGCGCCCCTCGTCGTCGCGCGGCCGGCGGCCGACGCGAAGCGGCCGGCGCTCTTGTGCGTCGCCGGCGGTCCGAAGGGCAACGCCGAGGGCGCGATCCTGCGGACGCTCGCGAGCGCGTTCGCCGCGGGACGCACGGTCGCGAGCTTCGAGCTGATCGGCACGGGCGAGCGGCGGCTGACCCTGCCGCACGACGCGCTGCGCGTCCTGGAGCTCGAGTTGGTCGGGCTCTCGTCGTTCGACGGCGCGACGGTCGAGGCGCTGCAGGTCCTGCAGTGGCTCGCGGGCCGCGCCGACGTCGACGCCACGCAGATCGCGATCGCGGGCGCGGGCGCCGGCGACGACGTCGCGCAGCGCATCGCGAGGGAGCCGGGGCACAAGTGGGAGGAGCTCGCGAAGACCGGAGCGGAGCTCGCGGACGACGCCGTGCGCGTCGGCGACGACTACCTCCGTCTGCGCTTCGACTCGTGCCAACTGAACCGCGCGCGCACGCGGCGCGAGGAGCTGCCGCCCCCCGACCGGTCGGTCCCGCTCGCCGACCGGATGGGCCGGACCGGAGACGACCCGCGCGCCACGCCGAATCTCTTCCCGTCGCTCTTCCCGCTCGTCTTCTCGGCGGGCGACGCTCCGATCGAGTGGAACGACGGCGTCCCCCTCCGCAAGCACGTCACGATCGTCGCCTCCGATCGCGGCGTCCGCGTCGCGCTCGAGGAGTGGGCGGCGCGCCATCCGGCGAACGGCGACGAGACGTGCCTCGCGTTCGACCTCGTCGCACTCGAATTCCGCGGCGGCGACCACGTCGATCCGCGTCCCGTGCCGTTCCTCCTCAAGCTCGCGCAGCTCCGTGGCGACGCCGCCGAGCCTCCGCGCGTCTTCGCCGACGGAGCGGCGGCGCTCCCGCTGCTGGCGATGGTGATCGAGTCGAGGATCGCGCTCACCTCGTTCACCGCGAGCCACGCGATCCCGAGCTTCGAGCTCCTGCTCGCCCGCCCGCACGCGGCGCGTCGCGCCGAACCGGAGCTCGGCGTGCTGACGCAGGGGATGCCGACCGGCGCGTTCGTCCCGAACGCGCTCACGCGCTGGGAGATCGAGGACGCCGTGCTCGAGCTGATCGGGCGCGGGGTCGCGGTCGACTGGCAGGATCCGGTCGACGCGCTGCGCCGCCCGCTCTCGCGCCACGACCGCCTCGCGATGTGGCCGCGCGTGCGCCACGCGAAGTTCGCGCGCTGAACGTCGGCGGAACGGAGGTTCTTCAGTGCGCCCGATCGTCGCGCCGCTCCTCGTCCTCTCGCTGTGCTCTCGGTTCTCACTCGCCGCGCCGGCGTCCGCGCGCGCCGACGGCCCGCGCGGCGTCGCGAGCGTCCAGGGCTCGCTCACCCTCTCCGACGGGACGCTGCTGACGCACACGCTCCTCCACCCCGGCGACGCGGACGCGAAGGGGCCGTGGCCGGTCATCCTGGTGCGCACGCCGTACGGGCGCGGCGGCGCGGCGGACGCGGCGCGGGCGCTCGTCGAGCGCGGCGCGGCGATCCTCGTCCAGGACGTGCGCGGCCGCGGCGAATCGCAGGGGAGCTTCGAGCCGTTCCGGAACGAGGCGAAGGACGGCGGGGAGACGTTCGACTGGGTGATGGCGCAGCCGTGGTGCGACGGCCACGTCGCGACCTACGGCATGTCCTACCTCGGCATCACGCAGTGGCAGCTCGCGCCGCACGCCGGGCCGCGCCTCGCGGCGATGGTGAACCAGTTCTCGTCGGCCGACGTCTACCGCGACGTCGTCCACTTCGGCGGCGTGCAGGGGCTCGCGATCAGCCTCTCCTGGCTCCTGCTCAGCGCCAACCGCGGCATGACGGTGAAGTTCGACCACCTGCCGCTGATCGAGGCCGACGACGCGTCGTCGGGCGACCTGCCGACCTGGGACGACTGGTGCCGCCATCCGCTGCTCGACGACTACTGGCGCCCGCTCGACTACGGACCGCGCTACGCCGAGGTGCAATGCGCGGCGCTGCTCGAGGCGGGCTGGTACGACCTCTTCCTGCCCGGCCAGATCGACGACTACATGAAGCTGTCGAAGCGCGGCGGCCCGCCCGAGCGCCGCTTCGCGCGCCTGATCGTCGGACCGTGGGACCACGGCGGCTTCGCGGCCGCCGGCCGCCCCGACCTCGGGCCCGACGCCTACGTCGCGCCGCTCGAGGAGGAGGCGCAGTTCCTCGACCGCTTCCTCTTCGGCCGCGCCAACGGCTACGAGCAGCGCGCCGGCGTGCGCGCCTTCTTCCTCGGCGAGAACGCGTGGCGCGAGCTCGACGCCTGGCCGCCGACGACGGCGCACGCACTGCCGCTCTACCTGCACAGCCTCGGCGGCGCGGCCGCGAAGCCGTCCGGGGACGGGCTCCTGATCGAGGGGAAGTCGCCGCCGCGCGACGAGCCGGCCGACGCCGTGACCTTCGACCCCGCCGACCCGTGCCCCTCCTACGCGAAGAGCCTCTGGACGCCGCTCGCCCTGCTCGACGACCAGGCGCGCATCGCGCGGCGCCCCGACGTCCTGGTCTACGCGACGCAGAAGCTGGCAGAGGCGGTGGCGATCGCCGGTCCGATCGAGCTCGAGCTCTGGTTCACGAGCGACGCGCCCGACGGCGACTTCGCGGCCAAGCTCGTCGACGTCGCGCCCGACGGCTCGTGCGAGTGGCGCAGCGAGGGGATCCAGCGCGCGCGCACGCGCGAGTCGCCGTCGCGCGAGGTGCTCGTGACCCCCGGCGAGCCGACGCGCCTCACCGTCCGCATGGGCCACGTCGCGTGCACGTTCGCCGCCGGCCACCGCATCGGCCTGCACGTGAGCGGCGCCAATTTCCCGCGCTTCTCGCGCAACCTGCAGGTCGCCGAGCCGAGCGCGCTGGCGAAGTCGGGCCGGCCGGCGCACGTCCGGCTGCTGCACGATCCGACGCACGTCGCGCGGCTCACGCTGTGGCGCATCGAGCCGGCTTCACCGGTCTCACCGGCCGCGGCGCCGACTCCCGCGCCGGCGGAAAAAAAATGAGGGCGCGCGACCTTCCAGGCACTGCGTCGCGGCCTCGCGAGGCCCGACACTTGGAAAGTCGCGCACCCTGAGCCCGTTCCGGACGGCGCGGGCAGCCATCGTCCGGCCGTCCGTACGCTCCGCAAGTCGCCGCACTGCCGACCCACGTCTCCGACGCGGAACGCGACGAGCGTCACGACGCCTGGGCCATGGCATGGGCGCCGTCCATGCTCGTCGCCCCCTTCCTGGCCGGTGAGCGACGCGGACGAGCTCTCCGGATCGAACCGCGTGCACCCCGGTACCCCACGGCGGCGCTCCCGTTTCGATCCGTGACCCCATGAGCGGAGCGGCACCGAGAAACCGCACGACCTTCTTCCGTTTCTTTTTCGAGGCGCCGTTCGCCGGCGTCGTCGGAGCTCCCGACGCTCGGTCAGCGCACGTTTCCCCGGGGGGACGGTCCGCCTCCACCGTTAATGTCGCGCCGAGGGGAGGTCCGCGCCGAATGTCGCGCCGCCGTTTCCTGGGGCTGCTCGTCGCGCTCATGGCGTGCGCGTTCGTCGTTCGGATCGCAGTCGCCGCCCGCTTCCAGGGACTCGGCGCGCCTCCCGACGCTTCGAGCAACCCCGATCAGATCGACTACGAGCGCTTCGGCTGGCACCTCGCGAACGGCCAGGGCTACACGCTCGCGTCGGGCGTCCCGACCGCGCGGCGCCCGCCGGGGACCTCCTTCGCGCTGCTCGTCCCCTACCTCGTCGCCGGCCACTCCTTCGCCGCGGCGCGCGTCTGGTTCTGCCTGCTCTCCGCCGCGACCTGCGCGCTGACCGGCCTGATCGCGGCAGAGCTCTTCGGGCTCGCGACCGGCCTCGTCGCCGCGGCGGCGCTCGCGCTCGACCCGGCCCACTTCTACTACTCGATGCACTTCCTGAGCGAGGTCCCGTATGGCTTCGCGATCACGGTCACCGTGCTGCTCGCCGCGCGCTGGCTGCGCGGCGAGCCGTCGTGGCGGCTCGCGGCGGGCGCCGGTCTCGCGTTCGGCTTCGCGCTGCTCACTCGACCCCAGGTCTTCTTCGCCGGGCCGCTCGCGCTGCTCGCGCTGGCGTGCGCGCGGCCGCTGCGGACGGCGACGCGCCTGCGCCAGCTGGCGCTGGCGGCGGCGCTCGCCGCGGCGGTCGTCGTGCCGTGGCTCGTGCGCAACGAAGCCGCCGTCGGCCGCATGACGATCTCGACGATCGGCGGCTTCACGTTCTGGGGCGCGAACAACGCCGTGATCGCCGCGCAGCCGAGCGCGATCGGCTCGTGGATGCCGGTCGACACGCTGATCGACCGCGACCACCCGCTCGACGGGACCGAGGTCGAGAACGACCGTGCGGCGTGGCGCTACGGCCTCGACTTCCTGCGAACCCACCCCGGCGACGTCCCGCGCCTGCTCACGATGAAGGTGGTGCGCCACTTCTCGGCCTTCCCGCACACCGACAACCTGGCGGTGCGCTGGAGCCTCGCGCTGGCCTGGCTCGCGACCGCGCCGCTGCTGATCGCGGGGGGCGTCCTGGCGCTGCGCCGCCGGAACGGCGCGCTGCTGCTCGTGCTCCTGCCGTGCGTCTCGACGCTGCTGACGGCGCTCGTCTTCTACGGCTCGATCCGCTTCCGCGACGCCGACGTCGCCCTCTTCGTGATCCCGGCGGCCGCCGCGTTCACGGCGCTCCTGTCGCGCCGGCGCGCCCCGGGAATCGGCGCCGCCGCGGCGCCGCCCCCTGCATAAGATCGAAACGCATGTCGAACGGGCCGCGCGACGACCTTCTGGTCTGGCTGGATCTGGAGATGACCGGGCTCGATCCCGGCCGCGACGTGATCCTCGAGATCGCGACCATCGTCACCGACGCCGCGCTCGAGATCGTCGCCGAGGGGCCGGTGCTGGCGATCCGCCGCAGCGACGAAGTGCTCGACGCGATGATCCCGATCGTGAAGGAGATGCACCAGAAGAACGGCCTGACCGAGCGCTGCCGCGTCTCGACCGTCGGCCCGGCGCAGGCGGAGCTCGAGACGCTGCGCTTCCTCCAGCAGTGGGTGAAGCAGTCCTCCTCGCCGCTGTGCGGCAACTCGATCTGGATGGACCGGCTCTTCCTCAACCGGCAGATGGCGGCGCTCGACCGCCACCTCCACCACCGCTGCATCGACGTCAGCACGCTGAAGGAGCTGGCGCGCCGCTGGCGGCCCGACGTCGCCTCCGCCGCGCCGCAGAAGCCCGACAGCCACCGCGCCCTCGACGACATCCGCGCCTCGATCGCCGAGCTGCGCCACTATCGGTCGAGGTTCCTCGCTCCGCGCTGACCGCCGAGCGCGCGCACCGGACGCCCCCTTGGCCACCAACTACTCCGACTACCTCAAGCTCCCGCGCCTCCTCGCGCTGCAGGACGGGGTCGACGGCGACGAGCGCAAGCTCACCGGCGACGAGCTCCTCTTCATCGTCGTCCACCAGGCCGACGAGCTCTGGTTCAAGCTGATCCTGCGCGAGCTCGAGCAGGCGCGCGACCTCTTCGCGCGCGATCCGGTGCCGGAGACGGCGCTTGCGGCGGGGGCGCGCGGGCTGCGCCGCGCGATCCGCGCCTTCGAGCTCGCGACCGAGCAGTTCGCGCTGATCGAGACGATGACGCCGCGCGACTTCCTCGACTTCCGCGACAAGCTGCTGCCGGCGAGCGGCTTCCAGTCGCCGCAGTTCCGCGAGGTCGAGATCCTGCTCGGCCTCGACGACGCGCAGCGCCTCCCCTTCGGCAGCGAGAAGAGCTTCCTCGACGCGCTCGCGCCGCGTGCGGGCGAGAGCGACTGGGCGCGCGCGCGCGTCGCCGCCCGCCTGCGCGACCGGCCGTCCTTCCGGGAGTCGCTCGAGCGCTGGCTCGCGCGCACCCCCATCGACGGCAGCGTCCCGACGACCCCCGGCGACGACCAAGCGGTCGCGCGCTTCGTCGACGCCTTCCTCGCCGCGCACGAGCGCGAGGTGCGCGCGGGGCTCGCGGCGGCGAGGGCGCAGGCGCAGCAGCCCGCCGACGTGCCGATCGTCGAGGAGCGCTACCTCGCCGAGATCGAGGCGGCCCGCGCCTTCCTGCGCGTCGCCGACCCGGTGCGCCGCCGCGTGCGCGCCGCGACGCTCTTCATCGAGTCGTACCGCGAGCTGCCGCTGCTGGCGTGGCCGCGCGAGGTGCTCGACCTCGTGGTCGCGCTCGAGCAGGCGATCCTGGTCTGGCGGCAGAGGCACGCCCGGATGGTCGAACGCATGATCGGCCGGCGCATCGGCACCGGCGGCTCGAGCGGCGTCGACTACCTCGACGCGACGGCGCAGCGCTACCGCGTCTTCCCCGACATGTGGTCGGTGCGCACGCTCCTGCTGCGCAAGGCGGCCGTGCCGCCGCTCGCGAACGAACGGTTCTATTTCGAAATCGGGTCGTGACGCCGCCCTCCCGCCCGCGCGCCGCGGCGCCGCGGCGACCGCTGCTGCTGGTGCCCACGCCGCTCGAGGCGGCGGGGCTGATCGGGAAGTCGGCGCGGGGACTCGGGGCGCCGGCGCCTTTCACGATCGCCGGTCGCTCCGTCGACGTCGCGCTGGTCGGCGTCGGCCTCGCGGCCGCGGGCGCGACGTGCGGGCGCTGGCTGGCGGGACGACCTCCGTCCGCGGCGCTGCTGGTCGGCCTGTGCGGGACGTTCGACGAGCAGAAGCTCCCGGTCGGCGGCCTCTTCGAGGCGACGGCGGTCGCGTGCGACGGGATCGGCGCGGGCGAGGCCGAGCACTTCGCCGAGCTGCCGTTCCCGCCGCTCGCGCGGCCGCTCGCCGGCGCGCGGCCGCTCGCGACGCTGCGCTGCGCCTCCGCGGGCGGCGGCGCGCGCGCCGTC
>DASRRB010000116.1:0-8032 GCA_035695985.1 Planctomycetota bacterium | reverse complement strand
TCGTCCACTGGAATGACCCGCCCGATCACGTCGACTGGATCTTCGCGTCGGACTTCACCGCGGTCGCGTATCTCCGCGCGATGAAGGACGAGAACACGCGCGGGCCGGCGCGGCTCGTCGTGCCGCGGTCCTCGACCGTCGTCCTCGTCGCCGACGGGTACCGCTCGAAGCCGCTGGAGCTCGCGGGAGATCCGGCCGAGGAGCCGCCGCACCTCACGGTCGTGCTCGAGCCGGGCGCAAACGCCCCGTCGATCCAAGGAACGGTCCGCGGCGGCCGCTCGGCGCGCGTCGTCCTGCGCTGGATCCGGTCGCGGACGCAATTCGAGGAAGCGCTCGATTGGATGCGCGAGGAGGTGATGCCCGAACTCGTCGACCGGAACGAACGTCCGCTCGCCGCCTACGACGTCGGCGCGGATGGGCACTACTCGTTCGGCGGCCTTCCCCCCGGCTCGTACTGCGTCGACGTCGCTGCTCCGGGCCGCACGCCGCGCCGCAGTGTCGTGACCGTGCCGGCGAATGACGTCGACTTCGACCTCGCGGCGAGCGCGCGGCTCGAGGTCCTCGCGGTCGACGGCTCGGGAACGCCGTGCGCCGACGTGAAGGTTCACGTGCAGACGAAGCGCGACGCGTGCGCATGGTCGCTGCGCACGAGCAGTGACGGCGTTGCCGTCTTCCCGAACCTGCCCGACGCGGAGTTCCAGCTCGTCGCCGCGCGCGAATTGCAGGACGTCTGCGACGGTGGCGTCCTTCCCTTTGAACGCACCGCGTTCTTCCCGAAGGACGACCTGGCCCTCGTCGCAGGTGAGACGCGCCGCGTGCAGCTCGCACTCGTCGAGTCCGTGCCGGTCACCCTCCACGTGCACGACATCAACGATCGCTCGATCGAGGGCGCCAACATCGCGATCTCGCTGCAGCGCGCGCGGGTTCCCTTCGCTCTCTTCCGCGGCGACGACGACGTCCGCAACCTCGCCGGCCGCGTCTTCGAGACCGACATCGACGGCGAGGTGCACCTCGAGCTTCTCCCGTCCGCCTGGAACTTCGAAGTCTGGGCCGACGGCCACCACTTCCACCGGATGTTCATGCTCGAGCGGGGAGCGGCGCGGCGGATCGATCTGGAGTTGGCGGACGACTGAAGGGACGTTCGCCCGCGGTTCTCGCCCCCTCGCTACGATCCCCCGCTTCATGCGCTTCCTCTTCCTCCGCCCCGTCGCCCCCAACGAGCGCTTCGGCCTCGGTCCCTTCTTCAAGATCGAGCCGCTCGGCCTCGAGTACATCGCGGCGGCACTGCGGCGGGACGGGCACGACGCGCGCATCTACGACCTTCGCTTCGTGCGCGGCGGCGAGCGCGGGATCGTCAAGCTCCTCCAGCGCGAATCGCCGGACGTCGTCGGGATCGCATCGGCGCACACGCTCGACACGAACGAGGCGCTCGCGCTGGCGCGCGTGGTCAAGCATTGGAACCGCAGCGTCTTCACGCTGATCGGCGGGCACGCGGCGTCGGTGTTTCCCGAACCGTTCACTTCCGGAAGCGGCATCGAGTGCGTCGACGCGGTCTGCTGCGAAGACGGCGAGCGTGTCGTCCCGGAGCTCGCGCGCGCTCTCGCCGCGAAGCGGCCGCTGCGCGAGGTTGCGGGCCTGATCGCGCGCGAGCACGGCGCGGCGGGCGGCGAGTTCGTCACGGGGCCTTGCTCCGACGCGCGCGTCGGCCTCGACGAAGTCCCGCTGCCGGCGCGCGACGCGCTGGTCACGGGACACGACGGCTACCTCTGCGTGCAGCGACGGCCCGTCTACCTGGTCGAGGCGACGCGCGGCTGCCCGTACCGCTGCTCGTTCTGCACGATCTGGCAGCACGTCGACCGGAGCTTCCGCTGCCGCAACGTCGGCAGCGTCGTCGACGACCTCGCCTCCGTCGGCGGCAACGTCTTCTTCGCCGACGACCTCTTCGGCCATCCGGAGGCGTACAGCGAGGAGCTGGCGGGCGCGCTGAACCGCTGGGGGATCCAGAAGGACTGGTTCCTGCTGCAGACGCGCACCGACCTGGTCGCGAAGCATCCGGCGCTCATGGAGAAGTGGCGCCCGCTCGCGAAGCAGGTCGACATCTTCTTCGGCTTCGAGTCACCGACCGACGCCGGGCTCGCGGGCGTGCAGAAGGACTCGAGCGTCGCCGAGGTCGAGGAGGCGATCGCCGTCTGCCGCCGGATCGGCATCGGCATCACCGGCAACTTCATCTGCGACCCGGCGTGGGACGAGGACGACTTCCGCCGCCTGTGGGACTTCCTCGGCAAACACAAGCTCGACCATGTCGGCTTCACCGTGCTCACGCCGCTGCCCGGCACCGACTACTTCGACGACGTCCGCCCGCAGATCCGCGACCCCGACTGGTCGCACTACGACATGCACCACATCCTGTGGGAGCCGCGCCTCGGCCGCCGCCGTTTCTTCGAGCTCTTCGCCGAGACCTGGCGCCGCACCGCCCTCAACGCCCGCGGTGCAAAGTCCCTCTGGTCCTACGTGAAGCAGGTGCGCCCGCGCGACATTCCGTTCGTGCTGCGCGTCCTGAAGCAGAGCCGCCGCCTCTTCGATCCGGAGGCGTACCTGGCCGAGACCTTCCCGCCGGGGCCGTCGATTCCGCTGCCGCAGACCGCGCTCGCGCGCGCGGCCGGCGACGGTCGCTGAAGCCCGGCGCGCGCGCTCCCGCGCTGCATCGGGTCCACGACTCCGGATTCGTCGTTTTCCGGCACCGGCTGCGCTTTCGCGCAACCCGTTTCCGCCCGAAACGAAGAAATTGCGCTCGTCGCGCCGCGCGGCGCTTTCACTCCTTGCACCCCTCGAATCGGTGGTACCACTCGTCGGGAGAAGAACGCCTCCTGACCTCGACTTGACTCGCGGCGGAGTGGTGCGATGCGGGGAGCGGCGACGAGGACGGCGCGCGACGGCGAGCGGGGCTTCACGCTCGTCGAAGTGATGGTTGCCGTCCTCGTCCTCACGGTCGCGCTCCTCGGCACCATCTCCACCGTCGTGAGCGCCGACGCGCTCGAGCGCCGCGTCACCGCGCAGGAGGCGGCCGAGCGCGCCGCGTCCGACGCGCTCGAGAAGCTCCGCAACGGCGACCTCCCGACGCAGCTCGCCTTCTACCAGGCGCACGCGACGTTCACCGACAACGGCCAGACGGTGAGCATCTCGTTCCCCGCGTCCGAGCTGGCGACGGCGCTGCCGCTGCTCGACGCCTCGAACACCTGCTTCCTCGACGCCAACGCCGACGGCCAGTTCGACTTCAACGCGGCGAAGGCCGCCGCGCCCGGCATGCTCCCGGTGCGCATCGTCGTCGGCACCGGCCCGAACCAGGTCGTGCTGCACGCGCTGGTGATGAAGCGATGAGCCGCTTCCGGACCGACTTCCGACGGCCGCGCGGCTCCGGCGGGTGGACGCTGGTCGAGCTCCTGATCACGCTCGGCGTCCTGGTGGCGGCGACCGGCTCGCTCGTCGAGGTGATGAGCAGCTCCGCTTCGCTCACGGGCGTGATGACGAAGCAGGGTGACCTGCGCGAGCACTCGCGCCAGGTCGTCGACGTGATGGTGCGCGAGCTGCGCTGGGCCGACACCTCCACGCTCGTCGTGACGCAGTGCAACGGCTCGAGCAAGATCCGCTTCCGGACCGCGCGCGGCTTCGCGGCCGGCGCGGTCGTCTGGTCGCCGACCATCACCTACGAGATCGCCGCCTCCAACGTCGACTCGAACCACGACGGCCACTTCGACGAGGGCGGCCTCGTCCGCATCGAGGGCGGCCGCAGGACGGTGCTGAGCAGCAACGTCCCGGCCGGCGGCTTCTCGGCGGTGCTCACCACCGACAACCTCCAGATCGACCTGCGGCTCTCGTCGACGAACGTCGACCGCCGCGCCGTCACGACGACGGCCTCGGCCGCGGTCACGCTGCGCAACAGGAGCTCGTGACTCCGTGAGGAAGCCGACGATGAACGACCCCACGATCCTCCCGCGGAGCGGGCCGCCCGGCCGGGACGGCAGCGTGCTCCTCATCGCGCTGTTCGTCAGCCTGGTGCTGATGGCGTCGGCCGCCGCGATCGTCACCAACTCGCTCTACCGTCAGGCGGCGGAGCGGTCGCGCATCGAGATGGACCGCGCCGTGCACGTCGCGGAGGCCGGCCTCGACGTCTCGTTCTACGAGGTGCAGACGGCGACCGACCTCACCAACGACTCGATCGGCGCCGCGTCGGGCCCGGTCGCCGGCGGCCGGTACGTCGCGACCATCGCGCCGGCGTACGCGGGGCCGGGCACCTACACGCTCACGTCGGTCGGCACGTACGGCCGGCGCCGCCAGACGGTCGAGCGCGTCGTCACGCGGCCCCCGAACTCGTCGCCGGGCTTCGTCGGAGTCGGCCAGATCACGCTCTCCGGCGGCGCGTCGATCGACAGCTTCGACTCGACGCTCGGCACCTACGCGAGCCAGCTCTCCGGCGGCCACGCCGGCGCGCAGGCCGGCCTCGCGACCAACGGCGACGTCGTGACGAGCGGCGGCGGGAAGATCTGGGGCGACGCGCACCCCGGCCCGACCGGGACCTACAGCGGCACCGTGGCGGTGTCGGGCAGCACGACGCCGGCGTCGCAGAACGTCTCGACCACGCCCTACGCGTACGCGCCGCCGGGCGTCGCGCTCACGGCGTGGAACGGCCCCGGGACCCTCACGGCCGGGACCTACCACTACACGCAGCTCACCGTCAGCGGCGGCGGCGTCCTGTTCCTGAGCGGCGACGTCACGATCTACTGCGACAACAAGTTCACGGTCGGCGTCGCGTCGTCGATCCGGATGCTGCCGGGCGCGAGGGTCACGATCCACCACGGCTCGAACGACGTCACGATCGGCGGCGGCGGCATCGTGAACCAGGACGCCAAGGCGTCGACGCTCGCGATCCACTCGGCGTCGACGACGAAGGTCGTGCTCTCCGGCAGCGCGGCCTTCTACGGGTCGGTCGACGCGCAGAGCGCCGACTTCACGGCGAGCGGCGCCGCGGGCATGTACGGCGCCGCGGTCGCGAAGACGATCACGCTCAACAGCCCCACGGGGTGGCTGCACCAGGACCGGGCGCTCGACGTCGGCGGCGTCGGCGGATTCGAGATCGCGATGGAGCGCGGCTGGTAGCCGCGGGGCGGCGCGGGGAGGGATCCGGTGATCGCGGAACTCTGGCTCTGGACGATCGGAGCGTGCGCGGCGGGCGACGGCGCCGCCGCCGACGGTCCGGTCGTCGCGCGCGTCGCGAGCGTGCTCGAGCGGTGGAACGCCGCGCCCGCGACCTGCGCGGCGCTGGCCGACGAGCTGGCGCGGCTCGGCCCGGAGGCGGCGCCCCGCATCGCGGAGCTGCTGGAGCAGCCCGGCCACGGCGACGCGCCGGCGGAGGCGCTTGCGCTGGCGCTCGCACGCGCAGCGGACGAGCGGAGCGTCGCGTGCCTGCGCCGGCTCGCGACGACCGCGGACGACGAGGCGCGCGTCGCCGCGCTCATGGGGCTCGCCGCCGCGCCCGACGCCGCGCACCTCGACGTGCTGGTCGGCGCGCTCGACGGCGCGTCGGACGCCGTGCGCGACGCCGCCTTCGCCGCGCTCTCGAGCTGGATCGAGCTCCATCCCGCGCTCGTCGCGACGGCGCGGCTCGACCGCGCGCTCGGCGCGTGCCGGCAGCTCTCGTCGTCGGCGCGGCTGCTCGCGCGGCTCGGCACGCGCGACGCTCGCGCCGCGCTGCGCGGGATGCTGGAGAGCCCCGACGCGGAGCGCGTCTCGGCGGCGCTCGACGGCTTCGCCGAGACCGACGACGTCGAGGCGCGCGACGCGATGCGGGCGCTGCTGGGCCCGGCGACGCCGCGCGAGGTGCGCCGGAAGGCGTGCCTCGTGCTCGGCCGGCTCGAGGACGCCGACTCGATCCCCGAGCTGATCGAACTCGTGGGCGACGAGGACGGCGGCCTCGCGTCCGACGCGCGCTGGGCCCTCGAGCGGATCACCGGCGAGCACCTCGCCGCCGATCCGGAGCTCTGGAACGAGTGGTGGACCGGCGCCGGACCGGAGACGCGCGCGCGCCTGCGTCGCCCGCGCGTGCCCGCGTGCGTGGAGCGCCGGGCGCAGCGTGCGCTCGACGCGATGCTCGAGCGCGGCGTCGAGGAGTCGCTCGCCCGCGCGCGTATCGAGGAGGGCTTCGGCGTCGGCGAGGCGGCCGTGAGCGGCTGGCTCGCGGCGCGCACGGCGACGCCGGCGCCCCCGACGGAGACGGACGAGGCGGTCGCGCGCGTCGCGCCGCCGCCGGGCCGACGTGCGGCGAAATCGATGCGCGCGACGTTCGCGGCCGCGCCGGAGACGGCGGCCGTCGCGTCGCTGCTGCAGCTCGGCGTGCTGCTGGCGGCGTGCGCGGCGGCGGCGTGGATCCACGTGCGCAAGCGTCGTCGCGTCGAGCCGGGCCGGAAGGGCCGGCGCGTCCGACGCGGCCGCGCGGCCCGCGGCCCGATCGTCGAACCGAAGGAACGGGTGCCGACCCTGGAGGTGGTCTCGACATGGAAAGACTGAACGCTGCCATGCAGGGGACGGAGCCGGCGCCTTCGCTTCGAGCGGCTCGCGCCGTCGCGCGGGCGCCCGTGCGCCCGCCCGTCGTGACCGGGCCGCGCGACGCGTTCGACGATCGGGGTCGACGCAGCATCGTGGTCGACCCGGCGATGCAGTGGCGCGCCGCGCTCGCGGTCGGCGGCGTGATCGCGCTCACGCTCGTCCTGATGTCGATCACCCGCGCGGCGATGGCGTCGACCGGCGTCGACGACCCGGGCGGCGAGAAGGCGGCGCACCTCGCGCTGGTCTGGAACGTCGTCTTCGTCGGCTTCGTGCTGGCGGCGGTGGTGACGTTCGTGCTGATCTACACGCACCGCGTGGCCGGCCCGGCGCGCGTGCTGCGCCACGCGATCGAGGGCCTGTGCTCGAACGACCTCGACCGCCGCGCCATCGTCCGCCGCGGCGACTACCTGCGCGATCTCTCGGCGTCCGTCACGCGGCTCGGCCGCAAGATGCGGAACGACCGCGAGCTCCTGCGCATCGCGCTCGACGGCGTCGCGCGCGCGCTGGCCGAGGGCGACCCCTCCGCGGCGGAGCGGCTCCTCGAGAAGTTCCGCCGCGAGCGGGGCCTCGCGGCGGCGGCGAGCGGGGAGGGCTGAGCCCCGCTCGCCGGGCGCGACGCCCGCGTCCGCCGCTCACCGATCGACCGGGAACTTCTCGGCCTGCGCGAGCGGGATCGGCTTCGACTTCACGATCTCGAGCGCCGACTTGCGCTGCCGATCGTTGGGGTGGAGCGCGTCGACGAGCTTCTCGGTGACGTCGAGCTGCTCCGCGCCCGCGTGCTTCGCGAGCGCCGCCTCGTCCCACTTCGAGACGAGCGCCGCCGCGCCCGTCGCGACTCGGATCTGGGCCAGCTGATCCTGGAAGTGCGCGAGGATGTCGTCGACCGGCGCCGTGCTGAAGCCCTGCGTGTGGAGGCGCTGCTGCATCGCGGCGCCTTCCTTCTCGAGCGCGGCGGCGCGTTCGCGGTCGCCGGTCGCCTTCGCCTTCTCGGACTCCTTGCGCAGAGCATCCATCGACTGGTTGAACGCCTCCGTCCCGACCCACGCGATCGCGACCGCGCGCGAGTCGTAGACGCCGATCCGCTCCGTCACCGGTTTCGAGGTCCCCTCCGGCGCGGCCGGCTTCGACGCGCAGCCGGCGACGGCGAGCGCGACGGGGCTCGGGACGAGCAGCGAGACCGAGACGAGGGACATTCCGAACCAAGAGACACGGTGTGAAAAGTTCGACGCGCTCACGGCATTCCTCCGGTATTGGGGTGGCGTTCGCGGAGGAATTGGCAAGTCGCGGTCCGTGACGTTCGTTCGCGGCTTCGTTCAGAGCTTGTGCTTCAGCTCGACCTTGCGGACGACCCGCTCGCCGTCGGGGACGTGGACCTCGAAGACGGGCACGGGCTCGAAGCCGAGGATCGTCGGGAGCTGCACGCGGTAGCGGC
>DASRRB010000115.1:0-8135 GCA_035695985.1 Planctomycetota bacterium | reverse complement strand
TCTCGACCGTGATCGGCGGAGGGAGGGCGCAATGACCTCTCGACGCGGCGGCTTCATGCTCCACGACCTCGCGATCAACCTCGCGATCACGATCGTCATGCTCGGCGGGCTCTTCCTCTTCCTGCGCTCCGGGATCGCGGGCAGCCAGGTCACGACGGCGCGCGCGCTGCTCGAGCGCGACGCCAACTCCGCGCTGCGCCAGATCACCGAGGCGCTGCTGCCGGCCGGCAAGGCGACCCTCTCGCCCGCCGCCGCGCCGCTCGGCAGCTCGTTCATGGACCTCCAGGCCCCGGTCGCGGTCGGCCCCGAGGGCCCGACCTTCGGCCCGGTGACGCGCATCGAGTGGCGCCCCGACCCGAACGACCCGACCGACGGCGCGGACAACGACGGCGACGGGCTGGTCGACGAGGGCGAGATCGTGATCTCCCGCAACTTCGGCTCGGCCGGCCAGCAGGACACGGTGATCGCGACGAGCGTCCCGCGCCTGCTGCTCGGCGAGCTCCCGAACGGCGCCGACGACAACGGCAACGGGCTGCAGGACGAAGCGGGTCTCTCCTTCGAGCTCCTCGCCGACGGATCGGTCCGCGTGCGCCTCACCGTGCAGGCGAGGAAGCAGGGCACGACCTTCTCGAGCACGGTCGAGGCCACGGTCCTCCCGCGCAACTGAACGGAGCGCCCCTCCATGCGACGCACCTCGAACGAGAAGGGCACGATGCTGGTCTCCTCGATCGCGACCGCGGTCGTCCTGGCCGGGCTCGGCGTCGCGCTCATCACGGTGGTCCGCTCGGGCAACATGGAGATCGCGCAGTCGCGCAACGACCTGCAGCGCCTCTACCTCGCCGAGTCGGCGGCGCGCCTCGCGCAGAACTCGCTCGCGGGCGGCGGTAGCGGCAACTTCGGCAGCTCTGCCAACCCGGTCCCGATGGGCGCCGGCGCCTATTGGACGCGCGCCACCAAGAACGCCGACCAGACCATCGACGTGGTCGCGAACGGCGTCTACGGCGGCGGCACGCGCGCGGTGCACCTGACCCTGCTCGGTGCGCCGACCCTCTTCGACAACGCGGTCTTCGCCGGCAACAGCTCGAAGGACCCCAACTACAAGATGCACTTCGGCGGCGTGGGCGCGCAGGGCGACCAGGTCGGCGGCGACATCTTCAGCGGCGGCGACGTCGAGTTCGTCGGCGACGCCAAGCTCACCGGCACGGCGCGCGCCACGGGCAAGGTCACCGGCATCACCGGCGAGGGCGGCATCCAGGAGCCGCTCCCCGACCTCTCCGCGATGAACTACCCGACGATCGCCGACGTCGACGTCGCCAAGCACTTCGCCGGCGCCACCTACGCGTCGGGAACGCCGGGCGGCAAGGCGTGGCAGCTCCCCGAGTCCGACGCGGCCCACATCTTCCGCAAGAACCCGAGCGACCGCGCCTCGATGACGTCGTCCACGTCCAAGGACGACTTCTTCCTCGAGGACCCCTACGAGAAGATGCACACCGACGCGAAGTCCGACGGCAGCGACCCCTACATCGTCTCGCTCGCAGGCGTGGCGGGGAAGCCGGGCAGCGACGGCAACCACAAGATCTACTACGTCGACGGCAACCTCTGGATCAACAACTCGTCGGCGATGTCGTTCGAGTTCTCGTCGAACGACGCGCTCTCCCTCACGATCGTGGTGAAGGGCAACATCTACATCGGCGACAACATCTTCTACAAGGACCCGAAGAGCGACGGTCTCGTGCTGATCGCGATGAAGGACGGGGCGGTCAAGGACAGCGGCAACATCTACTTCGGCGACCCGGCGTTCGGCACGCTCGAGAGCATGAGCGCCTACATGTACGCCGAGAACAACTTCTACGACAGCAACCTGAACGCGTCGGGCTCCGCGATCGTGAAGCTGAACGGGATGATGAGCGCCGGCAACCAGGTCGCGATCAACCGCGACTACAAGGGCCAGCACTCGCGGATGATGGTGACTTTCGATCCGCGCATCGCGAAGGGCACGCTGTCGCTGCCCGGTCTCCCGAGAAGCACCCAGCAGGGTCTGACGTTCCTGGCGTGGGAGCCCGGCGCGCTGCAGCACTGAGAGCGGAACTCGGCGCGCCCCGCCGGCGGGGCGCAATCCCTGGGGAGGGATCGATGAGAGGGGTACTCACCATCCCGGCGTGGACGCTCCTGTTCGGGCTGTGCGGCCCGGCAGGACGCGCGCAGGTGCGCGACGGCGGCGGCGCGCCGCCGGCGGCGCGGCTGGCCGCGGTTCCCGCCGACGTCGCGCGGCAGGTCCGCGAGATCCTGCGCAACAAGGACGGCGCCGCCGACGAGGTGCAGGTCGCGCGACTGGTCGCGCTCGGAGAGCCGGCCGTGCCGCCGCTCTTCGCGCTCGCCGTCCGCGCGCCGGCGGCCGAGGCCGCCTCGACGGTCTCCGACGCACCGGCGGCGCCGCGCGGCGACGAGGCGCAGGCGTGCCCCGACGCGCAGCGCCTCGCGATCGCGGCCCTGAAGGCGCTCCTCGCCGTCGCGGTCGACTCCTTCGTCGCGGACGCGGCGGCGCGCACCGAGGACCTCGAGATCTCGCTGCCGATCGTGACGCTGGCGGGCGACCTCGGCCGCGCCTCGTCGCTCGAGCTCCTGAAGCGCATCGTCGCGGCGCTGCCGCCGCCGCTGCGCGACCACCCGGTCCTGGGCGGCACGCTGCGCAGCGCGCTCGTCAAGGTGCTGCGCGCCGACGTCGCCGCGCCGCGCGCACTGCCCGATCTCGCCGCGGCGCTGCCGACCGGACTCTCGCGCTTCGTCTTCGACGCGATCCACGAGGTGCGCGGCGCCGAGCGCATCGCGCTGCTGTCGAGCCTGCTCGGCCGGCGCGACGAGTGGGACGTCGCGATCGTCGCCGAGCTCGACGCCGACCCGCCGCGCGACGAGGCGGGCTGCGCCGCCGTCGCCGACCTGCTGCGCGCGCACGCCAACGACCGCTCGCCCGAGATGCGCCGCCAGGTCGCCGAGTCGCTGCGCCGCTACCCCTCGCCGGACTCGGTGCAGGCGCTGATCGGGCTGCTCGACGACGGCGACGCGCGCGTGGAGCAGGTGGCGAAGCGCTCCCTCGCGACCGCGACCGGCGCGTGCGTCCCCGCCTCCGCCGACCGCTGGCGCGCCTGGCTCGAGTTCGAGGAGCGCTGGCTCGCCGCGGAGTGGCCCGCCGTCGAGCGGTCGCTCGACACGGGGAAGCCGCAGGAAGTCCTGAAGTCGCTCGCGCTCCTCGGGCGAAAGAGGGTGCACGGGGCCGTCGTGGGGCACGCCGTCGCGACGGCGCTGCACCATCCCCGGCCTGAGTTCCGCATGGCCGCCTGCGACGCGCTCGAGCGGCTCGGGACCCCGATCGGCCAGGCCGACGTGCGCGAGCTCGTCGCCGACGACCCCGATCCGCGCGTCCGGGCCAGCGCCCGGCGCCTCCTCGCCCGGATGGGAGTCGAACCGTGAAGCCTGTCGAGCCCGCGCCGCCCGTCGCCCCGAACGACGAACGCCGGAGCCGCTTCCTCGTCGACAGCGAGATGCAGCTGCGCCTCGTCTCGCGCCTGATCGTCGTGCTGGCCGCCAACCTCGCGCTCTTCGTCGCGCTCGCGATCGTGATGCCGGCCGCGGTCGGCTACTTCGGCGGCGCGCCGAGCTGGGGCGTCTTCGAGACGCTGCGCCGCTTCGACGTGCTCGCGACCGCGGTCCTGCTGCCGCTCGCCTGCTCGTTCCTCTGCTTCTTCGGCCAGGGCGTGCGCGAGACGCAGAAGATCGCCGGGCCGAGCTACCGCTTCCGCGCCGTCTTCCGCGAGCTCGCCGCGCTCCGCATCCCGCGCGGCGTGAAGATCCGCAAGGGCGACTACCTGCAGTCGACCGCGAGCGAGCTGAACGGCTCGCTCGAGCGGCTGCACGACGAAGTGGCGGCGCTGCGGCGGATCGCGCGCGACGGCGCCGCGGCCGGGCCCGAGGACGCCCGGCGGACGCTCGGCGACCTCGTGCAGCGGCTCGACGCGTTCACGCTGCTCTCGTGCGCGCCCGAATGCCGCGTCCTCGCCGACGCGCCGGCCGCGCCGATCGCACCGGCCGAACCGGTCGCGCCGGTCGCCGAGCCCGTCGAGGCGGAGGCCGTCGCGAGCTGAGCCGGCCGCCGGCGCGGCGCCGCGCGCGGTTGCTCCGCGCCGGCGCCGCGGAGAGACTCGCGCAGGATGGATCCCCGCGCGAGCCCTGGGCCTTGAGCGACTCCCTGCGCCTCCTCGAGCAGCACGCGCTCTCCGCGACCTTCGTCGTCACGCTGTTCGCTCAGCTCGGGCTGCCGATCCCCGCCGAGCTCCTGCTGCTCGCGACCGGCGCGCTCTCGGCCGACGGTTCGCCGGCGTTCGCGCCGCTGCTCGCGCTGTCGCTCGCCGCGACCCTGCTCGCGCAGACCGCGTGGTACGAAGCGGGGCGGCGGAGCGGCGCCGGCATCCTCGCCTTCGTCTGCCGCGTCTCGCTCGAACCCGACGTCTGCGTGCGCAAGACCAGCGACCTCTTCGAGCGGCTCGGCGCGCGCGCCCTCGCCTACGCCTACTTCGTGCCCGGCCTGAGCGCCATCGCGGCGCCGATGGCCGGGACGCTCGGCATGCGGCGCGCCCGCTTCCACGCCTGGAACGCGCTCGGCGCGCTGCTCTGGTGCGCGGTCCCGCTCCTCCTCGGCCGGCTCGCGTCCGCGCAGATCGACGCGGCGCTCGTGGCCGCCGACCGCGTCGGCGGAAGCCTCGCCGCGCTGGCCGCGGGGCTGCTCGCGGCGTTCGTCGGCGCGCGCTGGTGGCGGCGCCGCCGCATCCTCGCCCGCCTGCGCACCGCGCGCATCGCTCCGGAGGAGCTGCAGCAGCTGCTTGCCGCGGGCACGCCGGTCTGCATCGTCGACCTGCGCCACCCCGTCGAATTCGAGGTCGACCCGCGCACGATCCCGGGTGCGCTGCGGATGCGGCCGGAGGAGCTGCCCGACCGCCACGGCGAGATCCCGCGCGATCGGGAGGTGGTCGTCTACTGCAGCTGCCCCAACGAGGTGACGAGCGCCCGGGTGGCGCTCCTGCTCCAGCGGCTCGGCGTCGCGCGCGTCCGGCCGCTGCTCGGCGGCATCACCGCCTGGATCGAGCGCGGACTTCCCCTTGAAGCGGTGAACAAGGGGATTCGCAGCACCGCCCCGCTCAGGTAGGTTGCCCGCCCGGCCCGCACCCCCACTCCGCTGGAGTCGAGACGATGATCCGTTACGCGCATCTTCCGGCTCTCGTCGTCGCCCTGGCCGCGGCTGCACCTGCGGCCTTCGCCAACGGCTGGCAGTCGCTCACGAACCAGCCGCCCGTCAACGCCAGCACGCTCTACCTCCTGATGGACGGGCGCGTGCTCATGAACGAGTACTGGTCCACGCACTGGTGGGTGCTCACGCCCGACGCGAGCGGCAGCTACCTGAACGGGACCTGGTCGCAGGTCAAGGACTCCAGGGACGACCGCCTCTACTACGCCTCGAGCGTGCTCGCCGACGGACGCGTGCTGATCGCCGGCGGCGAATACAGCAATACGGGCGGATCGAACAAGGCGGAGATCTACAACCCGGTCACGGACTTCTGGAAGGCGATCGGGCCGCCGTCCGGCTGGTCCAACATCGGCGACGCCCCCTCGACGCTCCTCGCCGACGGCCGCTTCTTCCTCGGGAACATCGGTGACCAGCGCACGGCGCTGTACGACCCGGTGGCCGACGCGTGGTCGGGGGCGGCGGACATCATCCACTCGCGCAGCTCCGAGGAGACGTGGATCCTGCTTCCGGACGGCACCGTCTGCTCGCCCGACTGCTTCGACCATCCCGGCTCCGAGCTCTACGACCCGTCGCTCGACCAGTGGGTCGACCTCGGCAACCTGCCGGTCGACATCGTCGACAACGGCTTCGAGATCGGGCCCGGCATGGCGCTGAACGACGGCCGCGCCTTCATCGTCGGCGCCACGCCCCACTCGGCGCTCTACACGGCGAACGCCACGCCCGGCGGCGTCGGCACCTGGGCGGCAGGGCCCGACACGCCCATGATCAACGGCCATCAGATGGTCATGGCCGACGCGCCCGCCGCGATGCTGCCGAGCGGCAACGTGCTCTGCGCGATGGCCGACTACTGGACGCCGCCGGTCCACTTCTACGTCTTCGACGGGACGAGCTTCCTGCGCCGGCAGGATCCCGGCAACATCGGCGGGACGCCGTACGACGGGCGCATGCTCCTGCTGCCGTCCGGCGAGATCCTCTACGCGAACCAGACGATCTGGCTCTTCTCGTCCAGCGGCAGCCCCGACCCGGCGTGGAAGCCGACGATCACCGCGGTCGCCACCGACCTCCTGCCCGCCACCGACTACGTCCTCGAAGGCACGCAGCTGAACGGCCTCACCACCTCCAGCAGCTACGGCGACGAGTGCAACGTCTCGACCAACTATCCGCTGGTCCGCCTGACCTTCACCGGCACTGGCCACGTCGCATACATGCGGGCCCACGACCCGAGCACGATGGGCATCGCGACCGGCACGACGCCCGTCTCGACCCACTTCGAGGTGCCGGCGACGGTCGAGAAGGGGCCGGCGAAGCTCGAGGTCGTCGCGAACGGCATCGCGTCGGATCCGGTCGACGTCGTCGTCCGCGACCCGATCACGATCGACTTCGACGCGCTCGCGACCGGCGTCGTGGTGAACACGCAGTTCGCCGAGGCGACCTTCTCGGCGCCGGCCGGCTCCGACAACGTGACGGTCGCCCTCGCCGCCGGCAGCTCGCAGCCCAACGTGATCGAGACGGAACCGACCGGCGGCCCGCCCGACGGGACGCGCGACACCTACGTCGACTTCCCCTGCCCCGTCGGCTCGCTCTCCTTCAGTGCGGTCGCGGTCGACAACGTCGGCCCGGTCGCGAACGTGAACGTCTATGAATCGGGCGTCCTCACCGCGACGGTCGCGGTCGAAGGGGCCGGCACGCCGACGGTGCCGGTGCGCGTCGACCTCACCGCGTTCAACAACGTGACGCGCGTCGAGATGGTCGGCATCAGCGACGCGAGCGGGCTCGGCTGGGACGACTTCGTCTTCTGCCTCGGCTCGTCGGCTTCCTGGACGAACTACGGCGCCGGCTTCCCCGGCACGCTTGGCGTCCCGTCGCTCGTCGCGCAGGATCGTCCGATCCTGGGCGGATCGGTGACGATCACGCTCGGCAACTCGCTCGGCACGACGACTCCGGCGCTGCTGGTCCTCGGCCTCGCGCAGGCGTCGATCCCGACCACCAAGGGCGGGACGATCCTCGTCGCGCCGCTCCTCTGGATTCCGCTCTCGCTGCCGCCGGCCGGTCAGCCGCTCACCGGCTCGCTCCCGAGCGATCCGCAGCTCTGCGGCGTCGCCGTCGACTTCCAGGGACTCGAGCTCGACGCGGGCTCGACGTCGGGCTTCTCGTTCACGGCCGGACTCGAACTGCGCCTCGGATACTGACGGACGTTCCCGTCCTCCTCGCGCCGCCGGAGCTCGACGCCTCGCGTCGGCAAGCGGGGGGATTTGCAGCACTGCCCCGCTCGGGTAGGTTGCCCGCCCCGCCCGCGCCCCACCTCCGCTGGAGTCGAGACGATGATCCGTTCCGCACGTCTTCCGGCTCTCCTCGTCGTCCTCGCCGCGACCGCGCCCGCGGCCTTCGCCAACGGCTGGCAGCCGCTCACGAATCAACCGAACGCCAACGCGAGCACGCTCTACCTGCTGATGGACGGGCGCGTGCTGATGAACGACTACTGGTCCACGAAGTGGTGGATCCTCACGCCCGACGCGAGCGGCAGCTACCTGAACGGGACGTGGTCGGCCGCCCACAACTCGCACGACGACCGCCTCTACTACGCATCCAGCGTGCTCGCCGACGGACGCGTGCTGGTCGCCGGCGGCGAATACAGCAACACCGGAGGCGGGAGCGCGGCGGAGATCTACAACCCGGTCAAGGACCTCTGGCGGCCGATCGGCATTCCGGCGGGCTGGAACTACGTCGGCGACGCGCCGTCGACGCTGCTCGCCGACAAGCGCTTCTTCCTCGGGAACCTCCAGGACAACCGCACGGCGTTCTGGGATCCGGTGACGAAGGCCTGGGTGGCCGGCCCCAC
>DASRRB010000114.1:0-31725 GCA_035695985.1 Planctomycetota bacterium | reverse complement strand
CCCTTGCCGTCGGGGTGGACGCGGTTGCTGAGGAAGACCACGAAGAGGTCGAGGCCGGGGTCGATCCAGAGGCTCGTGCCGGTGAAGCCGCCGTGGCCGAACGCGCGCGCGGTCATGAGCTCGCCGCGGTTGGACGAGTAGCGGCTGCGCGCGTCGAAGCCGGGCGTGCGCCACTGCGCGCGGCCGCCGTCGCCGCCCGCGACCGGCTCGGCGGTGGAGAGCAGCGCGACGGTGCGCGGCGAGAGGACGCGCACGCCGTCGAGCTCGCCGTCGTTCAGGAGCATCCGCGCGTAGCGCGACAGGTCGCGCGCCGTCGAGAAGAGGCCGGCGTGGCCGGCGACGCCGCCGAGCTTCGCCGCCCGCGGGTCGTGCACCTCTCCCTGCAGCAGCACGCCGTCGCGCGGCTCGGTCGGCGCCGCGCGCGTGCGCAGCTCGGGGCCGGGCAGGAAGCCGGTCTCCCGCATGCGCAGCGGCGCGAAGAGGCGCGCGCGAGAAAACTCGGCGAGCCCCTCGCCGCTCGCGCGCTCGACCACTTTTCCGAGGAGCTCGTAGCCGACGTCGCTGTAGGCGAACTGCGACCCGGGCTCGGTCGTCGGCGCCTGCGAGAAGAGGCGCGCCCACATCTGCTCCTGCGTGCCGGCGTAGTCGGCGAGGTCGTTGTCGGGCACGAAGCCGGCGACGTGCAGGAGCGCGTCGCGCAGCGTGACCTTGCGCTTGCGCTCGAGCGCCGGGTCGCCGTTGCGCGACGCCGGCTCGGCCGGCGCGAACTCCGGCAGCCAGTTCGTGAGCGGGTCCTCGAGCCGCAGCTTCCCGCGCTCGACCAGCAGGGCGAGGCAGGTCGCCGTCGCGATCGGCTTCGTGAGCGACGCGAGGTCGAAGACGGTGTCGGTCGTCATGGGCGCGCGCTCGGGGACGAGCGCGCGGTCGCCGTAGGCTTTCAGGAACTTCACGCCGTCGTGCCGCCCGACCGCGACGACGCAGCCGGGCAGCTTCTTCTGCGCGAGCGCCTCCTCCACCGCGCCGTCGATGCGCGCGAGCCAGCCGAGGTCGAGCGGCGCGGCCGCCGAGGTTGCGCGCCTCCGGTCGTCCGGCGCCTTCGTGCGATTGAGGAAGAGCACGAGGTCGTGGCTGTCGCGCCCCGACGCGACCAGATCGAGCCGCCCGTCGCCGTCGAGGTCGCCGAGTACGAGGTCCTCGCAGGCGATGCGGTCGTCGAGGTCGCGCCGCTCGAAGCGCGGCGGATCGTCGGAGATCGGCGCGTAGAAGCGCAGCCCCGTCTTTCCCCGAGCATCGGGGCGGCGCCAACCCGCAACGATCTGGTCGTCGCCGCGCGCGAGCAGGTCGCCCGTGCCGAGCGCGTGTCCTTCGCTCAGCGAGTCGTCGAGGAGCAGCGGCGTCCAGCGGCCGCCCGCCGCCGTCGGCTCGATCCAGGCGACCAGCCGCGAGCCGTGCATCGGCTCGATCGTCGCGAGGTAGCGCCGCCCGTTCGCGAAGCGGCCGGCGCGCACCTCGCCGGCGCCGGCGAACTCGGGCGCGCCCGCGTGCGGGCCGATCAGCTCGGTCTTCGTCCACGCCTCGCCGCGGACGTCACGGTCGAAGAGGAAGACGCCCTCGCGCGCGGCGACCAGCAGCTCCTCGTCGGCGTCGCCGTCCCACTCGACGACGGAGAAGCCGTGCACGAGGTGGAGCGAGGCGTCGATCGGCCGCGTCGACCAGTCGGCGCGCCCCGCCGCGGCGTCGTTCTTGAGCGGCGGCAGGTATTCGAGGAGGCGCACCGGCTCGCCGCGCCCGTCGACGTTCCCGCGGCCGTGGAGCGGCGCGACGATCAGCGACGCGCGGTCGGCGCGGTCGAGGATCCACTTCATTCGGTGGACGGTCGGCTCGTGCGGGAGCTCGCGCGCGCCCCACGACCTGGCCGAACGGGCGCGGTCGGCGGGAGGGAGCAGCGTGAAGACGGCGCCGCTGCCGGTCGTGTCGCCCGGGTCCCACTGGCCGCCGAGTGCCAGCTCGCACCCCGGCGCCGCGTCGACCGCGCGCGCGGCGACGCAGACGAGATCCTTCTCCGTGAGCGCGCCGGTGATCACGCGCCGCTCCCACTTCGGGGCGACGTAGGCGCGCAGCTCGTGCTGGTCGACCAGCACGACGTCGTCGCGGCCGTCGCCGTCGACGTCGCCGAGCGCCACGCCGTAGCCGATGCCGACCTTCGCGTCGAGGACGACGCGCTCGAAGCGCGGCGCGCCGTCGTCGCCGACGGCCTGCGCGCCGAGCGTCGCGAGGGCGAGTCCGAGCATGGAGGCGCTCCCGTTCCCTTCGCGACGCCGCGTCAGGTCGCCGCGCCGCCGCGCGCGCGACCGAACAGCGGCGCGCACGCGAGGCCGACGAGGCACGTGACGCCCGCCCCGACGCACGAATACCACGGCCACGCGAGCGGCGTGCAACGCGAGACGAACAGCAGCGCCGCTAGCCCGACGCTCGCGCCGACGAGGGCCGCGCCGCCCGTCGCACGCGGCGCGACGCGCGCGAGGAAGAAGAGGCCGAGCGTCACGCCGGTCGTGAAGCCCGCGATCTGGAGCACCGAGTCGACCACGCTCTTCGAGAAGACGCCGCCGACGAGCCCGCAGACGCCCTGCACCAGCGCGAAGAGCAGCGTCGCGAGCTTCGTCGCGCGCAGCGTCCGCGCGTCGTCCCACGCGCGCCCGACCGTCGGCTTCACGAAGTCGTTCACCAGCGCCGCCGCCGACGCGTTGAGCGAGCTCGAGAGCGTCGACATCGAGACGGCGAAGATCCCCCCGAGGATCGTGCCCACCGCGCCCGGGATCGCGACGAGCCGCTGGACGATGAAGCGCGAGAAGACCTCGTCGCCGCCCGCGATCGGGCGCGTCGCGGGATGGACCGCGAACCACGCCCACAGCGCGAGCCCGAGCAGCAGGAAGAGCCCGAACTGCAGGAAGACGACGACGCCGCTCGCGATCAGCGCGACCGCCGCCTGGCCGCGCGAGCGGGCCGACAGGTAGCGCTGGACCATCAACTGGTCGGCGCCGTGCGTCGCGAGCGTGAGGAACGCCCCGCCGACCAGGCCGGCCCAGAAGACGTCGCTCGACGCGAGCGTCGGCGTGAAGTCGAGCCAGCGGAGCTTCCCCGCGTCGCCGGCGCGCTCGACGATCCCGCCGAGCCCGCCCGGCACGTCGCCGCACGCGACCGCGAGCGCGAGCACGCCGCCCGCGATGTAGATCGCGAACTGGACCACGTCGGTCCAGACCACCGCCTTCATGCCGCCGACGAACGTGTAGACGACGGTGACCAGCGCCATGACCGCGACCGCGGCGGAGAGCGGCATGCCGGTCAGCGCCTGCAGCGGCAGCGCGGTGAGGAAGAGGCGCAGCCCGTCCGCGAGGCTGCGCGTGACCAGGAAGAGCGCCGAGGTGAGCCGCTTCACGCCCGGCCCGAAGCGCCGTCCGAGCACCTCGTAGGCGGTCAGCGCGTCGCCCTCGAAGTAACGCGGCAGCAGCAGCCGCGCGACCGCGATGCGGCCGACGATGTAGCCGAGCGGCAGCTGCAGGAAGCGCAGGTCGCCGAAGTACGCCTTGCCCGGGATGCTGAGGAAGGTGACCGCGCTCGTCTCGGTCGCGACGATCGAGAGGAGGACCGCCCACCACGGGACGTCGCGCTCGCCGACGACGTAGGCGCGCGTCGACTTCGCCCGGCGCCCGACGACCAGCCCGACGGCGGCGGCGACGAGCAGCGTCGCGACGAGGATCGCGACGTCGAGCGGCGAGACGCGCGCCTGGTCCACTCCGTTCCCCCATCGCCGAGCGAAGACGGGCGATCGTATACGATCGCGCGACATGCACGACCGGCCGGTCACGGAGCGCGACCACCCCGCGAGCGAGCGGCTCGACCTGCTCCCGACGCTCGAGCTCGTGCGCGTCATGAACCGCGCCGACGCCGAGGTCGCGCCCGCGGTCGAGCGCGAGCTCGCGGCGGTCGCGCGCGCGATCGACCGCATCGCCGAACGGATGGCGCGCGGCGGGCGGCTCGTCTACGCCGGCGCCGGGACTTCGGGCCGGCTCGGCGTGCTCGACGCGGCGGAGTGTCCGCCGACCTTCGGCGTCGATCCGGGTGACGTGGTCGGCCTGATCGCGGGCGGCGAGGCGGCGCTCGTGCGCGCGGCCGAGGGGGCCGAGGACCGCCGCGAGCTCGCGCGCGAAGATCTCGACCGGATCGCGTTTTCCGCGGGCGACGCGCTCGTCGCGATCTCGGCGAGCGGGCGCACCCCCTACGTTCTCGCGGCGGTCGCGCGGGCGCGGGAGCTCGGCGCACTCACCGTCGGCGTCTCGTGCGACCCGGCCGGAGAGCTCGCGCGCGCGGTCGAGATCGCGATCACGCCGGAGACCGGCCCCGAGGTGGTGAGCGGCTCGACGCGCCTGAAGGCCGGTTCCGCGACCAAGCTCGTCCTCAACATGCTGAGCACGGGCGCGATGGTCCGCCTCGGCCACGTGCGCGGCAACCGGATGGTCGAGCTGCGGCCCACGAACGCGAAGCTGAGAGAGCGCGCCGTCCGGATCGTCGCCGAGCTCGCCACCGTCGACGAGGCGCGCGCCGCCGCGCTGCTGGCCGAGCACGGGAGCGTGCGCGCAGCGCTGGCGGCCGCGGCCGGCGAAGGAGGCGCGACCGGTGCGACCGGCGCGAGCACGCCCGCCGTCACCAACGGCGCCGTCGCGGGGATCGACGGCGGCGGCACGCGCACGCGCGCCGCGCTCGCGCGCGCCGGCGAGTCGTCCGGCGAGAACGTCGCGACCGGCGCGCCGCTCGCGACCGCCGACGCGGGACCGTGCAATCTCTCGAACGATCTCCCGCTCGCGCTGCGCTCGATCGAGGCGGCGCTTTCGAAGGCGCGCGCCGACGCGGGGCTGTCTGCCGCGCCCTTCGACGCGCTGTGCATCGCGGCCGCCGGCAGCGGCGACGCGGCGCTGCGCGAGGCGGCGCGCCGCTCGCTGCTCGCGCGCGGCGTCGCCCGCCGCGTCGCGTTCGTGCCCGACGCCGCCGCCGTGCTCGCCGCCGCGAACGACGAGGCGTGGGGGCTCGCGCTGATCGCGGGGACCGGCTCGCTCGCCTACGGCCGCACGCGCGCCGGCGTCTGCGCGCGCGCCGGCGGCTACGGGCCGGCGCTCGGCGATCCGGGCAGCGCGCACGCCCTCGGCCACAGCGCGCTGCGCCACGCCGCGCTCGTCGCCGACGGCCACGCCGGCTCGGCGCGGCTGCGCGACGACGTGATGAAGGCGCTCGGCGCGTCGAGCGGGCGCGACCTCGCGCGGCTCGCCCGCGGCCTCGCCCCCGACGCCGTCGCCGCGCTCGCGCCGCTCGTCGTCGCGGCGGCGGCCGACGGCGACGTGCCGGCGCAGCGGATGGTCCGCTCCGCGGCGAGCCAGCTCGCGGAGCTCGCCACGCTGGTGCTGCGCCGCCTCTTTTCCGACGAAACGGCGACGCCGCTCGTCTTCGCCGGCGGACTCTTCACCGGCGTCCCGGCCTTCGCGCAGCTCGTGCACGAGTCGCTCGCGGCGGGCAGCGCGCGCTTCGAGGCGACGAAGGTGAAGCGCGCGGAGCTCGGCGCCCTCGCGCTCGCGCGCCGATTCGCGGGCTCGAACCAGCAGTTCGACGAGGCCGCCTGGTTCCCGGAGTGAGTTCCTCGTCGTGAGGTTCCCGGCGTGAGGCTCCCGCCGTGACTTGCCCTTCCGAACGGCTGCGCCGCCTCTACTTCGCCGGGCTCGGCGTCGTCTTCGTGATGGCGTTCGCGTCGCTCTGGGTGCAGTTCGCCGGCCTCTTCGGCGAGCACGGGATCCTGCCGGCGACGCAGCTCCTGGAGCAGTGGCCGCAGCGCGTCGCCGGCACGCCGTGGGAGAACGCCTTCGCGCACGGCCTCCCGACCCTCTTCTGGTTCGACGCCAGCGACGGCGTGATGCGCGCCTGGTGCGGCGTCGGGATCGCGTGCGGCGGACTGCTCGCGCTCGGCTTCGCGCCGCTCTGGCTGACGGCTCTGTGCGGCGCCGTCTACCTCTCGTTCGTGAACGTCGGCGACGTTTTTTTCGGGTACCAGTGGGACGCGCTGCTGCTCGAGACCGCGGCGTTCTCGCTCTTCTACGCCCCTACCGCGCTGCGTCCGTGGAGCGGCACGCCGCGTCCGCCGACGCGCGCCGCGCTGTGGGCGCTGCGGCTGCTGCTCTTCCGGTTCATGTTCTCGTCGGGGGCGGTCAAGCTCCTGAGTGGCGACGAGGCGTGGCGCGACCTGACGGCGCTCACGTACCACTACTGGACGCAGCCGCTCCCGACGCGCCTCGGTTGGCATGCGCAGCAACTCCCGCTCGGATTCCAGAAATGGTCGTGCGTCGGGATGTTCGCCGTCGAGCTCGGCGCGGCGTGGCTCGTCTTCCTGGGGCGATGGGGCCGGCGTCTCTTCGCGCTCGCGACGGCGGGACTCATGGTCGGAATCGCTGCGACCGGGAACTACGGCTTCTTCGAGCCGCTCACCGTCGTCCTCTGCCTGCCGGTCCTCGCCGACGATCCGCCGTGGCTGCCGTTCAAGGAGTCTTTCGCGGCGTTCCGACAGCAGCTCCGCGCGTTCCCCAAGCTCTCCAGCTTCCTCGCGTTCGTCACGACGGGTCGCGCGCTCGCCGCGGTCGCGGTCGCGTGCTACGCGATGCTCGCGCTCACGTTCGCGGCGTTCGACCTGTCGCGCTCCCCCATCGGTCCGCCCTGGCTGCGCCGGACGCAGCAGAGCCTCGAGGCGACGGTCGAGGGGTGGCGACCGTTCTGGTCGGCGGTCGAGACGCTCGAGCGCTTCCGCGCCGCCAACACCTACGGCCTCTTCCGGGTGATGACGAAGTCGCGCCCGTCGCTCGAGATCCAGGGCAGCGACGACCTCGCGCACTGGAAGAGCTACGCGTTTCGCTGGAAGGAGAACGACGACCTCGCGCAGCCGCCGCTCTTCTGCGAGCCCCACATGCCGCGGCTCGACTGGCAGATGTGGTTCGAGGCGCTCCCGCACCGGCCGGATCCGTGGTTCCGCCTGCTCCTGCAGCGCCTCCTCGAGGGCGAGCCGGCCGTCCTCGCGCTGCTCGCCGAGAACCCCTTCCCCGACCGGCCGCCCCGCTTCGTGCGCGCGGTCAAGTTCGACTACGAGTTCACGACGGCCGCCGAGCGGCGCGAAACCGGGCAGTGGTGGAAGCGCCGCGAGACCGCGATCTTCCACCCTCCCGTCTCGCGCCGCTGAACCGCGCTCTCCTGCACTACACTCGTCGGATGGCGATGGGGACTCCGGGCCACCACCACCGACACGCGGACACGCGCGGCCTGCTCCTGATGGTCGCGTCGGCCCTCTGCTTCGCGGCGATGGCGCCGTTCACGCGGAAGTGGCTGCGCGCCGTCGATCCGCAGAGCATCGTGCTCGCGCGCGCGATCGTGATGCTGCTCGTCTTCGGAATCTGGGCGCGCGTCGCGGGCGTCTCGCTCGCGGGGCGCGACCGCGCGGGCCTCGTGCTGCGCGGCTTCCTCGGCTACCTCGCGATCTCCTGCTACGTCTGGTCGACGCAGCACCTGCCGCCGGGCCAGGCGGTGCTCCTGCAGTACAGCCACCCGGTCTTCGTCGCGGCGCTCGCGCCGCTGCTCCTGAACGAGCGGCCGGGGCCGCTCCACTGGCCGCTGGTGCTGGCCGGCCTCGTCGGGCTCGCGCTCGCGCTCGGGGTCGCGGGGCTCGGCGACGCGAACCACCGCGCCGTCGCGATCGGGCTCGGCGGCGCCTGCCTGTCGGGGTTCGCCTACATGACGGTGCGGCGCGTCGCGGCGACCGAGGCGCCGCTCACGATCGTCTTCTGGTTCGCGCTCGTGATGCTGCCCGCCTCGCTGATCGGCGCGCTCGTCCCGTGGTCGCCGCTCGACGCCCTCGCCGGCCTGACGGCGAGTCCGGTCGCGACGGCGCGCCACCTCGTCCCGGAGGTCGCCCGCGAGTGGCTCGGCTGCGCCGCCGTGGTCGCGGCCGGGCTGCTCGGACAGATCACGCTCACCGAGGGGCTCGCGCGGGCCGGCGCGGCGCGCGCCGTGGCGGTGACGATGGCGGGGCCGTTGTTCGGGCTCGCCTTCGACGTTCTCTTCTTCGGACAGTGGCCGACGCCCGTCGCGCTGGTCGGGACGGTGGTCGTCGTCGCGGCCTTGAGCGCGCTCGGGCTGCTCAAGCCTCGCGTCCTGGAAGAAGCGCGCTAACGTGCCTCCCCCTTTCGTGGAGCTCCGACGATGCCCCGTCCCCGCGCCTCCGCCCCCGCCGACCCCGACCGCCTGACGCTCGCCGATCTGCGGCACGCGCTCGACCAGAAGGAGCGGGAGCTGCGCGAGCTGCTCGCCCGAAGGGACGCGCTCGCGGACGACCTCGAGGAGCTCGGGGAGACGCTGCAGGCGATGCTCGCCGGGTCGAGCGCCCCCGCGCCGCGCGCGCGTCCGCATCGTGAGGCGGTGGCCGACGAGGCGCCGCGCGCGAAGGTGAAGAGGTCGCGCCAGATCGCGCAGGGCGCGCCGCGCGAAGGCAGCCTCCAGACGGCGATCCGCGCCGTGCTCGAGCGCGTCATCGGTCCGCTCAAGGTGGCCGAGATCGTCGAGGCGGTGCGCAAGTCCGGCTACGCCTCGAAGAGCGCCAACCTGAACGTCATCGTCAGCAACCGCCTCGCGCAGATGGACGACGTCGAGAAGGTCGACCGCGGCCTCTACCAACTCGCGCGTCACGACGTCCACGTCGAGCGCCGCGACGTGGCGCCGGCCGCGCCCCCCGCCGACGCCGGGACGGGCGACACCCCGCCCCTCGTGAAGGCCGCGTCCGCCTGACGGACGGGTGGACCGTTCGCCCTCGCGCCGCGAGAATCCGCCCCCCGGCCTGGTGTCCATCGAGAGAAGGGAGCGGACCATGCGTCGCGACCTCGGCCTCCTCGCCGCGCTTTCGGCATCGATCGGCCTCGCGCACCCTGCCGCGGGCCACGACGTCACCACCTGCGCGAGCGTCAACGCGAGCGGGAACGTCGGCGATCTCGGCAGCGACCTGCCGGCGCTCTCGGCGGACGGGCGCTTCGTCGCGTTCCACAGCAGCGCGAGCGACCTGGCGCCCGGCGACACGAACGCGCGCCGCGACGTCTTCGTCCGCGACCGGCTCACCGGGATCACCACCCGCGCGAGCGTCGACTCGAACGGCAACCAGGCCGACGACGACTCCTACAACGCGTCGATCTCGGCGGACGGGCGCACCGTCGCGTTCCTCAGCATCGCGACGAACCTCGTCCCCGGCGACTTCACCGGCCACGCCGACGCGTTCGTGCACGACCGCCAGACCGGCGCGACGGTCCGCGTGAGCGTCGACTCGAGCGGGACGGCCGCGAGCCTCGACACCACGTTCGCCCAGATCTCGGCCGACGGCAGCGCGGTCGTCTTCGTCTCGCGCGCGCCGAACCTGGTCGCCAACGACACCAACAACCGCAACGACGTCTTCGTCCACGACATGGCCAGCGGCGCGACCACGCGCGTCAGCGTGAGCAGCACGGGGACCGAAGGCGACAACGAGAGCGAGTGGGCCGCGATCTCCGCCGACGGCCGCTACGTCGCGTTCGAGAGCTGGTCCAGCAACCTCGTCGCCGGCGACACCAACCACACCCACGACGTCTTCGTCCACGACCGCTCGAACGCGACGACCGAGCGCGTGAGCCTCGACTCGAACGGCGGCGAGAGCGACGGCGACAGCCTGCACCCGTCGATCTCCGCGGACGGGCGCTGGGTCGCGTTCGAGAGCAGCTCGACCAATCTCGTGACCGGCGACACGCTCGGAGTGACCGACGTCTTCCTGCGCGACCGGCAGACCGGGACGACGACGCGCATCAGCGTCGCCTGGAACGGCGCCGAGTCGAACGGCATGAGCGACACGGCGAAGATCTCCGCCGACGGGAGCCGCATCGCCTTCGAGAGCGTGTCGCTGAACCTCCTGCCCGGCAAGGTCGGCTCGTACCAGGACGTCTACGTCTGGGACGCCGCCACGGGGAGCATCACGCGCGCGAGCGTGAACAACGGGGGCACGCCCGCCGACGACCACTGCTATCTCGGCGGGATCTCCGGCGACGGCCGCCTCGTCGCCTTCCACTCGTTCGCCTTCTTCCTGGTCCCGAACGACACCAACAAGCGCGACGACGTCTTCGTGCGCGGACCGGAGTTCACGCTCGAGGCCGACCCGCCGGTCGTCGCCGCCGGGCAGCAGCTCACGCTCACGACCTACGCCGGCGTCCCCGGGAACGGCGCGTCGCTCTGGGCGATCGACGTGAGCGGCACGCCGCTCTTCGTGCCGATCGCGTTCGGCGTCCTCCAGTCGGACGGGACCTTCGCCCTCTCGGCGACCGTGCCGCCGGGACTGAGCTCGCTCGACGTCACCTTCCGCGCCTACTGCATCGGCGCGGCCGGATTCCTCGAGCACAGCAACGACGCGACGGTGGTCTTCCAGTGAGAGCGATCGTGTCGTGCGCATGCGCCGTCGTCCCGTGCGCTTGCGGGACGATGGAGAACGGCCGGCGCTGGGCCGACGACGCGACGCTCCTGCCGAGCGCTGAACGGCTGGGAACCGCGGCGCTCGATGCGCTGACCGCGCCGGCGACGTGGCTCCCGCTGGCCGGCGCCGCCGTCCTCCAGATCGACGACTGGGACGGGCGCATCTCCGACTGGGCGGTCAAGACGACGCCGATCTTCGGCTCGAACCAGAACGCCGAGGACGCGGTCGGCTGGACCGGGACGCTCTCCGATTCGCTCTTCTACGCGAGCGTCGCCGTGACGCCGAGCGGCGAGGAGGCGGGGGGCTGGTTCGTCGACAAGGCGAAGGGTCTCGCCGTCGGCATGGGCGCGCGGGTCTCGACGATCGTCGCCACCGACCTCTTGAAGGACGCGGCCGGTCGCACGCGTCCCAATGGCACGGACGACAAGAGCATGCCGTCGTCGCACGCGTCGGGCGCGGCGGTCGACGCGACGCTGACCGTCCGCAACGTCGGCGCGACGACCTGGCCCGTGCCCGTGAAATACGCGGTCGACACCGGCGTCGTCGGGCTCGCCGCGCTCAGCTCGTGGAGCCGCGTCGAGGCGGGCGCCCACTTCCCCTCGGACGTCCTGGTCGGCGCGGCGCTCGGCCACTTCCTCGGCCGCTTCTTCGACGAGGCGTTCCTGCGGCTGCCGGAAGGCGTCGCCCTCGAGCCGCTCCTCTCGAACGACGTCTACGGGCTCACGCTCACGTTCCGGTTCTGACGCGCGGCGATCACCGGCCTCAGGGACGCCGAGTCACTCCTCCTCGTCCTCGACCGAGTCGTCGTCGATGTTCGCCTCGAACGGGACCAGCGCCACGCCGTCGCAGTCGGCGCAGAGGCGGCGGTCGGACGCGTAGTGGGCGCGGCAGCGCGGGCAGAAGGAGCGGTCGCGCGAGTCGCGCGGTGCCGGCTCGGCCGCGTGCGACTTCGGTTCGATGCCGGCGTCGAGCAGCTCGCGCAGGAGCTCGCGCTCCCAGGCCGCGTGGTACCACGCCGCCGCGTGCTGCACCGCCTCGGAGTGGTCGTCGAAGGAGAGCGGCCAGAGCGTCTCGCGCAGCGCGACGGTCGCGACCGCGTCGCGCGTCGCCGCGTCGCCCGCCGCGAGCGCGACCGCGACCGGGTCGAAGGCGGCGAGCGCGCCGCGCGCGTGCAGGTCGAGCGCCCGCACGGCACCGACCGGATAGAAGACCATCGCGATCGCGGGCGCGAGCCGGCGTTGCGACTTCTCGGGACGCAGCAGCTTCTCGGCGCGCCGCCACGTCGCGAGGACGCCGATCGTCGCGACGAGCCACGCCCCGAGCAGCCACGGCCCCGCGACGACCAGACCCCATCGGTAGGCCGCCACGGGGAGCGCGACGCCGAGCACCAGGAAGAGCGCCGCGACCGCGACGCGCAGCGGGAGCGTCGCGCTCTTCAGCGCCTGGAACTGCACGCGCGCCGTCGTCACGGCGAGCCGCTCCGCGATCCAGCCGTGGATCGCGGCGGTGCGCTGCTCCAGCGGACGCGCGGCGATCGCCGCCAGCGAGCGGGCGAACGCCGCCGCCCCCGCCTCGGAATCGAACCGCGCGACGTCCTCCGCGCCGGCCCTCACGCGCTTGCCGTCGGCGACGATCGTGAGATTCGGCTCGAAGGCGATCCAGCGGGCGCCGCGCGCCGCCACGAGCACTCGCCCCTTCCTCGGCCCGTCCCACGCGACGAACCCCTCGGGGGCGAGCGCGATCGGGAAGGGGAGCGCGAGGAGCTGCGGCGTCGCGGGCGTCAGCAACGGCGCACGCACGAACCCGAGCTCGCCGCTCTCGACCCAGGTGCGCCGGACGTCACGCAGCCCGCCTCGCCAACGCGGCACGAAGAGCCACGCGCCGGCCGGCACGCACCACGTGCTCTCGTAGAGGTAGAGCGCGAGGAAGACGAGGAGGAGCTCGTCGAGCGGGGACATCACGCGGTCCGCGCCGGAGCGTGGGGTTCCCTCACGCGGCCGGTTTCGGCGACGGCTTCGAGCGGCCCGTGATCTTGCGCCAGAGCGCGGCGACGCCGACGCCGATCGCGATCACGATCTTGTAGAGGTACTTGAAGATCCCGGCCTTCCAGCCGAGCGCCGCGGCGCCGCCGACGATGAGCGTCGTGAGCGTCGCGTCGGCGATCGGATCGCCTGGCTTCATCTCGTCGTAGCTCTTGCCGGAATTCATCGCGAGCGCGCCGATCAGCTTGCGGAACTGCGGGAGCGCGACGGTGAGCTCGTCGGGGCTGCAGACCAGCATCGAGGAGACGTAGCCCGACCGCGAGAGCATCCGGATCTCGTAGTTGACCGTGTCCTCGCCGGACTCGCCGTGCAGGCGCGTCCCCCACTCGAGGTTGTGCGTCGCTTCGTCGTAGTGCGGCGGCACGGCCCAGCCGGAGATCTCGAAGGGATCGATGCCGCGCTTGCGGCGCTCCTCGTTCCCGAGCTTGCACCCCTCCTGCAGCGTCCCGAGGAGCTTGTCGGCGTCGAGTTCGTCCTTGTCCAGGTCCTTGATGTAGCCCTCGGCGTTGATCGAGAAGTAGGCCTGCCAGAAAGGCGGTTTCAACCATTGGGCGGTGGCGATCTGGCCGCCGGGCAGGTTCTTCAGCGCGACGATGAAGCGGCGCGTCCCCTCCTTGCCCGTGAACGCGACCCCGGCCGGGACGGCGAGCTTCGCGACGTCGCCGATCGGGCCGTCGCACGGCCCCTCCTCCCACTCGATCTTCGGGTCGATCAGCCGGAGGCCCTTGCGGAACTGCTCGACCTCGTCGCTCTCCGGCTCTTCGCCGTCGGGCTTCGCCGCGTCGTGATTCTCTTGCGGCTCCGCTTCGTCCTTCTTGTCCTGCGCGTCCTGTCCCGCTGCGGGAAAGGCGGACAGGAAAAGCGCGACGGCGGGCAGGAGCAGTCGTCGGAGCATGGGGTTCCCCTCGTGGCGCGCGATTCTTCCGGCGCGCTCCGCCCCGTTCAACGCTGGAGATCGTGAGCGCGGCCGGCCACGGCGACGATCTCGACGATGCGTCCCTTCTCGATCAAGACCGCCTGCTCGGCCAGGTTCACCGTCGGACAAACGTGGCGCGGAACTAAATGGAGCGGCGTCCCGCGCGCCGGCGCGGCGCCGCTCGTCACGTCCAACGGGAGGTGCTCCTCGCTGGGCCGGCCGGCGACGAGCTCGGGGTGGCCGAGCACGACGGCGCACGGGTCGCCCGCCTCCGCCGCGAGCGACTTGCTCCCGGCGTCGCAGGTGACGCGCGTCGGCGACGGCCGGCTGACGACGCGCGAGAGGACGACGGCGGCGGGCACGAGGTCGAGCTCGGGCGTCTCGTCGTCCGAGCGCTGGTCGTGGAAGACGACGGTGCCGGGCGAGACGCGGTGGAGCGGCGCGCCGCGCTCGCGGAACGGCGCGAAGTCGAGCGCGGGGCGCAGCGTCGGCGTGCCGCTCGTGATGATCTCGCCGACGACGACGCCGTCGTGGCGCAGCCGCGCGACCAGCTCCATCAGCCGCACGTAGGTCGCGTGCGCCTTCTCCCGGCGCGGCGCGTAGTCGACGTCGTGGATGTGGCCGTCGTAGAAGTGGATGCCGCGGAAGCGGTCGCCCGCGCGCAGCGCGATGGCGGCGATGCGCTCCGCGCCGGCGGGGTCGAGGCCGGTGCGGTCCATGCCGGGGTTCACGTCGACGAAGAGGCCGAGCTCGCGCGGCGTCGCCGGCACGTCCTCGGGCTCCTCGCAGAGCTGCGAGAGGCCCGTCTCCGGGAAGCGGCGCGCGAGGTCGCCGAGGCGCTGGCGCGCCGGACCGACGCACGGGTAGGCGACGAGGAGGTCGGCGCCGCGCACATTCTCCGCGCGCAGCTCCGCGAGCATCACCGCCGCCTCGCGCGTCGTCGCGCACTTGAACTGCCGCACGCCCGCGCGCACCAGCTCGCGCCAGACCGGCGCGATCTTGGTGGTCTTCAAGTGCGGCCGCCAGCGCGACGGATCGCCGCCGCAGCAGGCGAGGATCGTGCGGACGTTGCGGCGCACCGCGTCCATCTCGATCAGCAGCGCCGGCGAGAGCAGCCGGTCGAGCTCGGCGTCGGGCAATCGGAAGGGCGCGGACGAGGCGTTCGCGAGGCGGCTCATGGCAGCACTCCCACCCGGGCAAGGTCGGCGCGCAGCGTTTTCGCGTCGCGGAATCGTAGCGCCCGCATGCCGAGGCGCGCCGCCGCCGCGACGTTGCGCGCGGCGTCGTCGACGAAGACGCAGTCGCCCGGCGCGACGCCGAGCGTGCGCGCGGCGTGCAGGAACGCCTCGGGGTCGGGCTTGCGGTGGCGCGTGCGACACGACACGAACGACCAGTCGGCGTAGCGCGAAAGGGCGACCTTCTGCTCGACCTGCTCCCACCAGCACGGATAGTTGCTGAGCAGGTGGGGCCGCACGCCCGCGGCGTTGAGCTCGCGGAGCAGCGGCTCGACGCCGTCGAGGAAGCGGAACGCCTCGGTGAAGGCGCGCCGCAGCGCCGCCTGGTCGTAGCGCCGCCCGTCCGCGAAGAAGCGGTCGAGGAAGGCCTGCTCGGAGAGGTCGTCGTACTCGAACTCGACCCACGCGGTCGGGTGCTTCTGCGCGATCACCTCTTCGAGCGACATTCCCAGCGCGCGCGGCACCTCGACGTAGAAGGGGTCGTGGACCAGCGTCCCCATGACGTCGAGCAGCAGCGTCGTCCGGGCGGCGTCGGGCGGGCGCGTCGGATGGGTTCGCATGGGACGTCGGACGCGGCATCCTACGCGCCTTCGCATTCGGGAGGAGGCGGGAGAGACCCGGGAGAGATCATGATCCAGCGGCGGCTCGCGGTCGGTTTCTTCGGGGTGGCGGCGTTCGGCGTGGCGGGCTGCGGCGGGACCGACGTCCCGACGCCGATGCCGACGATCGCGCCGGCGCGTGCGCCCGTCGCGGCGACGTCGAAGTCTCCGGCCGATGTCCTGAGCGAGCTGTCGCCCTGGATCGAGCACGAGCTCGCGCGCGCGGCGATCCCCGGCTTCGCGATCGCGCTCGTCGACGGCGGCGGACATCCGTCGACGCGTTGCTTCGGGCGCGCGTCCGGGAGCGGCGATGCGCCGCCGGACGCAGAGTCGCGGTGGCGCGTCGGCTCCGTCTCGAAGATGTTCACCGACATGGCGGTGATGCAGCTCGTCGAGGAGGGGCGGCTCGACCTCGACGCGTCGGTCACCAAGGTCCTCCCGGAGTTCCATCCGAAGAACCCGTTCGGCGCGCCGATCACGCTGCGCGAGCTCATGGCCCACCGCGCCGGTCTCGTCCGCGAGCCGCCGCGCGGCAGCTACTTCGACGCCTCGTCGCCGTCGCTCGCCGACACGGTCGCGAGCCTGAACGACACGGCGCTCGTCCACGCCCCCGGCACGAAGATGAAGTACAGCAACGCCGGCATCGCGGTCGTGGGCCGGGTCGTCGAGGTGGTGACGCGCCAGCCGTTCGCGCAGGTCGTGCGCGAGCGCGTGCTCGTGCCGATGGGGCTCTTGCGCAGCTCCTTCGAGGCGACGCCCGAGGTGCGCGCGCACCGCGTCGCGGCGCAGATGTGGACCTACTGGGGCGCGCCGTTCGCCGCGCCGACCTTCGAGCTCGGGATGGCGCCGGCGGGCAGCCTCTACGCCCCCATCGACGACCTCGCGACGGCGCTGCGCTTCTTCCTCGACCGCAGCCGCACGCCCGATCCGCAGGACGGGAGCATCCCGACGAATTCGCCGCCGCGCGTGATCACGCGCAAGTCGCTCGACGAGATGTGGCGGCCGCAGTTCGAGCCGGCGGAGAGCACCGGCGGCTACGGCCTCGGCTTCGGGATCGAACTCTTCGACGGGCGGCGCGCCGTCGGCCACGACGGCGCGATCTACGGCTTCTCGACCGAGCTCAAGCTCCTGCCCGAGGAGCGGCTCGGCGTCGCGGCGGTCGCGTCGCTCGACGTCGCCCACGGGACGGTCGGGAAGATCGTCGCCGCGGCGCTCGAGGCGCTGCTCGCCGCGAAGGCGGGCAAGGCGAGCAAGCCGCCGCCGCTCACCGGCGACGTCGAACCCGCGTTCGCGCGCGCCTGCGCCGGGACCTACCAGAGCGAGGACGGCCGCGCGCAGGCGGAGCTCTTCGAGCAGCGCGGCGAGCTCTGGCTCCAGAGCGGGGCGTGGCGCGCGCGCGTGCACCCGAACCTCGACGGCGCCTACACCGTCGACGACCGCATCGAGGCGGGGCGCACCGTGAAGATCCCGAAGGCGGGGCAGTCGCTCGAGATCGGGAGCGTGGCGTACACCCGGGTCGTCGACGCGCGGCCGAAGCCGGCGCCCGCCGAGTTCGCGCCGCTGATCGGCGAGTACGGCTTCGACCACAACGTCCTCTTCGTCTACGAGAAGGCGGGCCGCCTCCACGCGCTGATCGAGTGGTTCTTCGAGTACCCGCTGACCCACGTCGAGGCGGCGGCGGGCGACGAGAAGCCGGGCGATCGCCCCGCCGACAGCGAAGGCGAGCTCTACGCCTTCACCGACAGCGGCCTCTATTCCGGCGAGGCAATCCTCTTCCGGCACGCGGTCGAGGGCGATGCGAAGAGCCCCGTCGTCGCGGCGATCGCCGCGGGCGTCGCCTTCCCGCGCCGCGCGGTCGGCACCGAGGAGGGGGTGACGTTCAAGATCGCGCCGCTGAAGCCGGTCGAGACGCTGCGCAAGGAGGCGCTCGCCGCCGCGCCGTCGCCGGAGATCGCGGCGCTCGAAGGAAAGAAGCGGCCCGACCTCGTCGAGCTCGTGAAGCTCGACCCGTCGCTCCACTTGGACGTCCGCTACGCGACCGAGAACAACTTCATGGGCGCCGTCTTCTACGAGGAGCCGCGTGCGTTCCTGCAGCGGCCCGCCGCCGAGGCGATGAAGCGGGCGCACGCGAAGCTCCAGAAGTCCGGCTTCGGCCTCCTGATCCACGACGGCTACCGGCCGTGGTTCGTGACGCGGATGTTCTGGGACGGGACGCCGGCCGAGCACCACGACATGGTCGCCGACCCGTCGAAGGGCTCGCGCCACAACCGCGGCTGCGCCGTCGACCTGACGCTGTGCGACCCCAAGAGCGGCGCGCCGCTGCGCATGCCGTCGGGCTACGACGAGTTCAGCGACCGCGCCAACCCCTGGTACCCCGGCGGCACGAGCGAGCAGCGCTGGCTGCGCGACACGCTGCGCCACGCCATGGAGTCCGAAGGCTTCACCGTCTACGAGAACGAGTGGTGGCACTTCGACTTCGACGCGTGGAAGGAGTATCCGGTGCTGAACAAGAAGTTCGCGGAGCTCGCGAGCAAGCCGTGAGGAGGTCGTCCCCGTGATCCAGGTCGCACCGCTCCGGCTCGCGCTCGGCCTCGCGGCGATCGTCGCTCTCGCGCCGTTCGCGCCGTTCGCGCGAGTCGCGCGCGACGCGCGAGTGGCGCAGGACCCGGCGAGGGACGGCCCGAATCCCGTCGGCCGGCGCAAGGTGAAGGTCGCCGACGACGCGCCGGGCGCGACGCTCGACGCCGCGATCTACTACCCGGCGACGAAGAACAAGGAGGACGCGGAGCCCGCGGCGGACGGACCGTGGCCGGTCTGCGTCTTCTCGCCCGGCGGCTCGGCGGAGGAGTGGCAGGGGTACGACGACTTCGCGAACCGCTTCGCGTCGTGGGGCATGGCGACGCTCGTCGTCGCGTTCGGCGACCGGACCGCGGTGAAGCGCGCGACGCAGTTCGACGCCGCGCGGAGCTGGCTCGAGAAGCAGAACGGGGACAAGGAGTCCTTTCTTTTCGGCAAGCTCGACGGGAAGCGGTTCGTCTCGGCGGGCCACTCGCGCGGCGGCGCGGCGGCGGTCTACGCGGCGGTCGACGCGAAGCACTGGGCCGGCTGCGTGACCGACGGAGCGGCGCTGCGCGCGCTGCCGCCGAAGTACGCGACGCCGACGCTGCTGATTGGCTCGCCGGACGACAAGTCGCTGCCGTCTCTCTACGACGGCCTGAAGAAGCCGCGCGGGCTCGTCGTGGTCGCGGGCATGGACCATTACATGACGCCGCAGGACAAGCGGGACGTCGTCGTGGCTTATGCCGCGGCGTGGATTGGCGAGCGATTCCTCGGGATCAAGGAGTGGAAGGTGTGGACGTCGGGCGAGCGCGCGAAGAAGGACTTGAAGGACGGCGTGCTCGCCGACTGGCGCGTGGAGGAGTCGCCCTGATGCGCTTCGCTGCTGCGCTCCTCGTCATCGTCGCTTCCGTGGGTCGTGCGCACGCGCAGGCGCCGCCGCCCACGTTTCACGAGACGGTCGAGCCGCTGCTCCAGAAGCACTGCGTCGAATGCCATCGCGACGGCGGCAGCGGACCGTTCTCGCTCGAGTCCTTCGCCGACGTCGTCGGCTGGGCGCCGCAGATCCGCGAGATGGTCTCGACGCGCCGGATGCCGCCGTGGGGCGCCGATCCGTCGGTCGGGAAGTTCAGGAACGACCGCTCGCTGCCCGCCGCGACGATCGAGACGCTCGTGCGCTGGATCGACGGCGGCCGGCCGGAGGGCGATCCGGCGCGCGCGCCGCCGCGACGGACGTGGCCGAAGGAGTGGTCGCTCGCGGAGCCGCCCGACCTCGTGCTCACGACGCCGACCTTCCACGTCCCGGCGGAAGGGACGCTGCTCTACGAGTATCCGCGCCTGGCGACCGGGCTCACGACGTCGCGCTGGGTGCGCGCGGCCGAGGTCCGGACGACGAATCCGCAGGTCGTCCACCACGTGCTGATCTTCCGCGGCGACGGGTCGCGCGTGCGCACGGGCGCGGATGCCGGCGCAGGCACGAGCGCGGGCGTGAGCGTGAGCGCAGGCGCGGCGACGATCGAGCCGCCGTGGCGCCCGACGTTCGACCCGTTCCAGCTCCTGCAGGGCGCGAAGCCCAACGAGCGGCCGCTCTACGTCCAGCACCTCCAGAAGGTCATCGAACGCGACCTCCGCTACGGCGATTCCGGCGGCTTGAACGGCTACTTCCTGTCGGGCCTCTCCGGCGGCGGCGCGGTCACGTTCGCGGCCGACGAAGGAAAGTTCCTGTCCGCCGGAGCGACGCTCGTCGCGCAGATCCACTACCAGCCGAACGGCAAGGCGGCCGACTCCGCGACGTCGATCGCGCTCTGGTTCGCGCCGGCCGACGCCAAGATCACGAAGCCGCTCGACACGCGCGGCGTCTCGACCGCCGCGTTCAAGATCCCGCCCGGCGATCCGAACTTCGAGGTGCGCGCGCACTGGCGCCTGCCGGCCGCGGCGACGCTGCGCTCGCTGCAACCCCACATGCACGTGCGCGGCAAGGACTTCACCTTCTTCGCGAAGCTGCCGCCGGCCAAGGACGGGACGCCCGGCGACCCCGGCGCAGAAGAAAAGCTCCTCGTCGTCCCCCACTACGACTTCAACTGGCAGCACGAGTACATCCTGGCGCAGCCGCGCCGACTGCCGGCCGGCACCGTGCTCGAGGCCGTCGCGCACTTCGACAACAGCAAAGCCAACCCCGCCAACCCCGATCCGTCGCAGACCGTGTGGTTCGGGCTGCAGACGTACGAGGAGATGATGATCGGGTACTTCGAGGCGGTGTGGGATCCCGACGAGGTCGACGAGGGGGAGTGATCGGGGGGGCGCCTGCTGCCGATCCGCTCCGTGAAGATCCGGGGCGGAACGCGCCGCACGACGAGATTCGGAAGCGCGGCGCCGGCGTCACCCGTCCCGATCGTGCTCCCGTTCCGGCGCGTGCGCTCCTGCGCCGCGCCTCCCCCCTCGAAAGGAAGCCTCCGATGCTCTCGAAGTCTCCCGTCACCGCCACGCTGCAGTGCCGGCGCAAGAACCTGAAGGCGGCCGACGACTTCTATGCGAAGAAGCTCGGCCTGAAGCGCGTGGCCGGCTCGCCCAAGGAGGGCTTCCTCGTCTACCTGGCCGGCAAGCGGACCGAGATCCTGCTCTTCGAGTCGGACGCCCGGAAGTCGAACGACACCGGCGCGACGTTCGAGGTCGCCGATCTCGCGCGCGAGATGGCGACGTTGCGCAAGCGCGGCGTGCGCTTCGAGGAGTACGACCTGCCGGGCGTGAAGACGGTGAACGGCGTCGCCCGCATGGGCCCGCACGCGATGGCGTGGATGAAGGACCCGGACGGGAACGTGCTCGGGATGAACCAGCGGGAGTGACGGGGCGGGGCGCGGGCGCGTTCAGTCCTCGCTCGGCGGCGGCCCCCCCATCGACTGGACGTCGGTCGTCTTCACCTTGCCGGCGTCGAACTTCTTCGCGCTCGCGATCATCTTCTCGACCACGCTCTTCAGGTCGCCGGTCGGGACTTTCTGGAAGCGGATGGGATTGATGCGCGCGACGACGAAGGGCTTCAGGTAGGGCGAGGTGAAGGCGCGCTCCTTGAGCGTCGCGACCACGGCGTTCACGGCCTCGTCGAGCTCGAGCAGCAGCGCGGCGATCTCCTCGCGGCTCTTCAGCGACTTCGCGAGCTTCTCGTCGGCGAAGGAGTCGAGGCGGCGGATCACGGGCGTGTAGCTCGAGCCGGCGAAGCGTGACTTCTTCTCGTAGGCGCATCCGAGCGTCAGGTACATCGGCTCCTCGAACTCGAAGGCGTGGGCGCTCTCGGGCTTGCCGTCTTCGGCGAGCGCGCGCGCCATGCGGATCACCTCGAGGCTCTTCTCCTTCAGGTTGTGGGCGCGCTCGGTGTTGAGCGCGAGGATCTGGAAGGCGACCTCCTCCTCGGGCACGACGAGCGCCGTGACGGCGCGGGCCTTCAGCTTCTTCAGCGCGTGGAGGCGGTGGTTGCCGTTGGGCGTGTAGTAGATGCCGTCCTTGCCGCGCACCGCGACGACCGGATCGAGGAAGCGGCCGAGCTTGTCGATCACGTTCGCGAGGCGGTCGACGTGCGGCTTGCTCAAGTCACGTTGATAGGGCGTCGGCGCGACCTTCTCGATCGGCAGCATCGCGAGCACGACGCCGTTCCCGCCGAACGGCTCGCGGTAGGCGACGAGCGGCGTGCCGCCGTCGGCCTTCACTTGCTCGGCCGCCGCCTTCGCCTCGGCCGGCACGTTCTCCAGCACGGCATCGGCGCCGACCATGCGCGCCTCTTCGGTCCGCCGTACCGCCTTCTTGCGCTTGCCCATCGCATCCTCTCCGTTCAGTGCTGCGCCGTCGTGAACGCTCCGCGCAGCTTCTCATACAAAGGCTGCCCCGGATGCGCGTCGGCGATGGCGGTCGCGGCGCGCTCGAGGTCCTCGCGCGGGAGGCCCGTCTCGCGGACCGCCAGCTCGATCTGCTCGAGGTTGCGCGCGTCGTCGAGGTCGGAGCCGGGGGCGTTCGCGGCGAGCCAGAACCAGATCTCCGCCTGCACGAGGAAGGCGGGCTGCTTCTGCGCGCGCCACGTCTCCCAGGCGAGCCGCGCCACCACCGACATCGGGCGGCGGTAGTCGGGCTTGATCTCCAGCGCGCGCCGCGCGCGGGCGCCGGCGCCGAGCCGGTCCCTCCTCTCGTGCAGCCACTGCGCGACCGTGCACTGCACGCGCGCGCTGTCGGGCGCGATCGCGAGCGCCGCCGTGTAGAGCGTCTCCTCGTCGCGCCAGTCGCCGGCGCGCACGAAGGTCCGCGCGCCGAGTCCGAGGACCAGCGCGAGCGCGGCCGCGGCGACGACGCGTCGCACCGCGAGCGTCCGCGCGCCCGCGATCCGGTCGGCCGCCGCGACGAGCGCGATCAGGACGCCGCACGCCGGCAGGCAGAGGATCCGCTCCGAGAAGATCGTCCCGATCGGCGTCGCGATGCTCGAGACGAGGAACCACGACGCGCCGGCGAGCAGCAGCCCGAACGCCTCGAGCGTCCGCCGCCGCCGCAGCGCGCCGACGAACCACACCGCCCCTGCGACGAGCACCGCCGCGCCGGTCGCGAAGTGCGAATCGCCCATCTGCGTCAGCGGCCGGATCGCCGCGAACGAGTAGTCGGCCGAGAGCTGCGCCGGCCAGACCAGCAGCGAGACGAAGCGGCCGAGGTTCGCGACGCCGGTCAGCACGCGCACGGCGAGCGGCTGGTCGACCAGGCAGTTGTCGAGCGTCGAGACGACGCGCGGGTCGAGGCCGACGACGCCGCCCAGCACGCGCACGCGCATCCAGAGCGCGACGCCGAGCGCGGCGCACAGCAACAGCGCCGGCGCCACGAAGCCGCGCCTCCGCACCGGCAGGAGCAGGAGCAGCAGCGCCGGCAGCACCGCGAAGGCCCCCTCCTTCGAGAGCAGCGCGAGCAGGAACGCGACCGCCGCTGCGAGCGCGCGCAGCAGCCGGTGGTTCTGGCCGAGGAGCAGCGCCGCCGCCGCCAGCGCGAACGCCGTCGCCTGCAGCTCGCCGCGGCTCACGACCTCCATCACGCCTTCCGACAGGAGCGGATGGGCGACCAGCGCGAGCGCGAGCAGTCCCGACCCGGCGCGCGAGACGCCGCCGCGCCGCGCGAGCGCCGCCGCCGCGAGCCCGGTGAGCGCGAGCAGCAGGAGGTTCCCCGCGCGCAGCGCCCGCGGCGAGATCCCGCGCGCCCACGCCGTCGCCTGGATCGTCGCGCAGGTGAGCGGCCGGTAGAGGCCTCGTTCCGGCTCGCCGCCCCAGAAGTCCTCGCGGAAGTGGTCGAGGACCTGCGCGGGAGGCCGCTTCCAGCGCTCCTTCATGGCGAAGTGGGCGAGGTCGTCGCGGCTGAACGGGTAGGCGAGCGCTCTCCCGTACTCGGCGACGGCGAGCCCGCAGACCAGGATCAACAGGAGGGAGAGGAGGAGCGTGACGCGGCGGTGCGGGGGTACAGCTTCGACCGGTGGATCCGGGCCTCCCATCGGCGTGGCATCATGCCGTGACGCCCCGAGAAAGTTTTCGATGTCGATCGACCGGCCACGCGCCGCCGTGAAGCTCGTCCCGACGCTCGTCGTCGCGGCGGTGGTCTTGGTGCTGGCCGCGGCGGGCGGCGCGGTCTGGCACTTCCTCCGGGACGGGAGCGGGCGGGCGGACGGCTCCGCCGCCGCGACGCCGGGCACGCGGCGCGACGCGGCGTCGGCCGCGGCCGAGTCGGCGAAGACGGAGCCGGACGACGCGCACGGGCCGTCGCGCGAAGTCGACCCCGAAGCGTCGGACGCCGCCACCGCTCCCACGGGCGCCGCGCTCGCGGCGGCCGTCAAGTACGGCGTCTCCGTCTCGGTCGTGCGCCACAAGGACGGGACCCCCGTTCCCGGCGCGAGCGTCGTCGTCCTCGATTCGAGGAAGACGACGCTCGAAGAGCTGCTGCGGCTCGCCGCCGATCCGGTCGAGCTGCGCACGCGCGCGTCGGCCCGCCTGCGCGCCGACGAGAACGGCCGGGTCCGCGTGGCGCGCCCCGTCGCGGGCGCGTGGCTGCTCGCGTTCGACGACGCCGGACGCGGCTGCATCGACGTCGAGGCCGGGTCGTTCGCGCCGCTGCGACTCGAGCTCATGCCGCGACTCACGGTCGCGGTGCGCGTCGTCGACGAGACGGGGGCGCCGTGCCGCGACGTCGAGGTCGCGCTGGTCCCGAAGGGCCAGCAGCCGCGCGGATCGAGTTGGCGCGCGACCTCGGGAGCCGACGGCCTCGCGAAGATCGCCGACGTCGACCTCGAATGGTCGCGCACGCGCTCGGCCTGGAAGGCGGCGGCGGCGCAGCGGTTCGAGGTCGGCGCGACGCTCCTGATGCGGGAGCCGCCGACCGTCCCGGTCGACCTCGACGCGCTGCCGGCGGAGCCTCTCGTGCTGCAGATGCCGGCGACCGGCGCGCTCGCGTTCCAGGTCGTGGACCTCGCCGGCGAGCCGCTCGCCGCCGCCGGCAGCGTGAAGGTCGTCGTCTCGAACGTCGGCAAGCTCGACGTTCCCCTCGACCTGCAAGGACGGGGCAGCGTGCCGCGCATCGGGCTCGGCTGCGCCGGCGAGGCGCGGTCGCTGATTCCCGAGCGCGCGTGCGAGCCGGTGAAGTTCGCGGGCCCGACGCGCGCCGGCGACACGGTCGAGGTCGCGCTCCCGGCGGGCGTGGTCGGGCCGATCGTCGTCGGCCACGTCACCGACGCGGCGGGCACGCCGCTCGGCGGATTCGACCTCGACGCGTCGCTCGACGCATTCGACCGGGCGCGCGACGGCACGCCGATCGGCAACAGCGCGCAACGGGTGAAGTGCGACGCCGACGGCGGCTTCCGGCTCGACTACAGCCGCGCGGGGATGCGGACCACCGCCGCGACGTCGCACCAGCTCTGGCTGCGCGCGCTGCGCGACTTCGACGAGCCGCTGGCGCCGCCGAGCGAGGCGCGCTTCGACGTCCTCGTGCCGGAGAGCGGAGAGGTCGACGTCGGGGTCGTAAAGCTCACGCCGGCGCCGCTGATCGTCGGCGGCAGCGTCGTCGACGACGACGGGCTGCCGGTCGAGGCGGTGAGCGTCCGCGTGCAGATCGACAAGCCCGTGAAGGAGCTCTACCGCATCGTCCACCTGACCGGCACGCGCAGCGCGGCCGACGGACGCTTCGAGATCCGCGGCGAGATCCCTCCGGGACGCCTCAAGGTCGTCGCGTCGCGCGCCGGCTTCCTCGCCGCGAAGCCGGTCGCATTCGACGCCGGCGCGCCCGACGTCACGCTGCAGCTGCGCATGGGCGGCGGCGTCGCGGGCTTGGTGCGGCTGCCCGAGGGCTTCGCGTCCGAGCTGCTGTACGCGCGCCTGCGCCTCGCGTCGGACAACCGCACGTCGGAGGTCCAGCGCGTCAGTCCGGACGGCAGCTTCGAGTTCGGGCTGCTGCTGCCGGAGCTGTGGGACTTCGAGCTGCTGCTCGGCAAGGAGGCCGACGCCGCGGAGCGGCTGGTCCTCCTCCATCAGGTCGCCGTCCACCGCGCCGAGCAGACGCAGGATCCGCGGCTGCAGGAGCTCGACCTCGCGTCGCTCGCCCATCTCGTCGACGTCGCCGTGCGCGTGCCGGGCGGCGAGCTCGCGGCGAGCGGCGCGATCGGGCGCGCCGCGGTCTTCCTCGACGGGAAGCGCGGGACGCTCTCGATCCCGCTCAAGGAGGGGCGCGCGCTCGTCCCCTGCCTCACCGTGCCGGTGCCGCTGCAGGTCGTCGTGCCCGGCTTCCTCGCGCAGACGGTGCGGGCCAACGACGCGCCGATCGACGTGCTGCTCTACCGCGGGTATCCGCTGCGGCTGCGCATCCTGGGCTCGCTCGCGAAGTTCCCCGACCTCGTCGCCCTGCGCGTGAGCGCGGTCCCGCGCGACGACTCCATCGCCTCCGTCGGCGCCGCCCCGTCCGCCCCGATCCGCGACGGCGAGGCGACGCTCGTCGTCCCCTCGACCGGCCGCTACCGCGCCCGCATCACGTTCGGCCGCCCCCCCGACCCCAACGCCTCCCCCGACGAAACACGCCGCCGCGACCGCCGCACCCCCACCCCGGAGCTCGACTTCGAGGTGAAGGACGTCCAGGACGAGCAGGTGGTCGAGCTCAAGGTGAAGGGGTGAGATGAGCGTCCCGCCCGTCGACGACACGACCGCGGCCGAGATCCGCCGTCGCCTCGAAAGAGTCGAGTCCGAGGAGGACGTCGTCATCGGCCTCGCAGTCGAGTCGGGCAGCCGCGCGTGGGGCTTCTGGTCGAAGGACTCGGACTACGACGTCCGCTTCCTCTACGTGCGTCGCCCCGAGGCGTACCTGTCGATCCGCGCGCCGCGCGACGTGATCGAGCGGCCGATCGTCGACGAGATCGACCTGAACGGCTGGGACCTGAAGAAGGCGCTCGGTCTCTTCCTGAGGTCCAACCCCCCGCTGCTCGAGTGGCTGCAGTGCCCGTTCGTCTATCGCCAGCGGTCGAGCCTGGCCGATCGGATGCGCGCGCTGCTGCCCGACTACTGGTCCCCGTCCGCGAGCTTCGTCCACTACCTGCACATGGCGAAGGGCAACCTGCGCGAGTACCTGCGCGGCGACACGGTCTGGCGCAAGAAGTACTTCTACGTGCTGCGTCCGCTGCTCGCGATGCGCTGGATCGAGCGCGGCCTCGGTCCCGTCCCGATCGAGTTCGCGCGATTGGTCGAGGCGACCGTCGACGAGCCACCGCTGCGGCACGCGATCGACGAGCTCCTCGTCGCGAAGCGCGCCGGCGCGGAGCTCGACGAAGGACCGCGGATCCCGGTGCTGTCGGTCTTCGTCGAGTCGGAGCTTCACCGCCACGAGAAGATGGGGCGCGAGAAGAACGACCCGACGCCGCCCGTCGAACGCCTCGACGCCCTCTTCCGCGCGACGCTGAAGGAAGTCTGGGGAGCCTCTCTCCCCGATTGATCGCGAAGCGCGCTCTCGGGTTTCGTGCAACTTCTCGGTTGCCTTGATTCCGGGCGGGCCCGGCTCGCCCTTCCATCCGTTCCGGAGGTCGTGGTTCCATGACGCCGTCCCCTGCGCAGCAGCCCTCGTCGACCGACCAGATCCGCAAGGAAGTCGTGCTCCAGGCGCCGCGCTCGCGCGTCTGGCGGGCGCTCACCGACTCGAAGGAGTTCGGGGCGTGGTTCCGGATGGAGTTCCAGGAGCCGTTCCGCGCCGGGAAGTCGATCTCGGGGCGGGTCACCTATCCGGGCTACGAGCACATCGTCGGCACTTTCGAGATCGAGACGATCGAGCCGGAGACGCGCTTCACCTACCGCTGGCATCCCTACGCGGTCGATCCGAAGGTGGACTACTCGAAGGAGCCGACGACGCTCGTCGAGTTCACGCTCGAGGAGGTCAAGGGCGGGACGAAGCTCACCGTCGTCGAGTCGGGCTTCGACGCGATCCCCGCGGCGCGCCGCGCGACCGCGTTCAAGATGAACGACGGGGGCTGGGCGATCCAGGTGCAGAACATCGCCGAGTACCTGCGGAGCCGCGCGTGACCGTCGCCGCACGACGGGCGCGGATCGACGGGGCCGCGCCGATCTTCGGTGCGCTCGGCGACGCGACGCGGCTGCGGCTCGTGAGCCGGCTCGTCGACGACGGGCCGCTCTCGATCGTGCAGCTCACGGAGGGCGCGAGGATCACGCGGCAGGGCGTGACGAAGCACCTGCGCGTGCTCTCGGACGCGGGTGTCGTGCGCGACCGCTGGCGCGGCCGCGAGCGGATCTGGGAGCTCGACGGCCGCCGCCTCGAAATTGCACGGCAGTTCCTCGACCACGCCTCGCAGCGGTGGGACGAGACGCTGGGGCGGCTGCGCGCGTTCGTCGAGCGGGAGGCGCGTTGAGCCCACGCGCGGTCCGGGCGGCCGCCCGAATCCGGAAGGAGATCGCGCGTGGGCGCGGTCGAATGTCGGCATGGACTCCCGCTGGAAGCTTCTTCTCGCGCTGCTCGCGGCGATTCCGCTCGCCGCGAGCCGCGCACTTCCGGCGCCGATCCAGGCCCAGGGCTCCGCGCCGCGCGCCTTCTTCCGGACCGAGAAGCGGCAAGGGCGCTGGTGGCTGATCGACCCGGACGGGAAGCCGTTCCTGTCGAAGGGCGTCGCGAGCGTCACGTACGGCGGCGACCGGATCCGCGACACGAAGCGCTCTCCGTACGGCGAGACGGCGCGGGAGCAGTACGGCTCGCCGGAGAAGTGGCGCGCGGCGACGGCGGAGCGGCTGGTCCAGTGGGGCTTCAACACGGTCGGCGCCTGGTCGGACGACGGCTTCACGAAGATCGACGTCGACGGCAGGCGCCTCGCCTGCATTCCGGTCCTGAATCTCGGCGAGAAGTACGTGTCGGCGCGCATGAACGGCAAGGCGTGGCTCGAGGGGATCTTCCCCGACGTCTTCGACCCAGAGTTCGCGGTGCTCGCGCGACAGGTCACACAGAAGCAGTGCGCGCCGCGCAAGAACGATCCGTGGCTGATCGGCTGGTTCACCGACAACGAGCTGCGCTGGGGGCCCGACTGGCGCGGCGACGGCGAGCTGCTCGAGCTGTTCCTCGACCTGCCCGAGTCCGCGCCCGGTCGGCGCGCCGCCGTCGCGCTGCTGCGCGAGCGCTACGCCGACGTCGCGCGGTTCGACGACGTCTGGGGCACCCGGTTCTCGAGCTGGGAGGAGTTCGAGTCGGCGGGCGCCGTCAAGGGCTCCGCGGGAGTGCGGCGCAAGTACCTGATCAACGATCCCGCGCAGAAGAAGACGAGCTCGGTCGACCGCCGGCGCGTCGCCTTCGCCGCCGACTGCGACGCGTTCCTCGCGCGCGTCGCCGAGCTCTACTTCCAGATCACGGAGGACGCGATCCGCGACGCCGACCCGAACCACATGGTCTTCGGCTGCCGCTTCGCCTACCTGCCCTCCCCGCCGGTCGTCGCCGCCGCCACGAAGCACGTCGCCGTCGTCTCGTTCAACGCGTACGGCAAGGATCCGCGCTGGCTGATCGGACAGTACTCGGCGTTCGGCAAGCCGCTGCTGATCGGCGAGTTCAGCTTCCGCGGCCGGGACAGCGGCCTGCCCAACAAGAAGGGCTCCGGCCCCCTCGTCGCGACGCAGATCGACCGCGCCATCGGCTTCGAGCAGTACGTCTTCTTCGCGCTCGACCAGCCCGACGTCGTCGGTTACCACTGGTTCCAGTACGTCGACGAGCCACGCGAGGGCCGGCCCGACGGCGAGGACTCGAACTACGGCCTCGTCAACGTGAAGGACGAGCCGTACGAGGCGCTCACACGCAAGATGACGATCGTCAACGCGAAGGCGGACGAGTTCCACGCGCGGTAGGCGGCGAGCGCGGGCGCGATCGCGATCGTGAGCGCGCGAGGGCGTCGATCACTTCGACGCACGGAGCTCCCCGACGAGCCGGTCCCAGCAGTCGCGGTCGGGCGTGATCACGAAGGTCTGCTCGTCGGCGCGGTCCTGGACGTCGATCGTCGTGTCGAGCAGGTGCGACTCCTCGACGTTCTCTTCGCCGTTCACGCCCTTGCGCCCGATCAGGAAGACGAGCGGCCACGAGCCCGGTTCGGCGAGCTCGAAGCGCAGCTCGGCGCCGGGGCGGAGCTCGAAGGTGCGCAGCTCGTCGCGATCGGTCACGAAATGCGGCAGCTCGGGGACGCCGACGTCGAGTCGCGCCTCGAGCTGCGAAGCGTCCGGCATCTCGAAGCCGGGCGCGAGCGCGAGGCGGACCGGGATGCCGCGCTTCAGGACGACGCGCTTCGAGTCGGAGCGCCGGTCGAGGACGAGCGGACGGAAGCGCTGCACGACGATCTCGGTCCGGACGTCGTTCCCTGCGAGGGTCAGCAGATCCGCGCGGCCGTCCTCGAACCTGTCCGACGATTCGAACGCCGCATCGCCTTAACGCGAGGTCCGGACGAAGCCGGAGAGCGGACGGCCGGCGGCGTCGACGACGTCGAGGTGCAGGCGCCGCAGCTTTCCGCGCAGGTCGACGTCGAGGAGACGCGGTTCGCGCAGGTGCTGTGCGGGCGCGACCTCGAACGGCGCGGATTCGTGCAGCACGACGTCCGGGTCGACGTCCGAGAAGCTGCTCCACGTGATCTCGATCGAGTGCAGGCCGGCGGGGACGTTGCGGACGGTGGCACGTCCGTTCACGTCGATCCATGCATTCGAGTCGTGCTCGTGCGGATCGCGGTTGCCGTCGAGACGGACGCGCAGACGACAGGGATCGATCGGTACGTCGACCCGGACGGAGACCGCGACGGAGCTGCGTGCATCGGGCGAGTCGACGACTTCTGGCGCCGTCGCATCGGACGAGTCGTCCGGAATCGCGACCGACGCATCTTTCGCCGAGCTCGCCACGGCGCCGTCGACCGGAGCACCGAACCATTCCGCACGCAGGACGACGCGCGTCACCTCGCCGACCGCCGTCGGACCGCGGACGGTCGTCGCGTCGGCGCTCGCGCCGACCGGCTTCAGGTCGTCGAACGTGAACGACCGGGCGCTCGACCCGATCTCGAGTCGGAAGTTCAACGTGGCGCCGAGTTCGACGCGGTCGAGGCGGCAATGGCCGTCGACGAACGGAACCTCCAGCGACCGCTCCGGCCAATCCTGAACCCCATCGGAAGCGCGGCCCTTGGGACGCCAGGAACCCCCGACGAAGAGTGCGACCGAGAATCCAGGACCCGCGTCCTTCCGCAACGGCCGCCCTTGCGCGTCCTGCAGCTCCACTTCGACCGATCCGCATTCGGGCAGCACGAACTTCACCGGCTCGAGCACCGGCGCGTCGGCGGCGCGCAGCTCCCTGCCGACGATCAGCGAGCCGAGCATCACGAGATCGCGCCGCCCGCAGCTGCGATGAACGCCGCGCTCGAGCTCGAGCGCGGGAATGGCGAAGCGGCCGTCCGCGCCAGTGGTCCCGACCGTCGTCCCGGTGGACTCCGGCTCGAGCGAGCACTTCGCCATCTGGATCGGCACGCCCGCTTGCGGCCGGCCGTCCCGGTCGACCACCTCGACGAGCAACGAGCGCGGCGCGATCGGAACGACGTGTTCCGCGCGGTCGTGGACTTCGACCGTCGTGCGGCCGAACTTCTCTCCGCTCCAGACGAACACGGAGAGCGGCGCCGTCGGGTCCGCGACGCGCGCGACACCGTCGCCGGAGGTCGCAGTCGCGCATCCCTCTCGTCTCAGGAGCGATCGCGCGTTGCGCTCCTCCCCGTCCTCGTAGTCGGTGTCGGAATAGGTGAAGTCGGTCTCGTCGACCGCGACGACCAACGCGTCCGCCACCGGCCTCCCGCTCGCCGCGTCGACCACGCGGATCGGGACGCCGTCCGCCGGCGCGGGCTGGAGCGCGAGACCGTAGGCCTTCGCGAACTCGGCGGCGGAGAGCGGGGCGGCCGGCGCGGCCGTGGCGGACGGCGCCGGATTCGTCGATCCGCAACGGATCGCGGTTGCGAACGCGAGGCACACGAACCATCTCGTGGGTGTTCGCATCGACCCGGACTCCTCGACTCCGTCCCGCTTCCGTGACGATATGCGGCGCGTCCGCGCTTCCAGTAACGCAGCGAGGCCTCGGGATCGTTCACTCGGAGCGGGAGCGCGCCGCGCGCGGTAATTTGTTCGAGCGTCCCTTCCCCCTCGGGGTCTCCGATGCCGCTCGTCCGCGTCGACGTGACTCCGAGCGACGGTCCGCTGCCCGCGCGCGTCGCCCGGTTCGTCCGCGGCGCCGACCGGCGGATCGACGACTTCAACGAGCAGCGGACCAAGCGCCCGCTCCA
>DASRRB010000113.1:0-2233 GCA_035695985.1 Planctomycetota bacterium | reverse complement strand
GATCGCGACTCGGCGCGCGCGCGGCTCGGATCAGTTCCCGGACGGCGAAGCCGACAGCTCGCGCACCCGGATCGAGCGGAACCAGACGTCGTCGCCGTGATCCTGCAGGCTGATCCGGCCCTTCGGCAGCGTCGCGAACTGCGGCATCGACGCGAACTTGCTCGCCGCGAGCTTCGCCTTCCAGTCGGCCGAGCCGATCTCCGCGCCGAGCACCTTCTTGCCGTTCAACCAGTGCTCGACCTTGTTGCCGCGGACGATGATGCGGCCGTCGTTCCACTCGCCGACCGGCGCGAGCGTCTTCTCCATCGCGGGGTAGAGCGCGTAGAGCGACGCGGCACTCGTCTTCGGGTCCTTGCCGTCGGCGTGCTTCGCGTCGTCGAGGACCTGGTATTCGGGTCCCGTCTGCCACGGGTAGTCGAGCTCCTCGCCGGCGCGATAGATCACGCCGCTGTTCGCGCCGGGCGCGACCTTCCACTGGAAGCGCAGCTCGAAGTCGCCGAACTCGTCGGCGGTCACGAGGTCGCCGCCGCCGCCGCCCGCCACCGCGTGCAGCGCGCCGTCGGCGATCTCCCAGCCCGCGGCCGGGAAGTCCTTCTTCTTGAAGCCGCGCCAGCCCTTGTTGGTCGTGCCGTCGAAGAGCAGCCGGAAGCCGAGCTGCTGCTCGCTGAAGCTCAGCTGGTCCGGCGGGACCGGCGGGATCGTCACCGCGCCGGTCGCGGCCCACTCCGTCCCGCGCGCAACGAGCAGCTTGAGCGCCGGATCGTCCCACGTCGCGTGGGTCGCCTCGGCTCCGGGCCAGACGTGGCCGAGCGGCGTGTGGAAGACGCGGCCCTTCCCGTACTCGAGCACCATGATCATGGGCTCGTCCTTGCCGGTCCCGTGCTTCTCCGGCGCGGAGAAGGCGGTCGCGAGCACGCGCACGCTGACGCCCGGCGTGCGGACGAGCTTGTGGTAGAGCTCGTCGGGGTGCGCCTTCATGTCGGGCATGTCGCGCGTGATCGGATGGTCGCGATCGGTGATGCGCACGTCGAAGGCGTGGTAGTCGCCGTGCGAGGTGCCGTCGCGCCAGAGGTCGCCGACGAGCTTCTCGTACTCCGTCCAGCCGGGGAACGCGTTGTTCGCGGCGTGGATCACCGTGACGCCGGTGCCGTTCTTGATCGCGTTCAGGAAGTTCGAATCGGCCGGCTCGCCCCAGCGGTAACCGTTCTTGTCGGCCGGGTTGTAGTAGTTGAGGACGAAGCACCGGTACTTCGCGATCGCCGCCGCGTCGGCCAGCGTCTTCGCCGGATCCTCGGTCACGTCGACCGTGAACCGTCCCGTCTCCTCGAGCGACGCCTTGATGATCGGCGTCGTGTACTGCCAGTCGTGGTTGTTCTGTCCGGTGAGGATCAGCACCGGGATCTTCTCGCGCGGCGCGGGCGGCGCGGCGGGAGCAGCGGGCGCGGCCTGCGAGAGCGCGGCGACGAACAGCAGCGGGACGAGCATCGGACCTCCTCCTTTCATCCCCAGCGAAGCGCGAGAGCGTAGCGCGCCGCTGGGTCCGGCTCAGATCCCGGTCGGAAAAGTGTCGGGATGGCCGCGATCCCACTCGGCCGTCCGCTCGAGCGGCACGAGGGCGCGCGTCGCGTCGACGTGGATCACGGCGTCGAACTGCCGCGCGAGCGACGCCTCGAAGTAGTGGCTCCCTCGCTCGGTCTCCGGCCGGTAGATGACGCCGATCGCCCGCTCGAGCCGTGGTTGCGCGAGCCTCGCGTCCGCCTCGCCCGCGCCGTCGAGCAGCAGCAGGAAGCGGGGAACTCGCGCGCCGTGGAAGAACGCCTCGTGACTGCCCGGCAGCGCCTCGCGGACGCGGCGCCGCTCGGCGGGGCCGCCCCACTCGCTCGCCGCGGTCACGGTGCCGTGATGCGTCGTGAAGCCGACGAGCACGGCGTCGGAGCCATGCCGCTCGCGCACGAGCTGGCCGAGGTTGAGCTCGCCGAAGCGGTGCACCTCCGTCGCGCGCGCGTCGCCGAGGTGGGAGTTGTGCGCCCAGACGACGATCTTCGGCGCGACGTCGCGCGCCGAGAGATGCGCGCGCAGCGCCTCGAGCGTCGCCGCCATGTGGCGGTCGCGCTCGTTCCACGACTCGACGCGACCGTGGAACATCGTCCGGTAGTACCGCTCCGCGTCGCGCACGAGGCGGGCGTTCTGCTCGGCGTGGAAGAAGGCGTCGGCGTCGCCATCGGCGAGCCCG